>JBBRYW010000011.1:0-40529 GCA_038237235.1 Gaiellales bacterium
TGCGGAGTGGCGATCCACCACCGCGTCGGCCGGGTCGGCATCGGCGAGACGAGCGTCGTCATCGCCGTGTCGGCACCGCACCGCCGAGACGCGCTGGCTGCCTGCAAGGACGCGATCGACATGCTCAAGGACACGGTGCCGCTCTGGAAGAAGGAGGTCTACGAGGGGGGCGAGGAGTGGATCGGCCGCGGCTCCTAGGATTCGTTTCCGCTGAACCACCGATACCGTGCGCGGGTGGTGAAGGAACAACTCGCACATCCGGGCTGGTGCACCAACCTGGTCGACGCGGCTCGCCTGCAGCCAGGCGAGCGCGTCCTCGTCCTCGTCGACGAGCCGCTCGCCGAAGAAGGCTCCCAGCTCGCGGCCGCGGTTCGAGACGCCGGAGCCGACCCGCGACTCGAGCTCTGGACCGGGACGCGGCCGCTCGTCTCGCCACCGCCCTCGGCTCTCGAGGCTGCGAAGAGGGCTGACGCGTCGCTCTTCCTCGCCGAGCGGCCGCTCGGCGAGGAGGGCGGGGCGCGGATGCAGCTTCTGGAGGCCGTCGCCGGCCACGGCGGGCGTCAGATCTTTCTGAGCTTCGTGGACGGCGAGCTGCTTCGCGGCGAGCTGTCGCAGCCGCCGCCGCGCCTCGAGGCTTCCGCCCGCGCACTGCTCGGCGCCCTCGAGGACGTGCGGAAGATGTCCGCGGCCGAGCCGGCACCGACTTGACTGTGCGCGTGGACGGCCGACGCTGGCAATCCGACGCGCTTCCGCTCGAGCGCGGCGGCGCCGCGAACTACCCCGCCGGAGAGGTCTTCACCTGCCCGCTCGAGGACAGCGCGAACGGCGTCCTCGTCGCCGACCTCACCGTTCCCTACACGGTGGAGGGGCTTGTCGACAAGCCGGTCGTCCTGCGTTTCGAGCATGGCCGCGCCACTTCGATCGAAGGCGGCCGAGCTGCCGCGATGCTGAGGGACCTCGTCGAGCGTGCCGGCGAGGGAGCGGACGTGATCGCCGAGCTCGGAATCGGCTTCAACCCGACCATCTCGCCGCGAGGGCACGTCATGCTCGACGAGAAGGCGGCGAGCACGGCCCACGTCGCGATCGGCCGGAACACCGGCCCGTACGGCGGCGTCAACCAGGCCTCGATCCACGTCGACTGCGTCTTCTCCAGCCCCGAGATCACGGCCGACGGGCACCTCATAGAGCTACCGTAGGACCCGTGGAACCTCAGCCGCATCCCGATTACGAGCGGAACTACGACCCGATCCAGCCCCAACAGCCCGCCTGGCGGCTGCTCCTTCGCCGCATCTGGGCGCCCCTCGCAGGGCTCGGCGCGCTGCTCGTAAAATACGGCGCGTTCCTCTTCAAGGCGAAGTTCTTCTTCTCGATCTTCGTCTCGGCCGCAGTCTATGTCTGGATCGGCGGGTGGTGGTTCGGCCTAGGTCTGATCGGCCTGCTGCTCGTTCACGAGATGGGCCACGTGATCGAGGCGAAGCGTCAGGGTCTACCCGTCAGTGCACCGCTCTTCATCCCGTTCCTGGGTGCCGCGATCATGATGAAGCGGATGCCGCAGGACGCCTGGCACGAGGCACTGAACGGAATCGCTGGGCCAATTCTCGGCTCGATCGGCGCGGCCGGCATCTGGATCGTCGGCGCGGCCACGGACTCGCGCCCGCTGATCGCGCTCGCCTTCCTCGGCTTCCTGATCAACCTCTTCAACCTGCTGCCGGTGCTTCCGCTCGACGGCGGCCGCATCGTAGGGGCTCTGCACCCGGCGCTCTGGCTCGCCGGGCTCGTCGGACTGGTCGCGCTCGTCCTCTACCGCCCGAACCCCCTGCTGATCATCATTCTCATCTTCGCCGCGATGGAGCTCCGCAGCCGGTGGAGGATGCGAAGGCATCCCGAGACGCAGTCGTACTACACGGTGAGCGCCGGCCGGCGCGTCACGATCGGGGTGCTGTACTTCGCGCTCGCGGCGCTGCTCGTCCTCGGCATGCACGCGACCCACGTTCCGCGCAGCTTCTAGGCTGAATGTCCCAGACGACCGACCGACAGATCCTCGAGCGGGAGGACGCGGCACTCGACGAGCACGTCGCGCTGATCGCGCGCGAGTTCCAGGAGGGCTTCGAGGCGGTCGAGCGGATCGGCAGGCCCGGAGTCACGATCTTCGGCTCGGCGAGGATCGCCGAGGACCACCCCGTCTACCTGGCGGCGCGCGAGACGGGACGCCGATTCGCCGAGGCAGGCTTCGCCGTCGTCACGGGCGGCGGCCCCGGCGTGATGGAGGCTGCAAACCGCGGCGCGCACGACGCGGGCGGCGTCTCGGTCGGCTTCAACATCGAGCTGCCGCACGAGCAGCAGGGCAATCCCTACCTCGACATCGAGCTGACCTTCGACCACTTCTATGCCCGCAAGGTGATGCTCGTCAAGGCCTCGGAGGGCTTCGTCCTCTTCCCGGGAGGGTTCGGCACGCTCGACGAGCTGTTCGAGTCGCTGACGCTGATGCAGACGAACAAGGTGCTCGACTTCCCTGTTGTCCTCGTCGGCTCCGCCTACTGGAGCGGTCTGCTCGACTGGCTCCACCGGGAGCCCTTGACGAAGCGGATGATCTCGGCCGAGGACGAGAAGCTCCTCTTTCTTACAGACGACCCCGCCGTCGCCGCGCAGCACGTGCTCGACGGCTACGGGCGCAGGGGCGCGCCCGTGCCGTCGACGCCCCTCAAGGCCGACGCCCAGTAGCGAGCTCGAGGGCCAGCTCGACCGGAGCCAGGTACGGATCCTCGTCACGTGGCTGCTGCGGGAAGTTCGGGCGATCGCGTCGGTCACGATCCGGTAGACGAGCGCTCGCAGGAGCAGCTGCGGAAACTCCTCGACGTGTACGACCTCGTCGAGGATCGAGTCGTCGGCGCCGTACCACGTGAGCGCGTCGCCGACCACGACCGCCGACGCGAAGCCTGCGGAGCGGAAGTAGGGAGCGAAGTCGATGATCGCGGGAGCCTGGCCCGGCGCGAAGAGCACGTTGCCCGGGAGGTCGCCGTGAATCACCTGGCTCGGCAGCGCAACCGGCCGCAGCGCCTCGAGCAGCGGGCCCATGTGCCTGGCCCTCGCGAAACGCTCCGCGGGCGACTCGCCCCAGGCGATGCGATCGCCCCACGACCACGGGTTCGTCCGGCGAGCGATGAAGGGCGGTTCCGGCAGCTGCGAGACGGCACGATGGAACGCCTCGCCGGCCCGCACGATCTCGCCCCAGCGGCCGAGCTCGTGCTCGCCCTCGATCCGCTGCCAGGCTGTCCACCCGCCGACGACCCAGCCGCCTGCCCTGGAACGCAGCGGGGAAGCCACGCGAAACCCGTCCTCGCAGAGCCCCTCCGACACAGCGGCCACCCACTCGGCCTCCTCCACGTGCCCCACGGGCTTGAGTACGACGTCACCCGCGAGCCATGACCTGCCCTCGCCTCCCGCGAGAGCCTCGGGCTCGGCTACGGCACCGAAGGCGCGAAGCACGCCGCTGGGTGGTGTGAGCCGCCGGTTCAGCGAGAGCTGCTCAGCGTTTCCAGTCGGGACTGAGACCCTGGCCAAGCGTCCGCTGGCCCCCGGTGTCCACGGCTACAACGTGGAGAGTCGGGACTTTCCGCCCCGCTGCGAAAGCAAGCCTCGTCCCGTCGGGTGACCACGCCAACTTTTCGCCAAGCCCCTGACTGACGGCGAGCCGCCGCGCCTCCCCTCGTCGGCGTTGACGACGTAAAGCTCCTCGCTCGCTCCTCCCACTCGGCGAAAGGCGAGGCGACGACCGTCCGGTGACCACGTCGCGGAGAGGTCTCCCACCCTGACCGGCGGCGAGGTCAGTACTGCCGGAATCGAGCCGTCGAGCCGGATCACTGCGATGCGGCCGTCAGGTTGGCTGTAGGCAAGACTGGAGCCGTCGGGCGACCAGTCGGCACCGGAGCCCCCCACCGCTGCCGGCAGCTCCTGAACTCCGCCACTCCCGGCCTCGACCAGCTCGAGCTGGCCCCACAGAAATGGGGGGCGGGGAGGCGCGACCACGGCGACCCGCGAACCGTCGGGCGACCAGGCCGCGCCGCCGATGTCGGTCGCGGCGAGCCGCCTCCGCCCGCTGCCGTCCGTGTTCACCAACCACGTCTCGGAGAAGGCACACGCGTTCACGGTGTCCACGCATTTCAGGTTGACGCGAACGAATGCGATCCGCCGTCCGTCCGGCGACCACGTCGGAGAGAGGTCGACCTGTCGGCTCGGAGCCCGGTCGAGCCGGCGTGAAGCCGAAGAGCCAAGCGTGACGAGGCGCAACTCGCCGAGATCTGGATCGGACTTGGCACTCTGGAAGTGCAGCCGGGCGTAGGCGATCCGCCGTCCGTCCGGCGACCAGCGGGGCTGCAGCTGCCCGTACTTCGGCCGGGCGACGGTGAGCCTTCGAGGCGAACCACCGAGTGGGTTCGCCAGCCAGAGCGCACTGCTCAGCGTTGGCCCGGCGGCCACTCGAACGAAGACGATTTGCCCGGATCCAGCGTGACGCGCGGTCCGAGCGGCGTTGGAGCTGCCGACGAGGGCGAGCGCGCCGGCTCCGACTCCGGTTGCGGCCGTCGCGAGGGTCAGCGCGGATCGGAGCCGTCCCGCGGGCATCTCTCCGCGAACGATACCTTCGTACACTTTGGACATGGAGTTGCGCGACCTCCCGTCCGTCGACGACCTGATGCGGGACGAGCGCCTCTCGGCCTGGGATCGCGTCTCCGTCGTGGAGGCTGCCAGAACCGTCCTCGGCTCGGCGCGCGAGGAGATTCGCGCGGCTCGAGATCCGGGCGATCTCGCGTCGCGTGTGGCGAGCGAGCTCACCTCCGCACGAAGCCCGCAGCTTCGCCGTGTGCTGAACGCAACGGGGGTCGTCGTCCACACGAATCTC
Source organism: Gaiellales bacterium (assembly GCA_038237235.1). Classification (GTDB taxonomy): domain Bacteria; phylum Actinomycetota; class Thermoleophilia; order Gaiellales; family Gaiellaceae; genus JBBRYW01. The sequence goes on from JBBRYW010000011.1 coordinate 4,898, forward strand.
GGGCGCGCCCCCCTCGCCGCTGCCGCCCTCGCGCGTGTCACCGAGGTGGCTGGTGGCTACGCGAACCTCGAGTACGACCTCGAGCGAGGCGAGCGCGGGTCGCGCCAGCAGCATGTCGCCTCCCTCCTCCACCGCCTGACGGGAGCCGAGGCCGCGCTCGTCGTGAACAACAACGCAGCCGCCGTCCTCCTCGCACTGGCCGCACTGGGCGAAGGTCGCGAAGTGCTCGTCTCGCGCGGAGAGCTGATCGAGATCGGCGACGGCTTCCGCATCCCCGAGGTGCTGGAGCGCTCGGGCGCGCGCCTGCGCGAGGTCGGGACGACGAACCGCACGCGCGCAGCCGACTACGAGGATGCGGTCGGATCCGAGACGGCTGTGCTCCTGCGCGTCCACCGCTCCAACTTCCGCGTCGTCGGCTTTACGGAGCAGCCGTCCGTCGGGGAGCTGGCGGCTGTCGCGCGACGCCACGGGCTGCCGCTCGTCGACGACCTCGGTTCCGGCGCGTTCCGTCACTTCGAGGACGAGCCCTCGGCGAAGGACAGCCTCTCCGAGGGCGCGGACCTCGCCTGCTTCTCGGGCGACAAGCTGCTCGGCGGCCCGCAGGCGGGCATCGTCGTTGGGCGAGCCGATCTCGTCGACCGGCTACGCCGTCACCCCCTGCAGCGCGCGCTCCGAGCCGACAAGCTCACGCTCGCGGCGCTCGAGGGGACGCTCGCCCTCTACCTCGATCCCGGCCGCGCGGTCCGCGAGGTCCCGGTGCTCCGCTCCCTGCTCGAGCCGGCGGAAGTGGTACGAGCGAGGGCGGAGCGCCTCGCCACGCTGGCGAGCGGCGTCGTCGAGGAGACGATCGCCCGCGCCGGCGGCGGTGCGCTGCCGCTGGCCGAGCTGGCGAGCTTCGCCTGCGCTGTCGAGGAAGCGCTCGCCGCCCCACTTCGCGCCGGCGACCCGCCTGTGATCGGCATCGTGCGGGACGGCCGCCTGCTGCTCGATTGCCGCACGCTTGCCGACGGGGAGGTCGAGGAAGCGGCCGCGGCGGTTGCCGCCGCCCGACGAGCGTGAATGACCGCCCCCTCACCATCGGTACGGCGGGGCACATCGACCATGGCAAGACCTGGCTCGTGCGCGCGCTGACGGGCAAGGACACGGACCGCCTGCCCGAGGAGCGCCGCCGGGGGATCTCGATCGAGCTCGGCTACGCCCCGCTCGAGCTCCCGGGCGGCAGACGAGTCTCGGTGGTCGATGTCCCGGGCCACGAGCGCTTTGTCCGCACGATGGTCGCAGGTGCCACGGGGATCGACCTGTTTCTGCTCGTGATCGACGCTGCGGAAGGCGCCCGGCCGCAGACGCACGAGCATCTCGCGGTCCTGCGGCTCCTCGGCGTGGAACGCGGGGTGGTCGCCGTCACGAAGGCGGACGCGGTGGACGCCGAGACTCTCGAGCTCGCGCTGGAGGAGGCTCGGGAGCTGGTTCCGGATGCTGCGGCGGTGCCCGTCAGCGCGGCGACCGGCGAGGGGCTCGACGAGCTGCGGAAGGCGCTCGAAAAGGCGGCAGGCGCGGTCGTCCGGCGCACGGCGGACGGGCCGACGCGGCTCTTCGTCGACCGCTCCTTCACGCTCCGCGGGATCGGCACGGTCGTCACGGGAACCCTGTGGTCGGGAGCGATCGGCGAGGGCGACGAGCTTCGGCTCCAGCCCGCGAACCTCGCGGTCCGCGTGCGCAGCGTCCAGGTTCACGACCGGCCGGTGGAGCGCGCCGCCGCCGGCCAGCGCGTCGCGGTGAGCCTTCCCGGCTTCGAGCGCTCGGCCGTACAGCGGGGCGACGTGCTCGTCTCGGCCGGCTCGTATCCCTCGAGCTACCGGCTGGACGTCGCGCTCGAGGAGCTTCGCCCGATCGAGAGCGGGACGCAACTCCAGGTGCACCACGGAACCTCGGAGCTACAGGCGCGGCTCGTCCGGGTTGGAGAGCGGTACGCGCAGCTTCGGCTCGCCAAGCCGGCCCTCGCCGCGCGAGGCGATCGAGTCGTGCTCCGCGCCGGCACGACGATCGGTGGCGGGACGGTGCTCGACCCGGCTCCGCCGCGGAGAACCGACGCCAGGCGGCTCGAGCTGCTCGAGACCGGCGATCCGGTAGCGATCGCGAGAGCCGCGGTCCATGCCCCGCAGACGCGCGAGACACTGGAGGCGCGCGGCCTCCTCACACCCGGCGAGCTCGAGCGCGGGCTATCCGGCCTCGAGCGTGCCGATCGGTGGTACTTCGCCCGCGCCTGGCTCGACGAGATTCGCAGCGCCGTGCACGAGCGGCTCGCGAGACGAGCGCGGGAAGTGCCGCTCGACCCCGGTATCCCGCTGGCAGAGCTCCTCCCGCCGGCGGCGTGGGCGAGCGCAGTGCTCGGTCTCCTCGCTGTGGAGCGGCGTGGCGGAAAGGCATATCTGCCCGGTGGCATGGCGTCGGTCGGCGACGCAGCTGAGGCCGCTGCGCGCGTGGAATCCGAGCTCACGGCGGCCGGCCTCGATCCGGTGCGGGTCGAGGACGCCCGGCTCGCTGGGTACCTCGAGGAGCAGGGACGGCTCGTGCGGCTCGGCGAAGGGTTGGCCGTCCACGCCGAGTCGTTCGAGCGAGCCCGCGCAGCGCTGGTCGAGGAATGCGAGCGCGCCGGGACGATCCGACTTGCGCGCTTTCGCGATCTGCTCGGGACGTCGCGCCGCACCGCGCAGCTGCTGCTCGAGCGCTTCGACGCCGACGGCGTCACGCGCCGGACGGGCGACGAGCGGGTCCTCAGGCGCGCCGCGCGGCTGTCGCGGTAGTTCGGGGGGCGAAGGTGACGTCGGCCGCGACCTCCACGTTAAGGTCTCCCCAGGCAACTTCCGACGACCCAGGGAGATCACCGTGAGACCATCCGACCTTCCGCCCGATTCCGCCACGGCGCTCGAGCAGGCGATCGATTTCTACAACGACGCGTGGAACCGGCACGATCTCGATGCGATCGTCTCGCTCCATGCCCCGGACTTCGTGTTCGAGAACCACACGGCTGGCGAGCGGGCCGAGGGACCGGACGCGGCCGATCACATCGCGGAGATCTTCCGCAACTGGCCCGACCTCGCCTTCCGCGGACGCCGCCTGTACGTGCGAGAGGCGCTCGTCGTCAGCGAGTGGACGGCGGCGGCGACCCACGAGGACGGACGAGTGCTGGAGTGGGACGGCGCCGACATCTTCCTCTTCGAGGACGGGCTGATCAGGCGGAAGGACGTCTACTCGGCGTCACACCGCCCTCGCGTCCTCGAGCGGCGCCAGGGCTCCTAGTTCTCCCAGCACAAAGCTTTCGGCGGTGCTCGGCGAGCTGTCCGTCGGGGCCGTGGTAGAGCAGGCTGTTGTAGAGGGTGCGGGGGCGTTCCGGGTCGCGCCCCGTTACTCCCCTCCCCCACCCCTGGCCCCCGACTAGCCAAGATGTCCGGGTGGCCGACATCGAGTTCGAGCTCAAGGGTGCGGGCGGCGAGCCCGTCGACCTCTGGCGAACGCTCGTCTCGCACGGCGTCGCCTCGCTTCCGCCCGCGCGGCTCGACGAGACGGCTCGCACACTCGAGCTGACGGCTCCCCCCAGTGGGGGCCGGCCGCGCACGATCCGTCTCTCGGCGGGCACAGCGGGTCGCGGCCGTATCAAGGTGCTCGGTCCGCCACCCGGCCGGGTCGAGTGTGACGGCCTGGTCGCACTCGTGCGGCTGGTGCTTGCGCTCGACGACGATCTCTCGCCGTTCTACGCGGCCATCGCGACCGATCCCGACCTCGCCTGGGCCGCGGCGGGCGCGGGCCGCATGCTGCGCGCCCCGACCGTCTTCGAGGACGTCGTCAAGACGGTCTGCACGACGAACTGCACCTGGTCGGCGACGGTGCGGATGACGACGGCGCTCGTCGAGCAGCTCGGCGAGCCGTCCGTCGGTGGGCACGGGCGCGCCTTTCCGACGCCCGAGGCGATGGCGGCCGCGCCGGAGAGCTTCTACCGTGACGTTGTCCGCGCCGGCTACCGCGCCGCGTACCTGCGCGCGCTGGCCGGCTCGGTAGCGAGCGGATCGCTCGATCTGGAAGCGCTCACAGCGCCCGAAGACATCCTCCCCGACGAGGAGTTGACGAGGCTGCTGCTCGCCCTGCCCGGCGTTGGGCCGTACGCGACAGCCCACGTCATGATGTTGCTCGGACGCCACTCGCTGCTCGTGCTCGACTCGTGGACGCGGCCGAAGTACGCGCGGCTCGTCGGCCGCAGGCAGGTCTCGGACGCCGCCATCGCGCGCCGGTTCCGCCGCTACGGGCGCTACGCGGGGCTTGCTTTCTGGCTCTTCCTCACGCGCGACTGGGTCGGCGGGGAAGCCTGACTACCGGCGCCGCTCGGCGAGCTCGCGCATCGAGGCGACGGCGCGCTCGGGCTCGGTTCCGAAGCTGACGACGGCCCCGTCGCAGCCGGTGGCAACGAAGCCCTCGATCGCCGTCTCGGCGTCCTCGGCAGATGCAACCGTAATCCGCGGCACGACTCGCAGCTCGGGGAATCGCTGCTTGACCTCGCCGACCCGGTCGGGCGCGAGCCGCGTCGGGTGCCAGACGTCGCCGAGCTCTCGGGCGCGGCGAATCGCGCGGTCGGAGCCGCCGCCGACCCAGATCTCGGGCTGCGGCGAGGGGAGAGGCGCGAAGGTCGCGTCCTCGAAGGACCAGAGCTCGCCACGGAACTCGCGCTCACCCGACCAGAGCGCCCTCAGCAGCCGGAGCGCCTCGTCGGTTCGCCGTCCGCGACCGGCGAAGTCGACGCCCATGAAGCGGAACTCGTCCTCGTGCCAGCCGATGCCGACGCCGAGGCGAAAACGGCCCCCGGACAGCTCCTGCAGGGTCGCGGCCTCCTTGGCGAGCCGGATCGGATGGTGGAGCGGGACGAGCACGATCGACGTGCCCAGACCGACCCGCTCGGTGTAGCCGGCGATCCACGAGAGCGTGCAGAGCGGGTCGAGCACCCGCCCGTACGGGTCGACGCCCTCCGGCCCGACGATGATGTGCTCGGTTGCCCAGACGGAGTCGAAACCCAGCTTCTCCGCTTCCTCGGCCACGGCGCGCACACCCGCGGGGCTCGCGTGCTTGTCGTAGTTCGGCAGGATGATGCCCAGGTGCACGACCCGATCGTACTGAGGGAGCTGGTGCGGGACGCCAAGGTGGCCCGCCTCGCGACGATCGACGCAGACGGGCGACCGCACCTCGTGCCGATCGTCTTCGTCCTCGTAGACGACACGCTCCTCTCGGCCGTCGACGCGAAGCCCAAGCGCTCCCGCACGCTTCGTCGGATCGAGAACGCGCGCGAGCGGCCCGACGTCACCGTTCTCGTCGATCACTACGAGGACGACTGGCGCCGGCTCTGGTGGGTGAGGCTGCGCGGCCGGGCGCGGGTGCTCGATGCGGGCGAGGAGGCCGAGCGGGCACTTCGCCTGCTTGCGGAGAAATACGGGCGGTATCGCGTCGAGCCACCGAGCCCTCCGGTGCTGGCCGTCGACGTGGTGCAGTGGCGCGGCTGGGACGCCTCGCCGTGAACCGCGAGGCTGCGAGTATGTGCAGCGACATGGCGCTGATCGACCTGATCGAGCGGGAGGCCGCCGAGGCGAACCGGGCGACAGCCTCTCTCCGGGACGAGCAGGTCGCCGAGGCGCTCCGCGCAGCGGGCGCGTTCACCCGAGAGCGGTGCGCGGCGATTCTCGAGGCGAATGCTGCAGACTGCGAGGTGGCGACAGGCCGGCTCGACGAGGGAATGCTCGACCGACTCCGGCTCGACGCGAGCCGCGTCGAGGGGCTTGCACGCCAGGCGGAGGTGATGGCGGAGGTCTCACCGCTCGAACGCGAGGTTGCGAGCTGGACGCTCCCGAACGGCCTGCTCGTCAGCGAGCGGCGAATTCCGATCGGGACGGTGGGAGCGAATTTCGAGGCACGTCCCGGCGTAGCGCTCGACGTCGCGGGCCAACTCCTGAAGAGCCTCAACACGGCCGTGCTGCGCACCGGTGGCGCCGCGCTTCGCACCGTGACCGTCCTCGTCGACGACGTGCTGCGGCCCGCCCTCGAGACGGCGGGCCTGCCGCCCGGCGCTGTCGGGCTCGTCCGCTCAGCCGAGCGGGAGGGCGCCCGCCTGCTCGTTTCGCTGCCGCGGCGGATGCCGCTCGTGATCCTGCGCGGGAGCGGCGAGACGACGGCCACGCTTGCGCGCCTCGCCGCGGAGAACGGCGTCCGGACGCTCGCGCACGCCGAGGGCGGAGGCGTTCTCTACGTCCACGGCGCCGCCTCGCGTGAGCGGGCGCTCGCGATCGCGGAGGCAAGCCTCGACCGCCTCGGTGTGTGCAACCGGCTGAATCTTGCCCTGGTCGACCAGGCGGCTGCCCACCTCGTGCCCCCCCTGCTCGAATTGTTTCGGGCGAAGGGCCTCGAGGTTCGCGGAAACGTTGTGGGCGCATCGCCGCTCGACCGCCCGCTGGGGCACGAATGGGCGAACGATCACGGCCGCGTGTCCACGGTCACCGTGGTCAGCGTCAGCGGTCTCGACGAGGCGGTGCGGCTCGCGAACGAAGAGACCTCCGGTCTCGCCGCGGGCATCGTGACGGAGGACGACGCTGCCGCCGAGCGCTTCCTCGACGGATATCGCGGCACTGTCGCCTTCTGGCACGCGCCGACCCGCTTCACCGACGGATTCGAGCTGACCGGGGCGCCCGAGACCGGGATCAACGTCGATTGGACGCCCGGCCCGCGCGGCCCGGTCACCTATGGCGACCTCTCGCTGCGGCAATACCGGGTCGTCGGCGACGGAACCCAGCACCGGTGACCGTCGTCGTCAAGCTCGGGACGAGCCTGGTCGCCGGACCGGGCGGCCGAGTGCGTCGGGGCGTGCTGGGGCGGCGCGCAAGCGAGATCTCGGCGATCGTCGCTCGCGGCGAGCCCGTGGCGGTCGTCTCGTCCGGCGCGATCGCGCTCGGACTGCCCCACCTCGGTCTCGCGCGTCGTCCGCGCAGCGTGCCCAGGCTGCAGGCAGCCTCGGCTCTGGGTCAGGCGAGGCTGCAGCGCGCCTGGGAGCAGGCGCTCGCTTCGCACGATCTTCACGCAGCGCAGATCCTGCTCACATCCGGCGATGTGTCCGACCGCGGCGCCTACGTCAACGCCCGGAATGCGCTGCAGGCGCTCTTCGCCGTTAAGGCGGTGCCGATCGTGAACGAGAACGACGCGACCGCGACCGACGAGATCACCTTCGGCGACAACGACGCCCTCGCCGCCCACGTGGCCGTGCTCGTTCGCGCACGCCTGCTTGTGCTGCTGACAGAGGTGGACGGCGTGTACACGCGCGCTCCGGGTAAGCCCGGCGCCGAGCTCGTCAGCGACGGCTCGGCGGTGGGGGATGCAGTGCTCGGAGCTCCCTCGGCTCTAGGCCGCGGCGGGATGCGCAGCAAGGTGCTCGCCGCCGAGATGGCCGCCGCAGGCGGCATTCCGACCGTCATCGCTGCGGGAACGGGCGAGTCGGTGCTCGAGCCGATCCTGGCCGGCGAGGCGCTGGGGACGCGCTTCGCGGCGGCGGGACAGGAGCTTTCCGCCTACAAGCTCTGGCTCCGCTTCGGCAAGCCAGCCGCCGGCCGACTCCACCTCGACGAGGGCGCCCAGCGGGCCGTCGCCGGCGAAGGCCGAAGCGTGCTCGCCGTCGGCGTCTCATCGTGCGAGGGCCGCTTCGGCGCCGGCGAGGCCGTCGAACTGGTCGGACCGGACGGGGTGGCGTTCGGAAAGGGGATCGCAAGCGCCGACGCCGCGCTACTCGCCGGCCGCGGGCGGGGTGTCGAAGCCGTGCACCGGGATCGCCTCGTCCTCTACTGAGCCGCCTCCACGAGGCGCACAGCTAACTCACCGAGGAGGCCAGGGCGATTGGCCCCTGTGCACAGACAGTGACGCTCGGCGCGGCCCGCTCCCAGTCCGTTTTCATACGAAGACGCGCCCTGCTTGCGTCCTTACCGGCTCGAGGATGGGGAGCGTGGCACAAATCATCATCTGCGAGCCCTCCATTGCGATCTGCGAGCTGGTCGCGCACGCGGCGACCGCGCTCGGCCACGAGGTCGCATTCTCCGATCCTGGTGAAGCCCTTCAAGCTCGCACAGCTCAAAGATGCAATCCGTGCGACCCTTTCGAGCGGACGCAGCGCTGTCGCGGCACCGCGCCCCAGGGGCGAGGACAGGCGCGTTTCTTGCCTCCGCCAGCGCAGGAGCACCACCTTCGAAGGCATGGCCAGGCCGAGACGTTGAAGCGAGCGGCGATCGCCCCACATGCGCTCGCGCAGGCACCAGAAGCTCTCGACGCATTCGTCAGCCGCGGCCGCGGAGCAGCTCGCGAGCGCGGAGAACAGACTGCTCCTTGTTCTTCACCTCGAGGATGCAGTCGAGCGGGAGGTCGCCGATCTCATCGACAAACGCCCCGAAGGCGTCGAGATCCACGGTCTCCGCATGCGCGCCCGGTCGCTTGCCCAGCTCCTGGGTCGAGAAGTGCACCTCCTGCCGACCATCGTCCGCCCGCCAGGTCGTGCCCGCCCGGAGGACGAGCTCGCGCGCGCCGAGTCGGTGGAGCGACGGTGCCAGCTGGTGGTGAAAGAGGTCGAAGACGACCGGCCGCCCGAGCGGCTCCGCGAGGACGAGCACCTGTTCCAGCGGCCACCTCTCGTCGTTCTCGAGCACGAGACGCTCCTGCGCACCTTCCGACAATCGCGCGAATCCCGCGGTGAAGCGCTCGTAGGCTGCCTGTGGTCCGGACGCGCCGGAGCCGATATGGAGGACGATCTTGTGCGAGCGGTCGAGGCCGAGCGCGGTCAGCAGCCGGTCGTGATACTCGAGCTCGGCGACGGCCGCGGAAACGACAGCAGGCTGCACCGACGACAGTACGGTGTACTGCCCCGGATGCGTCGACACTCGCGCGCCGACTCGTTGGAGCGAGCTGCCGAGTTCGTGAAGACGGCCCGCGAACTCATCCCACCACGCGAGCTCGTTGGCGGCATGTGACCCGAACGGAATCAGGTTCGACGTCAGCCGGAACACCTGGATGCCGTTCTTCTCGTTCCAGCTCAAGATCGCCTCGAGCGCCTCGAGGTTGGCTGCGATCAGCTCGCGCAAGCGCTCCGGCGTCACGTTCGCGAGGCGTACGGTCCTCGCCGACGAAGGCAGCTGCGTGTTGACGCAGGCGTAGCCGATCCTGAGTCTGCAAACGCAACGCCTCTCATTGCCGCCAGCGTGCAACGCCCAGGCTCTCCTTACCCGAAGCTTCTTTCCGGTGCCCACGGCGAAGAAGGTTTCCTGCCCCTGGCCCAGTAGTTAACTCGTCGACCAAGATCTTTGGCGGCGTCTCCTTCGGGTGCCGAGACCCGACAGGCCCACACGACCCGCTTGTCTGTGAGGCTGCGGGGCGATCCGGAGCCTGGTCGGCGAGACGCGCTTCGAGAAGCGGTTCCGCCCGCGTCGGCCCGAAGTGGCCAGGCTGCGGGCGATGCCGCCGCAGCGGATCTCTAGGCTTCTGCCTCCGTGTTCTGAAGGGTCGCCGACCAGCGCTCCTCGATCCGCCCGAAGTGCCACACCGACAGCGCGATCGCCCAGGTGATGACGAACAGCGTGACGATTGCGTAGCCGATGATGTTGAGGTCGAGGGTCGAGACAAAGTCCCAGATCCCGCCCGTCAGGCTGAGCTTGTCCGCCAGCACCGCCAGCAGCTCGATCGTCCCGATCAGCAGAGCCACCGCCACGGACAGCGCCGTGATCGTGATGTTGTAGAAGATCTTGCGCACCGGCTTCGCAAACGCCCAGCCGTAGGCGAAGCTCATGAACGCACCGTCGATCGTGTCGAACAACGACATGCCGGCCGCGAACAGGATCGGGAGACAGAGAATCGCGTAGAAGGGGAGCCCGCTGGCCGCGCCGGCGCCGGCCAGCACGAGCAGCGCGACCTCGGTCGCGGTATCGAAGCCGAGCCCGAACAGCAACCCCAGCGGATACATCTGCCACGGCTTCTTGACCGCGCGTGTCGCGCGGCCGTAGAAGCGGTTCATGAAACCGCGCGAGTTCAGCTGCTCCTCGAGCTCCTGCTCGTCGAAGTCGCCGTGGCGCATGCGCCGGAAGATCTTGATGATGCCGACAAGGATGATCAGGTTGAGGATCCCGATGACGTAGAGGAACGACCCCGAGACGACGGGCCCGATCAGACCGGTCGTCTTGTGCAACGTGGAGCTGTCGCTCTCGACCGCGCCGCTCAGGCCCCGGATCCCGGCGACGACGAGGACACCGAGGATGAAGACGATCGTCGAGTGGCCGAGCGAGAAGAAGAAGCCGACGCTGAGCGGGCGCTGGCCCTCGTGCATCAGCTTTCGAGTCGTGTTGTCGATCGCGCCGATGTGGTCGGCATCGAAGGCGTGGCGAATCCCCAGGGTGTACGCCGTGATCCCGATCCCGAGGCCGAAGGCACCGCTCGCGCCGAGGCTGTAGTCGTTCGGCAGTACGAGGGCGATCAGGATGAAGAAGCCGAGCGCGTGCAGGCCGGCGATCACGGCAGCGAGTAGCCCGGCGCGCCGCCATTCGGCGGGCGTCATCGACCCCTTGATCCGCTGCCAGCGCGAGGCTTTGGTCAACACAGTGGGCACAGCACTCACGACAGAGTCCCTCCTCTCGTAACGGCTCCCGGCGCGAAGTCGACCGAGTGAGCCTTTATTCGCGGCGGAGCATACTTGCGGTTCACTTGCAAATCAATCGCTGATGCGCGAGAGATGGGCCGTGGACAAATGAGGCGCAGATTGCTTCGAGAGCAGAACCGAGTGGAGAGGCCACCTGACGCATACGACGTATGGTTCCTCATCGGCGCCGTCGTCGGCACCGGCCTCGTCGTCGGGGCCTTCGTCGTCGTTGCTCTCTTCGTGCTTCGATGAGCGGTGGCGGAGGCAGGTCATGCGGCACCGGGTCGATCACCCTGCGTGCGATGATTCGGAGATCGAGACGCCGAGCAGCCGCCCCCACGAGCATTCACACGCCGCGCCCTTGGACGCTGCCCGCCTGCGCGCGCGCGGGCGACGCATGACCCGGCAACGACTACTGATCTGGGAAGTCCTAGCCGGCGAACCCGACCATCATTTGAGCGCTGAGGACGTCGTCGAGCGGGTGCACGCGCGGCTACCGCAGCTCAACCCTTCGACCGTCTATCGCACACTCGATCTTCTCGTAGCCGAGGGGATCGTTCGCCGGACCGACCTGGGCGCGGATCGCGCCTACTACGAGCCGGCGCACGAGCACCGGCACCATCATCTCGTGTGCGAGCGTTGCGGCGCCGTCATGCACGTACACGAGAAATCGCTAGGAGGCCTGGCAAAGCGACTCAGCAAGGAGCACGAGTTCGCGCTCGGCGAGCGCGAGATCGCGCTGTTCGGAACGTGCCGCGACTGCCAGCGAGCATAGACGGCGCGTCGCGTTCGACCGCTCGTCGTTCCGGTCGGCGGCGCCGGCGGAACAGGCTCAACTGGCTACAACCCGCTACGGCCCGAAATCACTGGCTGGTATGCAACGAGGTGTGGTGCCTCCTCTCTCAGTGTCGAATAGCGCCACGCTCATGTACCTCCAAAGGCCGAATCGAGGAAGTCAAGGATCGCTTCGTTGCTGACCTCCGGCTGCTCGAGGTTCGCCGTATGTCCTGCCAGAGGTATCAGAACAAGTCGCGCGCGTGGGATCCCGGCTTCGATCTCCTCGGCAACGCTCACGGGGAAAATCGAGTCTTCTTCGCCGTGCAGAATCAGTGCCGGTACGTCGATGTTCGCGAGCTCAGGGCGGTTGTCCGCCTTGCCGAGCCACGACCGCACCTCGTTGTAGACGCTCCGCGCGGGGAGCTCGCGCCAACGGGCGATCCAGTGGGCCACAAGTTCGGGATTCCGCTCGATCGTCGTCGCGCCGAAGCATCGGGCCACGGCGACCGCGGCGACATCGTGCGGGAGCAAGCCGTCGACGTCGGCCTTCGCGTAGTCCCGCAGGACGTTCTTCTGCTGCCCGAGGTCGAACGGCGCGGCCTTCGTGTCGATCAGGATCAGACCGTGCAGTCGCTCAGGCCACATCCGAGCAAACTCGAAGGCCATGAACCCGCCCATCGACATGCCCCCGAGGACGCATTTCGCGATCCCTCGCTCGTCGAGGACCTGGCGGCAATCGTTCGCGAGTTCGCCAAGCTCGTACGTCTCGGCCCACCGATGCGTTCTCGCCCGATGGTTATAGGCGATGATCCGGTACCGATCGTGCAACGCCTCGATCTGCGGCGCGAACATCGTATAGTCCATAAGCGTGCCGTGCGTAAAGACGACCGTAAGCCCCTCCCCACGGTCGACGACGGTTCGATCGGTCGCCATAGTCGGCTTAGCCTTCGGCCTGCACGGAGCCGGCGCGCTCGAACTCCGGCATGTCCGCATCGAAAACATCCTGGTTGAACTCCTGCGCGAGCACAGCGGCGATCGACACCAGCCTCACGCTCGCCTCGTTCGACCTGCGCACCGCGACACCAGTTGCCGTGACGCCTGCGCCCGACAGGCGTTCGTGGGAGGCCAGCTTGGAATTAGATTCGCGGTTTCGGCGCACCGTCACTGCCCCGGTAAATATTGACCACGGGGCGCGGCTTCCACAAGCCGCCGCCGACCTCGTCGAAGAGATGGAAATTGACCCTGGACCCCTCCTCACGATGAGAGGTTGCTTTCCTCGCGACGTCTGTCACGATCGTTTGGCGCGCATGCTGTTCGAGATCGTCGGCAGAGAGGCCGAACTCGCCTCCCTCAACGCCTTCATCGGCCGAATGGAGGGAGGTGCAGCTGCACTCGTGCTCGAGGGCGAAGCCGGCGTCGGAAAGTCAACGCTTTGGCGAGCAGCCGTCGAGCACGCGCGCGCGCACGGACTGACGGTCCTTTCGTCCCGGCCGGCCGAGGCGGAGCGCGGCCTCGGAAACGTGGGGCTGGGAGATCTCCTCGGGGGGGTCATCGACGACGTGCTGGCTGCATTATTGATACCGAGGCGGCGCGCGCTCCAGGTCGCGCTGCTCCGGGAGGAGGCGTCGGGCGATCCCGTCGATCGCCGGACCCTTGCCGTCGCAGTACACGATGCGCTGCAGTTTCTCAGCGACCGCGGACCGACTTTGATCGCCGTCGACGACGTTCAGTGGCTCGACCCGTCGTCGTCGCGTGCGCTCGGATTCGCCCTGCGGCGGCTCGACGCGAGCCCGGTCATCGTTCTACTTGCGCGGCGGCTGGTCGATGATGCGCATCAGTCGGAACTCGAACGAGCGTTGCCTCCGGACCGCGTCAGGCGGTTGATCGTGGGCCCACTGAGCGTCGGTGCGCTTCATCGCTTCCTGCGTGATCGGCTGCAGAGGTCCTTCCCGCGCCAGACATTACTCCGCCTTCACGAGCGGTCGGGTGGGAATCCGTTCTTCGCACTTGAACTGGCGCGCGTTCTCCCTGCGGACGTCGATCCGCTTCAGCCGCTTCCCGTCCCCGAGACGGTCGAAGAGGTCGTGCGGGCGAGGATCTCGGCGCTCCCTGCGGCCGTTCGTGAAGCGCTTGCACTCGCGGCTGCCGTGGGCACGGCGTCGGAGTCTCTCCTGAAACGCGCGGGCGTTGCAACGGACGCGCTCGACGCGGCCCTCACCGCGCGTGTGATCGAACGTGACGACGGGATGATCCGCTTCACCCACCCGTTGCTGTCGTCGGTTCTCTACGGCGATCTCGGCGAAAAGCGGCGGGCCGTTCACGCACGTATCGCGGAGGTCGCTGAAGAGCCAGTGCTGCGCGCCCGTCACCTCGCGCTGTCGACCGACACGCCTGACGCCGGCGTTGCGGGTTTGCTCGATGACGCCGCCAAGCTCGCAAGCGATCGCGGCGCGCCGGCGGCCACGGCCGAGCTTGCAGAGCAGGCGCTTCGGCTGACGCCGCGCGACCAGGCTGATGAGCGTCGTCGACGAGCGCTCGCCGCTGCGCATGCGAACCTCGCCGCCGGAGAGTGGACGCGCGCGCGATCAATTGCAACCGATCTGCTCGCTAGGACGCGCGGTCCGCTGCGCGCCGAGGCCCTGCTCCTCCTCGCCGAGTTCCACCACGACGACCTCGCCGTTCCGCTCCTCGAGGAAGCCGTAGTCGAGGCGGCGTCGCACCCACCGCTCCAAGCGCTCATTCACATCCGCCTCGCCGCGGCGGAACGCTTCAGGAAGGGTTTCGCGAGCGCTCTCGACGGCACGCGTGCCGCACTCGTGCTCGCCGATCGTATCGACGACGATGCGCTCCGCTTCAAGGCACTCGCACAGCTGAGCTGGCTCGGCGGCATGGTGGGCGACGCAAAGACGCCGGCATACAGAGCGCGCGCGCTCGATCTTGCGACGGCTAGCGGCGACGCGCGCCTGCTCCGAGAGGCGAACGCTCTCGTCTGGGGGATGCTCATCGACTCCAGCAGCATCGATGCGGCACGCGTGACGCTGGAACAGGAGCACCGAGAGTGGCAGGAGCGCGACGAGCTGTTCGACGCACAGGTGCTCTGGGAGCTCTCATGGCTCGAGCTGTGGGCAGGGCGCTGGGAGCCCGCGGCCGCCCACGCCGCTCGCGCCCGCGACATCGGCCTCCAGTACGGGGTCGAGAAGAACCAGGACTTCATTCCGAGCGCTTGGGTTGCCGCGCACCGCGGGCAGCTCGAGCTCGCTCGGCAAGAAGCTGAGCGAGGCCTGAAGCTCTGCGAGGAGCAGATCGGCTTCTATCCGCCACTGCTGCAGGCGGTGCCGGGACTCGTCGCTCTCTGGAGCGGAGACGCGGCGACGGCCACCGACTGTCTCGAAAAGGCCGATCGGCAGGCACAGGTTCTCGGCTGGGGTTCGCCGGACGCGCGCCCGTGGACGGCGGATTACGCAGAGGCACTCCTCGAGCTCGGCCGAGTCGACGAGGCGGTACGAGTCATCGACCGCTGGGAAGCCGATGCGAACCGGCTCGGCCGCGACCGGGTGCTCGCGCACGTGACGCGCTGCCGCGGTGTCGTCGCTGCGGCGCGGGGCGCTGTAGACGAAGCAAGCTCATTGTTGGAACAGGCGGTCGCGCGGCACCACGAGGTCGGCGATGTCTTCGGAAGCGCTCGCGCGCTGCTCGCGCTGGGCATGATCCTCAGACGCGGACGGCAAAAGCGCGCAGCCCGCGACGCGATCGGCGCCGCGCTCGGCGACTTCGAGGATCTCGGAGCGGCGACCTGGGTCGAGAGAACGCGCGACGAGCTCGGACGGATCGGCGGGCGCACGCGCCAGGAAGGGTTGACGGCGGCCGAGCGGCGCATCGCTGTCCTTGTCGCCGCCGGCCGCACGAATCGCGAGGTGGCCGCCCAGCTGTTCCTCGGCGAGCGGACAGTGGCTGGGCACCTGACCCGTGTCTACGCAAAGCTCGGCGTGCGCTCGCGTACCGAGTTAGCTCGCCGGTTGGTCTGACAGCACCGGCCCCTGCGGGCAAAGTCAGGACGTTCTTACCTTTCCTCGCTGTCGACGCGGGCCTAGCGTGGAGTGCGTGCCGAGCTACCTCGTCGAGACCTATCTCGCTCGTGGCCGCGCTGGAGAACTGGCCGCCCGCGAGCGGCGGGCACGCTCGGCAGCCAAGGAGCTGACGGACGGGTGCACACGCGTCCGCTTCGACCGCTCGATCTACGTTCCCGAGGACGAGATCTGTTTCTTCGTCTTCGACGCTCCCTCGGGTCGGGACGTCGTGCTCGCCGCCCTGCGTGCTGAGCTCGATGCGACCCGCGTCGTCGAGGCGGTCTCGTCGAGAAAGGAGTTCTAATGAAGCGGAAGCTCTCACTACTGGCGACGATCACGCTGCTCGCGCTTGCCGTCTCTGTCGGCATCACGATGGCGTCGCCTGCCTCAGGCGTGACGCCGACCTTGCTCGCGCGTGGAACCTACGACAGCTTCGGCGTGAGCTCGTCGTCGACCGGGCTGGCGCAGCCCGGTTCGCGCTACTGCCAGACCTCGTCGGGCTCCTGGGTGGTCGCGCCGAACGACGCCTGCGGGCCTCAGTTCACGGCCGGGGCGAAGTCGCCGATCGACATCGTCGTGCGAAAGCACGACTACGCGATCGGATCTACCACCGGCTGGCACACTCATCCGGGCCCCGTATTCATCACGGTCACGCAAGGCCAGCTCACGTACTACGAGTACGACGATCCGAACTGTACGCCGCATGTCGTGTCGGCAGGTCATGGGTTCGTCGACAACGGGCACGGACACAACGTGCGGAACGAGTCCGGGCAGACCGCGCAGGACGTAAGCGTGATCATCGCACCCGTGGGAGGCGCCTTCCGCGGCGAACTCGGCGCTCCCGGCCCGTACTGCGGTTTCTGATCGTCACGCTTGGTGCGCATGCGGGAGTCGGCCCAGCCCGGCTTCCGCATCGCTCACGTCCCTTCGAACGCCGGTCACGGGGCGGCGGCAGAGGTCGCAACTTGATTCGTTGGAGCCGGTGCTGCGGCGGCTGCTCAGTGGTCAGAGGTCAATCCATTGCAAAGAAGCGGGGCGAGTCTCCCGCCCTGTTTCTACCGGCTCCTTGCCATGCCCTGCCACGCCTCGCTTGGTGGCGCGGCGACTGGCGTTGCCCGACGGCAGGAAGGCAAACCCATCGTTCGGGTTTTCCGTTGTCGGGTCACCGAGGCGGAATAGCGTCCGCGGTCGGCGTGCCAATCGGCCTGGGGTGAGCATCGCCGGCGAGAAGCTCGTCCCTTCGGCCGAAGGTGCTTCGGATGCTAGTCGAAGAGTTCCCCTCGAGCATCTCGCGCCCAATCAAGATGACTGTCTGTGGCCGGGCAGCCTCCTCGGGCCGGGCCATCGGGTTCCAGGCCGGGAAGCGGTGGGGCGAGCATCTCCATGCTCATCCGCCAACCGATGTTGCCGGCCTTCTGCAGCTGGTCTGCACGCTTGAGCAGGTTCAGCCCGAGCAGGCCCTCGGCGCGCTCCCACGCGTCGACGAGCTCCTGCACCAGCTCGCGGTACTCCTCGCTTCTTCGTCCCGGGAGCGCTTCGCCTTCGCGCAGGCGGCGCCCGCCGTCCAGCAGGGTTTTTCTGTGCAACGGAGCGGCGCAGGAGTCGAACCTACCCAGCCGTGGGTTACACGACCTCACCGGTTTTGAAGACCGGCTGGGCCACCGGGCCCGTGCCGCTCCGAAACCAGCCTAGCCTCGAGTCGGCCCCACCTCGAGATCCGCGCAGCAGGAAACACCATGGCCGCTACCGGCCGGCTGAGCACCCTCTAGCGAACGCCGCGGCTGACCACGACGGCGACGCGCGAGCCAACCGCGAGCTTCGTACCCGGCCGAGGTTGCTGCGAGATGATGAAGCCGGCGCGCATCCGCTTCGAGCGCGCGCGCTTGACGGTGCCGAGCGCGCAGTTGGCGCCCGTCATCGCGCGCTTTGCCTGTCCTAGTGTCCGGCCGACCACCTTCGGTACGACGCAGGCAGGCGTGACTGTCGTGAAGGGACCCGGGAAGAAAACGGGAGTATCGAGCTGGTCGTACGCGGTCGCGCCGGCGAGCCGAACGGTGACCTGGGCGCAGCGAAGGTCCATCCCGGCGAGATCGGGCCGCGCCAGTGAGATCTGTATCTCTCGCCGGTCGGCGCTAACGCTCTTCTTCCCCAGCACCGGGGTCTTGAGACGCGGCGAGGATGCCGCGACGCTGGTCCGGTTTGGGTCGATGTCCGTCAGAAACGTCACGCCGTCCGGGCGGGACGATGCGCAGGCGCCTCCCCCCTGGGGGCCGAAGTCGATGATCAGGATGACCAGCTCAGTCGCGTTCGAAGCCGCGACGGAGGCTCCGTACAGGCGGACAGTGACGAGGAACTTCCCGGCCCTGTCGTCGTAGCTCGCGCTTACCCGCTCCATGTCACGGCCGGCCGCCAGCGACGACTCGCGCGGGTCGCTGACCGAGCCGGCCCGCACCTTCGCCCATGCCGTTCCCGCGGCGAGCGCCGTGACCGCAAGAGCTGTCAGTGCCACGAGGCATGCTCGTCCCGCGACAGGACGCCGTCGATCCGTCTTCAAGCTCATTCTCAGCCCCTCACCACCGTAGCCGACTCACCGGCGACCTCGGAAGCCGCCGGCAACAGCGAGCTTCAGGATACGCGATGCATCGGCTCGTGCGCGACCTCATGGACAACTGAGCGTGACGGTTGCGCGGCCGAGTGATCCGCCGCCCGTCAGGCCAACGCCGATTGCGTAGGCGCCGTTCGGAAGCGACGCCCCTCCGAAGACCGCGATCCCGAGCAGGGTCGTGCCCGACCTCTCGACCGGATCGCTGTCGTCGAAGATCAGCGTGTCGTCACGCGTGATGAAGAATCGCAGTGTGCCGTCCTGCGGAAAGAACCCGTAGCGCACCAGGATCCCCAGCTGCGACCGACCGCCGGCGCAGTCGGAGATCGTGCCTCCATTCGGCGCGGCGATACCAGCGCCATTCGTTGTCCAGCCCAGAAAGTCCAGCGCCGGGGGACACCGAACGACCACGCTCGCCCGGCCCAGAGTCAGGCCGCCCGAGCGAAGCTCGACGTCGTACCTCCCGTTCTCCCGGATCCCGCCTCCCGGGCGCAGGGACGCAGTCGCGACACCGCTTCCTGCACCGAGAGCAACTGGGCGAACTGGCAGGATCGGCAAGCCGTCGCGCGCCCAGGCTGCTTCGAGAGCGGCGCCGGCGGACAAGCCGCCGTAGCGAAAGACGAGCCCGAGCCGAGGCAGCGCCGAGCCGCATTCCGAGATCGTCCCGCCGTCCGGCGCGACGATCTCGGGCGGGTCGCCCGCGGACGTCGTCCAGCCGAGGATCTCGTCGATGCGCGGGACATCCGCTCCCGGCGGAGGCGGCGCGGGAGGTGGAGGAGGCAGCGGTGTCGGCGGCCCCGCGGTTGGAGGCGGCGCCGGTTTCCGGGGAACCTTGCAGCGAGCTAGCTGGGCGCGACCGCGATTCACGGCGCGCCTGGCCGTCGCAAGACTGCTCCGCCCGGCAAGTGCGCGCGTGCCGGCGCTCGCGCCACGCTCGAGCGCGGCGAACGCGGTGAGGGCGCAGGTGCGGGCTCGCGCTCCGCCGGCACTCGAGGCTCGCTCGCGCCGGATCGCCTTTGCTGCCGCGACCGAGTGAGCCCGAAGATGTGCGTACGCGCCCCGGCGCGCGGGCGTGGACCTGCCGTCGAGGCCACGGATGTCCCCTTGGATGAGGGTCGCGAAGCGTCCGATCCTCGTGGCGAGGGTACGGTCATCGGCTCCCGCGGCAGCCGGAAGGAGTGCGGCTAGTACCGTGCACGCCGAGACGAGCGAGAGGCCGAGCACCAGTATCGAGCGATTCGGGTGGCTCTCCATGCCCGAGCTCAGGCTAGACGGTTAACGTTCACCTGTGCTCCTCGAGACGCTTGCGTCCATGCTGATCTGCCTCGACCCGGGCCATGGAACGCCGCCCCCGATAGGCGCGCAGACCGAGCCGATCGGGCCCGGGTCGCCCACCCTCAAGATCAAGGATGGCGGCGGCGCTGCCGGAGAGGCCGACGTTGCTCTCGGGATCGCCCGTAAGACCCGCTCCCTGCTCCTCCGGCGGGGCCTTCGGGTCGTTCTGACGCGAACCGGGCCGATCTTCCGCCTTCGAGGCGGAGGCAACGTCGCGCGCGCCGAGTTCTGCAACCGACGACACGCTGCGCTGATGCTCCGAATCCACGCGGACGGCTCGACCGACACGTCGCGCCGCGGTGTCTCGACGCTCTACCCGGCTCTGCACCGGGGCTGGACCGACGACATCTATTCGAGCAGTTTCCGGGCGGCGCGCATCGTTCAGGCGGCGGTGGTGCGGGCGACCCACGCACAGGACGCCGGGGTGGTGCCGCGAGACGACCTGACGGGATTCAACTGGGCGAACGTGCCGGCGATTCTCGTCGAGACCGGGTTCCTCTCGAATCCGGCCGAGCGGGCGCTCCTGCACTCTGCGGCCTACCAGTGGAAAGTCGCCGGCGGGCTGACGAGCGGAACCGTCGCCTTTACGCGGTCTCGCTAGGCGAGCCGCGCATCGCCTTGGCGGCGGCCCGTCCGCGTTCGTGCACCGCCCGGCGGCGCGCCTCGAGCTCGCCTTCAGGCTCGGTCTCGTCGACTGGTGTCTCGGCGGCCTCGAACTCGTCGCGCTCGTCGTTGAGACCACGCGCCTCCTCGAGCTTACGCCGGAGCTCCTCGGCACGAGCGTCCGGGGCGTGCTCCAGCTCGAAGCCGGAGGAAACGGAGCGCCGCCGCCGCGCGACGCCGGCGAGAGCGCCCGCCAGCGCGAGCCCGCCGACCAGGAAGACCACCCGTCGCTCCACGACGGCGATGGTACACTCGAACGTCTTCCTGCTCCGCTTCTTGCACCGCCCGCGTTCCCGAGCGGTGCCCGTCGGCGGGGCCGACCAGACCGAAGGAAGGAGTTGTCGGGAACGTGATTGCATACGAAATTCTGCTGCTGCTCGACCCCGAAGTGCCGGAAGAGCGCCAGAATGAGATCATCTCTCGCACGCGCGAGGTGATCGAGCGCGGAGGCGGGCGCTGGGAGTCGCACGAGCCCTGGGGCCGGCGCAAGCTTGCGTACGAGATCGGCCACAAGGGCGAGGGCACGTACCACCTGCTGACGTTCACCGCTGCGCCGGAGGCGCTCGAGGAGGTATCGCGGGTGCTGCGCATCACCGACGGGGTCATGCGTCACCTGCCCGTTCGGCGGCCAGAGCGGGTCCAGCGCGAGACGGCGGCTCCGGCGACTTCGGCGGCTCCGGCGGCTCCGGCGGCTCCGGGGGCTTCGGCGCCACCGTCCGAGGAGCCGGGGTAACGTAGACCGAGACTTCACGGAGGGAGGAGAAATGGCCAACATCAACCGAGTCGTCCTCGTGGGAAACCTGACCCGAGATCCGGAGCTCAGGAACACCCCCAGCGGGACGTCAGTCTGCAAGCTGCGCGTCGCCGTCAACACGCGCCAGAAGGATTCCGCCACGGGCCAGTGGGGCGACAAGCCGAACTACTTCGACGTCACGGTCTGGGGCAACCAGGCCGAGAGTTGCGCCCAGTTCCTGGCAAAGGGGCGCCCGGTGGGCGTCGACGGCCGCCTCGACTGGCGTGAATGGGAAGCACAGGACGGCTCCAAGCGCCAGGCGGTCGAGATCATCGCCGACACGGTCCAGTTCCTCGGCGGACGCGGTGACGGCGAGGGCGGCGAGCGGCAGTTCGTGCCTGCTGGTGCGACCGCCTCCGCAGGTGACGCCGACTTCGGCTCAGCCGCGGCCGACGACGACATTCCGTTCTAGAGAAGAGGAGAAATGGCAACGAAGGACCGACGTGAGCCGCGGCGGCGCCCGGGAGCCGAGAAGGGCCCGCCGCGCCGGAAGAGCTGCTACTTCTGCCGCGAGAAGATCGACGAGGTCGACTACAAGAACGCGAATCAGCTCCGCCGCTACGTCTCGGAGAAGGGCAAGATCCGGTCGCGAAGGATCACCGGCGCCTGCCGGCGCCACCAGCGCCAGGTTGCCGTAGCCGTGAAGCGGGCACGCGAGATGGCGCTGCTGCCGTACGTGGCGAACTGAGCGAGGCGGGCGTGGAAGTCATCCTCCTGAGCGACGTCGAGAAGCTCGGCCTGCGCGGCGAGGTCGTGGACGTCAAACGCGGCTACGCGCGGAACTTCCTGCTCCCACGCCGGCTCGCAGAGCCCGCGACGGCGGGGAAGATCGCGGCGTTGCAGCGCCGAGACGAGCAGCGGGCGCGCCAGGAAGCCCGTACGTTCGAGCAGGGTCAGGAGATCGCGGACGTACTGCGACAGACCGAGCTTCGCTTCGATGTGAAGGCGGGCCCGGGTGGTGCCCTCTTCGGCTCGGTCACACCCACGGACATCGTGGACGAGCTGTGGCGCGTGCGGAAGATCCGCGTCGATCGGCGGAAGATCGAGCTGGCGGAACCGATCAGGCGGATCGGGCGCTACGAGGTGCCGATCGAGGTCTTCACCGACGTCAGCGTCGACGTCAAGACCCTCGTCGTCCCCGAGGGCGGCGATCTGCCGCCCGAGGAAGAGGAGTTGCCGACGGACGTTGCGTCCGAGAGCGGCGGCGAACCTGCGCCCGCACGGCCCGAAGGCGTGGTGGCCCCGGCGGAGGATGCCTCGACGGCCACGGAAGACCTCGAAGCCGAGCAGGTCTCGGCCCCGGTTGATTTGGCGGATGCAGACGCTCCGCCGGCCGACTCGGACCCGCCGCCTCCGGCCTAGCGGTTTTCCCCAACTTCTCCACAGCGCGGGCGCGCTGTGGAGAAGTTGCGAAAACGTTCGCTTCACGCGCAGCTTTTGTGACGG
Organism: Gaiellales bacterium; assembly: GCA_038237235.1. Classification (GTDB taxonomy): domain Bacteria; phylum Actinomycetota; class Thermoleophilia; order Gaiellales; family Gaiellaceae; genus JBBRYW01. The sequence goes on from JBBRYW010000011.1 coordinate 27,271, forward strand.
CCGAATGTGGCCAAACGTGGGGAGAACGTCCGCTGCCACGGGGATACTTTTCCGAACGTGCGTTCTATCTCCCCGCATAGCGACTACTTCTTTTCCACCGCTAGACCCGAATACCACGCCCGGGTGCCCCGTTGAAGCGGGGCGGGCCGCGCGGCTCTAATGGCCACATGGCACAGCTGGCCGAACGAGCCGTGGCCGCTCCGGTACCTCCCCAGAACCTCGAAGCGGAGGAGTCCGTCCTCGGGGCGATGATGCTTGCGCCGGGGGCAATCGACGCCGTCAGCGAGGAGCTCGATGCGGGTGACTTCTACCGCGAGAGCCACGCCCTCGTCTACAGGGCAGCACTCGGCCTCTATGCAAAGGGAGAGCCCGTGGACGCGATCACGCTCGTCGACGAGCTCGAGGAGAGGGGCGAGCTCGAGCGGGCGGGTGGCCGAGTCCGCATCCACGAGCTCGCCGCCCTCGTCCCAGCCACCGCGAACGTGGGTCACTACGCGCGCATCGTGCGCGACGTGGCGACGCTGCGCCGCCTCATCCACGCCGGATCCGAGGTGTCACGGCTCGGCTGGGAGCGGCCAGGCGAGACGGCCGATCTTGTCGATCGGGCCGAGCAGATCGTCTTCGAGCTCTCGCAGGCACGGGTCTCGACCGAGTTCACTCACATCGAGGCGCTGCTGAAGGAGAGCTTCGAGCGCATAACCGAGCTCTACGAAGCCGGCAAGGACGTGACGGGCATACCGTCGGGCTTTCGCGACCTGGACCGGCTCACGTCCGGCTTCCAGCCCGGCAACCTGATCATCGTCGCGGCGCGGCCGAGCATGGGCAAGTCGGCTCTTGGCCTCTGTATGGCGGCCAACCTCGCCGTTCGACACGAGACGCCTGTCGCCGTGTTCACGCTCGAGATGTCGAAGGCTGAGGTGACACAGCGGCTGATGTGCAGCGAGGCCAAGGTCGAGTCGCAGCGCCTGCGCAACGGCAAGCTCGCGCAGGACGACTGGCCGCGGCTGACGACGGCGTGCGACCGCCTCGCCAAAGCGCCGATCTATGTCGACGACTCGGGCTCGATCACCATGATGGAGATCCGCGCGAAGTCGCGCCGGCTCAAGTCGCAGGAGCCGAGGCTCGGGCTCATCATCGTCGACTACCTGCAGCTGATGAGCTCCGGCGGAACAGTCGAGAACCGCGTGCAGGAGGTCTCCCAGATGTCTCGCGCGCTGAAGGTGCTGGCAAGGGATCTCGACGTGCCGATCCTGGCGATGTCCCAGCTGTCCCGGGCGGTCGAGCAGCGGCACGACAAGCGCCCGATTCTGTCGGATCTGAGAGAGAGCGGCTGCCTGGCCGGGGACACTCGCGTCTACCTTCCCGAGACCGGGATCCACGTGCCGATCCGCGACCTCGTCGGTGGATGCGGGTTCGAGGTGCTCGCGCTCAATACGGAGACATGGCGGCTAGAGCCCCGCACTGTCCTGCGTGCGTTCCCAACCGGTCGACAACGCGTGTATCGGCTGCTGACGAGGCTGGGCCGGACGCTGCGTGCGACTGGGAATCACAAGTTCCTCGCGTACGACGGCTGGCGACGACTCGACGACATGGCGCCGGGTATGCGGATCGCTGTGGGCAACTCGAACCCCAGGCAGACGCTCGTGCAACCCGCCATGGCAGCTGCGGGAGCGACGTCTCGAGCGTTTCCAGCCCCCAGTTCCGAGACGCCCGAGCAACACACTTCGAGTGGCGTTTGCTGGGATGAGATTGCATCCATCGCGCAAGCCGGCGAGGAAGAGGTCTACGACCTGACGGTCGAGGGCCTACACAATTTCGTCGCCGAAACCATCATCGCGCACAACTCGATCGAGCAGGACAGCGATCTCGTCGTCTTCATCTACCGCGACGAGTACTACAACGACGACTCGCCGGATCAAGGCCTTGCCGAGGTGATCCTGGCGAAGCACCGCAACGGGCCGACGGGCACCGAGAAGCTCTCCTTCCTCAAGCGCTACACGAAGTTTGCCGACCTGGCCGCCGGATGAGAGAGCGCCAGGTCATCTGGCTCGAATCCCGCGCGACGACGTTCACGGCGGTCTGCGACGAGTGTCTAGCCGCGCGGGGCGAGCGCAGGTCCGGGCTCGAGTACCGAGAGGCGATCCTGGCAGGCTCGCTACGCTCGGAGGCCGACGTCGGGTTCACGCGCTGCCGCCGCGGACACCGGCTGTCCGTGCGGCGGACGACGCGCGGCCCGGTAGCCGTCGCTCGAGGCGTTTAGCCAGACTACGGCTGTGCCGGCGACAGTTGTGGTGGGAGCCCAGTGGGGCGACGAAGGCAAGGGGAAGATCGTCGACCTGCTCGCTCAGGAAGCAGACGTCGTCTGCCGCTACCAGGGCGGCCCGAACGCGGGCCATACGCTGGTCGTCGAGGGGCAGACCTTCAAGCTGCGCCACGTTCCGTCCGGCATCTTGGCCGGCAAGATCTGCGTCCTCGGTGCCGGCTGCGTCGTCGACCCCGAGTCGTTCGCGGAAGAGCTGCGTGATCTCGGTGAGCGTGGCGTCTCGACCGAGCACGTGCTCGTCTCGGGGAGCGCGCACCTGATCATGCCGTGGCATGTAGCGCTCGATCAGGCGGCCGAGCGTCGGCTCGGACGGCTCCAGATCGGCACCACGCGGCGCGGGATCGGTCCCGCCTACGCTGACAAGGCGGCGCGGCTCGGCATTCGCGTCCAGGACGTGCTCGATGCCAAGATTCTGCGCCAGAAGATTCAAACGGCTCTCGCCGAGAAGAATGTCTGGCTGGAACGCGTCTACGGGCTCGAGCCGCTCGACCCGGATCGGATCGCCGACCGCTGCGAGGAGCTGGCGGAGGTACTCCGACCCCACATCGCGGATACGTCGCTCTACGTCGAGGAAAAGCTCCGTGAGGGTCGGTCCGTCGTGCTCGAGGGCGCCCAAGGAACGATGCTCGACCTCGACCACGGGACGTATCCGTTCGTCACCTCCTCGAATCCGACGGCAGGGGCCGCAGCGACAGGCGTCGGAATCGGTCCGAACCGGATCGACGCCGTGCTCGGCGTCGCGAAGGCGTACGTCACACGTGTCGGGGAAGGCCCTTTCCCCACCGAGATCGAAGGCTCCGATCAAGAGCGGATGCGAGAGCTCGGAGGCGAGTACGGAACGGTGACCGGGCGGCGGCGGCGCTGTGGCTGGCTCGACCTCGTTGCGCTGCGCTACGCGGCCCGTGTCAACGGCCTCACCTCGCTCGCTCTGACGAAGCTCGACGTCCTCTCGGGGTGGCAGCGGCTGCCCGTCTGCGTCGCCTACCGACTACCGGACAACACCGTCACGGAGGAGTTCCCCGCCCACCAGAGCGACTTTCACCACGCCCGTCCCGTCTACGAGACGCTCCCCGGCTGGCCCGGGCCACTGAGGGTCGTGGGCGACCGAGAGGGGCTACCTGGCCCCGCCCAGAGCTACATCGCATATGTGGAGCGCGCGCTCGGAATCGAGGTGTCTCTGATCGGCATCGGGCAGGACCGAACGCAGGTGGTAGGAGCCGCGTGCTCTCAGCCGACGTCCCGCTCGGCGATGATGAAGTCGTAGATCGCGCGGAACCCGTTGATCGCCGCCGCAACATCGCCGGGCCCGACGCCTTCGTCGCCGCGCTCGACCCGATCGGAGATCTCGCGGGCGGCCAGGTATTCGGCAACGACCTCACGCTCCTCCCCTTCCCTCGTCACAGGATCCGCCAGCTCGTAGCCGCGTGCGCCGAGCATGCGCTCGACGAGGTCGCCGAGCTCGGACAGCGCCTCCTCCGGCTCGGTGCGCAGCTCATCCTCGAGCGCCTGCATCTCGCTCTCCCACACGTGCCGGTCGAGGCCCGGCTCTTCCATGGACATGCCGCACCTATTCACGATTGGATCGCCTTCTAAACACCGTCGCGCCCGGCGTCTACAGTGCCACGGGTGAAGGTTCTCATCGTCGGCTCGGGAGGGCGTGAGCACGCTCTTGCCTGGGCGATCGGGGCGAGAGCGGGCGCGGGAGCGGCGGAGCTGCACGCAGCGCCGGGCAACCCGGGTCTGGCGAGGCTCGCTACGTGTCATCCAGTTCTCGCCGACGACGTCGAGGGGCTGCTCGCGCTCTGCCACGAGCTGGCCGTGGAGCTTGTCGTCGTCGGTCCCGAAGCGCCGCTCGTCGGCGGGCTCGCCGACGAGCTTCGCCGCAGCGGCGTCTCCGTCTTCGGGCCAACCAGGGCCGCCGCGCGCATCGAGGGCTCGAAGGCGTTCGCGAAAGAGGTGATGGCCTCCGCCGGCGTTCCCACGGCCGAGCTGCTGTCGTCGCCGCGCGCACCGTGTGTCGTGAAGGCCGACGGTCTCGCGGCCGGTAAAGGCGTCTTCGTGTGTCGGACGGACGGCGAGCTCCAGGCGGCGCTCGCCGACGCACGCCGGTTCCGGGGGTCGCTGCTCTTCGAGGAGCTGCTCGAGGGCGAGGAGGTCTCCGTCTTCGCGCTCTGCGACGGCGTGACGACAGTTGCGCTTCCGGCCGCGCGCGACTTCAAACGGTTGTGTGACGCGGATCAGGGACCGAATACCGGCGGAATGGGCTCCTTCTCGCCGGTGCCCGAGCTGCCGCCGGACAGCGTGGAAGACCTGGTCGAGCAGGTACACAAGCCGGTGCTGGCCGAGCTGGCGCGCCGCGGATCGCCGTTCGTCGGCCTGCTCTACGCGGGGCTCATGCTGACCGAGTACGGGCCACGGGTGCTCGAGTTCAACTGCCGTTTCGGCGACCCGGAGGCTCAGGCCGTGCTGCCGCGCCTCGACGGCGACCTGCTGGGTGCGCTCGAGAGTGCGGCGGCGGGCGACCTTGGCCAGATCGCACTCCCCGCCGTGAACGAGGCCGCCGTCACGGTCGTGCTCGCGGCGAGGGCGTACCCGGAGGCGGCCGATACGGGAACCCCCATCGAAGGGTTGGCCGCGGCCGAGTCGACCGGCGCCCTCGTCTTCCATGCCGGGACGGCGCTCGGAGACAGGGGCATCGTGACACACGGCGGCCGGATTCTGAACGTCACGGCCACGGGAGGCTCGCTCGAAGAGGCGCGTGACAGCGCATACGCCGCGACCGCGCGGATCTCGTTCGAGGGGATGCGTTTTCGCGGCGACATCGCGCTCAAGGCGGCGGCAGGCGCGCGTGTCGCCTGACCGGTCCGTGATCGGGATTCTCGTCGGGTCGTCCTCGGACGTCGAGCGGATGCAGCCGGCGCGTGACGAGCTGCGGGAGCGCGGGATCGCGCACGAGCTCGAGATTCGCTCCGCTCATCGCGACCCCGACGGCGTCGCAGAGTATGCGCGTGGGGCTCGGGACCGCGGCCTCCGCATCATCATCGCGGGCGCCGGACTCGCCGCCGCACTTCCAGGTGCCGTCGCTGCTCAGACCGACCTTCCTGTGATCGGCGTGCCTCTCCGCTCGGAGAAGAGCGTCCTCGACGGCCTCGATGCACTGCTCGCGATCACGCAGCTGCCACCGGGCGTTCCCGTCGCAGCGGTCGGCGTCGACAGCGCGCGCAATGCCGCGATCCTGGCCGCCAGGATCCTCGGGGCTTGATCGTTGAGGCCATGAAAGGTGTCCGTTGTTGCCGGCGCCGGCGAGTTGATCCCGACGGGACGCCGGCCGAGCGCCGACCTGACCGCTCGCTAGCATCGTCTGAGTGATCGAGCGCTACGCCCGTCCGGCAATGGCGAAGGTCTGGTCGGACGAAAGCAGGCTCGCGCGCTGGCTCGACGTGGAACTGGCGGCACTCGATGCCTGGGCGGAGTTGGGAGTCGTACCAGCAGAAGCCGCGAGCAACGTCCGTGAGCAGGCGCTGACTCCCGATCCGGCACTGGTGGCCGAGATCGAGCGTCGCACGCAGCACGATGTCGCGGCATTCGTCGACGCGGTGGCTACGCCACTGGGCGCCGACGGGCGCTGGTTCCACTACGGGCTGACTTCCTCCGACGTGACCGATACGGCCCTCTCCCTCCAGATCGGAGCCGCGGGAGCACTCGTGCTGGGGGGCTTGCAGCGGGCCTTCACGGCTGTCGTCGGCCGAGCGCAGGAGCACCGCGAGACGATCATGATCGGACGCACGCACGGCGTCCACGCGGAGCCGATCACGTTCGGACTGAAGCTTGCAGGCTGGGCGTTCGAGCTCGATCGGGCCCGCGACCGCCTCGAGCGCGCCCTTGAAGAAGCCCGGGTGGGGAAGCTCTCGGGCGCCGTCGGCACCTACGCGACCACCGACCCCGAGCTCGAGCGAATCGTCTGCGAGCGACTCGGCCTCGCGCCCGGGTACGCCTCGACACAGGTGATCGCGCGCGACCGGCACGCGAATCTCCTCTCCGCCCTCGCGCTCACGGCCGGCTCGCTGGAGCGCTTCGCCGTGGAGATTCGACATCTCGCCCGCACCGAGGTGATGGAGGTCGAGGAGCCGTTCCGCGGCGGACAGAAAGGGTCCTCCGCGATGCCGCACAAGCGAAATCCCGTCGTGGCCGAGCGCATCTGCGGCCTTTCGCGCGTCGTCCGCGCGGCCGCCGGGGTCGGCCTCGAGAACATCCCGCTCTGGCACGAGCGCGACATCTCCCACTCCTCCGCCGAGCGCATCGTCATCCCTGACGCGTTCTTCGCGCTGGACACGATGCTCGACAGGTTCACCTGGCTCGTCGCCGGCCTGGTGGTGCGCGACGATCGAATGCGCCGAAACCTGGAGGGCAGTCACTGGGTCTTCTACAGCCAGCGCCTACTGCTAGCGCTCGTAGACACCGGCCTGGCGAGAGACGACGCGTACCGGATCGTGCAGGAAGCAGCGCTGCAAGCCTGGGAGGAGGAGCGCGACTTTCGCCTGATCGCCGCAGCGGACAAGCGAGTGCAGAGCGCGCTCGACGCGAACGCGCTTGCTTCCGTCTTTGATCTCGGTGCGTTCACGACCCACGTCGACGCCATCTTCGAGCGATTGGCGGCACTGACCGAAAGGAGAGACGCAGTCCATGCTTGACACAGCACCCCACGTCGCCAGCGGCAAGGTTCGCGAGCTGTATGCACTCGAGGAGGACCGCCTCCTGCTCTTCGCCAGCGATCGGATCTCGGTCTTCGACGTCGTCCTGCCGACACCCATCCCGGATAAGGGCCGCGTCCTGACCGGACTGTCGGCATTTTGGTTCTCACGTACGAGCCACATCGTCCGAAACCACATGCTCGGCTCGCGCGCCGACGGGCGCTCGCTCGAGTGCCTGCGGCTCGACATGCTGCCGCTCGAGTGCGTCGTCCGCGGGTATCTCGCGGGCTCCGCCTGGAGCGCGTACCTCAGCGACGGGGCGGTTTCCGGACGGCCGCTCCCCGAGAGCCTTGTCGAATCTGCACGGCTGCCCGAGCCGATCTTCACCCCTTCCACGAAGGCCGAGAAGGGACACGACGAGACGATCGACATGGCGAGGGCGGCTGACCTCGTCGGGGTCGAGCGCCTGGCGGAGCTCGAGCGAGTCTCGCTCGAGCTCTATCGTTTCGCCTCTTCCTGGGCGGCCGACCGGGGAATCATCCTTGCCGATACCAAGTTCGAGCTCGGCGTCGACGAGGACGGCGGGATCGTGCTCGCAGATGAGCTCTTCACGCCTGACTCGTCCCGTTTCTGGCCGACCGACGAGTACTCGCCCGGCCGTGGCCAGCCGTCGTTCGACAAGCAGTACGCGCGAGACTTCTGCGATCGTCTTGCCTGGGACAAGACCGACCCCGGCCCGGAGCTTCCGGCCGACGTCGTGGCGGGCACGCGGAGGCGGTACCTCGAGGCGTTCGAGCGGGTCACCGGCGTGCCGTTCGAGCGCTACGTCGCCGATCCACGGGTGGTGCTCGTGTGAGGCGGCTTCCGTGAAGGCGCGAGTCCTCGTGCGTCCGAAGGAAGGCGTTCTCGATCCGCAGGGACAGGCGGTGCAGGAGGCGCTTGCCAAGCTCGGTTTTCCGGTCGCGAGCGTGCGCATCGGCCGTCTCGTCGAGCTCGAGCTGCAGGCCCCCGATGCCGAGAGGGCGCGGGGAGAGGTTGAGCGGATGTGCGAGCAGCTGCTCGCGAACCCGCTGATCGAGGCCTTCGAGATCGAGCTCGGTAGGTGAGCTCGCGTCCCCGGATCGCCGTCCCCGTCTTCCCCGGGTCGAACGACGAGCACGACGCCGCCTGGGCGCTGAGAGCGCTCGGCGCCGATGCGCTGCTCGTCCGCCACGACGAGTCGGAGCTGCCGTCGGTCGGCGCCGTCGTCCTGCCCGGCGGGTTCTCCTACGGCGACTACCTGCGCTGCGGCGCAATCGCTCGTTTCTCGCCGGTGATGACCGCGGTGATCGAGTTCGCGAGGAGCGGCGGCCCGGTCCTCGGAATCTGCAACGGCTTCCAGATCCTGTGCGAGACCGGGCTTCTTCCCGGCGCGCTCGCGCCGAACGCCGATCTCTCGTTCGTCTGCCGAGACGTTCGCCTGGAGGTCGCATCAACGGCCTCTCCCTTCACCTCCCGCTGTCGAGCGGGCCAGCGGCTCCGCATCCCCGTCAAGCACGGCGCCGGGCGCTACGTGGCGGACGGCGCCTTGCTCGAGCGTCTCGAGGTAGAGGATCGCATTGTTCTGCGCTACGAGCCCGGCGACAACCCGAACGGCTCGAGCGGAGACGTCGCCGGCATCCTCGGCGACGAGCGGAACGTGATGGGGCTCATGCCCCATCCGGAGCACGCAGTCGATCCCCTGCTCGGCTCAGCTGACGGCTCCTACCTGCTCGCCTCGCTGGTCGACGCAGCCGGCGAGCGAACCCTGCTCGCAGCAGCCTGAGCGCGCGTTAGGCTCGTAGCCCTCGAAGCGCCTCCGCCAGCCCCGGCCGCTCGGCGAGCGCCGCGCCCAGCCGCTCGAGGTCACGTGCGCGGAGTGTGACCGGCCCTCGGCGCGCGGTGCCCCCGGTGGAGTAGGCGAAACGCACGAGCCGCTCCCCTCGTTCGTCCTCGAGCAACTGAACGAGTGAGGCAAACCGCTTGTCGCCTGCCCGTTGCTGGAGCGACAATTCCTCGACGAGCCTCGCTGAGCCCCAGGGCGTTGCGACTGCTTTCTCCTTCATCGCCTCCACGGTATCCGGGCGACTGTCACGTGCGTGTGACGTCTACGAATGCAAATCGAGCGACGGCGGCACGACGGCGGCACGAGCACTGAAAGAGAGCCCGAACGTGAAGGAGGCCCGCCGGGTGGCGGGCCTCCTTCTGAACGGCGTTCAGTAGCGAGGGGTCCTAGCTAACGACCGAGACCTTGATCGAGCGGACCGTCGCCGTGATCTTCAGGTTCTTCACCTTGACGAGCTTGTTGGTGGGAACCATCCGATCGATGGTGACCGTCGACCGGGCGCCGATGAGGCGGATCCGGATCTTGACGTTGGCCTGCGGGCCGTTGACGCGGACGTTCAGGTACGCCTTGCCCTGAACGGGCGTCATCAGATCGGCCTTGACGACCGTGTAGCGAACAGCCGGCGGCGTCTTGGTCGTACCGATGACCGCAGTCTCCGGCTTGCTGTTCGACGTGTTCTGGATGATCAACTGACCATTCGCGCCCACGACCTTCGTGTCAGCTGCGCTGACAGAAGCAGCCGCCGTGGCGACTGTCGCGGCCGAAGGAGCCTCGGAGGTACCCGTGGCACCAACGCCCGACGCGAACGTGAACGGCAGCACGCGGATCAGACCCTCGTCGACCAGGTCGGCGATGACATTCGACGGGCCCTTACCGAAGACCTCGATAGCAGCCCTGCCGTTGATGTCGAGTCGCTGACACATGATCGCAGCTCCGGCCTTGCCGAGAGAAGCAACCTCGGCCGGGGTGAGGAGCGTACCGTTGACGGGCCCGCCGCCGAGGGAAGCAGGCAGCGTGGTTCCGATCGCGGTCGAGTAGTACTGCATCGCCTCGGCGTTCGAGAAGAAGCAGACGACCTCACCGATGAACGGCACCGGAGATCCCGTGATGTCCCTAGCGGAGATCACGCAGATCTGCGAGAACTGATCATTCGGGCTCGTGCCCTTGGGCGCGCACTGGAGCTGCTTGTTGAACAGCGACGTCACGGTCTTCGTGAACGTGTTCGAGAGCAGCGGCGGAGCCGTTACGGGCTGGTACGGGTAGCGGGCGATCGCCTGGATGTTCGGCGTCGCCAGCGGGCTCACGTTCTGGAGCTCGCAGCCGAGGTTGAGGTTGCTGGCGATACCGGCGAAGCTGAAGTTGACGCCGGGGTACCAGTTGACGTGGGCCTCGCCGTGCTCATCCGTGTAGACGACCACGTTGCTCGGGCCCGACGGCAAGAACCGCGGAACCGCGACGCGTGTCATGGTCAGCGTCCCGGGCGTCGTTGCACCCGGCGTGGGTGTGAACGTCGTCACGAAGCGGAGCAGGCACGAGGAGGGAGCGATCGCGCCGTTGTTCAGGACGCGGGCGATATCCCAGTAGTGGTAGAGGCCGTTGACGAGCCAACCGTTGAAGTTGTTCGTCCCGATGTTCGGGCAGCCACCCACAGGCGGGTTGGCAGCGCAGGCCCGATCGGTGTTGTCGAGCACCGATCCGGCAGGCCCGTCCTCACCAGAGGACTCGGGCTGCGGGGCGAAGTTACTCGGCAGGCGCGGATCACAGCCGGCCGGCGTACCTACGCCGGTGCAGGGGAACGAACGTCCACGTGCCGTGGCCGGGATGAAGCGGCCATAGAACGGCGCGTAGAGGTTGTGCTCGTTCGGCGCTGCGGCCGTTGCGGCACCCGTGCCGTTGCGGCTGTAGATGACGTGCTTGTCCTTGGCCCGCTGCTGCGGAACCAGGGCCGGGCCGAGCGGGACGGATGCCGTGCCGCTCGAATTGGACGCGCTCACGGCAACCGTGGAGCAGTTGCCGTCGCCGACGCTAACGGCACCAGGTCCGGAGACCGGAGTCGAGCCGACACAGCCGAAGAAGCCGCCACCCGAGGTGGTGAAGTCGATCCGGGCAGCCGGCATCGGAGCGTCATTCGCATCGAGGATCCCGTTCGAGAGCAGTGTCTCGGACGGCTTGAGCGGATCGAACGGGCCGATCGTCGGCGTGGTGGGCGTGCTCCAGAGGCGCGAGAACGCACCGAACTCGCCGAAACCGCCGGCGAAGCGCGGAACAGGCAAGCCGGCGGGGCCGATCACCGTCAACAGTTGCGGGCAGTTGTCGACGACATCGATCCTGAGCGACCGCTCAAGAGCGGTCAGGGACGGGCACACGCTCTGGAAGCCGTGGCCGCTGCCCGTGGGATAGGGAGGACCGTTGGGGGGATTCAGGTTCGTCCCGCCCTGCTCGGCCGTCGAGCGGTCGTCGTGGATATCCCACTGACCGCCGGGGGCCGGGTTGTCCGGGTTGAAGTACGTCCCCATCACGACGGCCAGCCTTGCCCAGTCTCTCGGCAACTGCAGTGTGTCGCCGAGGCCGAGCTCGCGGAAGTCGGCGCGAAGCGGGATGTTGCCCGTCACGTCGACCCGGAAGTTGTTCGGGCCGGTGCCGGCGACGTCTGAGAGAACCTCAGCGCCGGGAGTCGGGAAGCCGGTTGTCGGCACATCCCCGAGCGGACCGGGCGGGTTGCCGACAGAGAGGACCGGCGGGTTGAGGTTCATCCAGCCGACCAGGAAGTCGTGCTTCAGGATTGGCGTGCCGGCAAGACCGACGACGTTGCCGCCGGGCAGGAAGCCGACCGCGCCTGTTCCCGGGGTGTAGTTGGCATTACCGATGCCGCCGGGAAGGCTGGAGACAATCAGCTTGATCTGGGCGAGGCCGGCCTTCTGCGAAGAGAAGGTTGCGGCGACGCAGCCCTGACCAGCGTGATCGGGGCCGGTAGCGGTGAGGAAGCCGGCTGTGCCGCCTTCCATCTGAGGAATTGCGAGCGCATGCTCTTCACCGGACCAGTCGACGAGCAGGAAGTCTGCGCGCTGCAGAACCCCTGTGATCGATGGTGCGCACTTGACGAGACGAACCTGCTCGCCTCGCCAGGCGAGGTACGGAACATTGCTCTCAGTCGGATCAGGCTGCGTGTCGGCGAGCGCGGGAGCCGCAAAGAATGCGGTTCCCATGAGCGCCACCATGGCAGCGAGTCCGAACTTGAGGCGTCTTGCGACGTCCATGCGGGACCCCTCCTTGGGTGGGTGTTTGGAGAACGCCGTTCGGCGTGGATGCGAAGTAGGCATCAACTCGCTGAATCCTACAAATTCCTGCGCTAGCGTCAACCCCTGGAAAGCTTCCGGAGACTGAGCTTACAAAGGCCAAACAAGTCCCGAATTCCTGCTTTAGAACTCCTCGCCCAGGTCCTCTCGAACGAGACCGAAGAGAATGCCGTCCACCCAGCGGCCGTGCCTCCAGTACGCCTTGCGCTTCACTCCCTCGCGCACGAAGCCGGCCCGCTCGGCATGCCGGATCGCACGCTCGTTGAAGGCGTAGCACTCGAGCTCCAGGCGGTGCAGGCCGAGCTCGCCCAGCAGATGGCGCCGAACGGCCCTCGCGGCAGCGTCGGCGAGCCCGTGCCCCCGGTGGTCCGGATGGACGGCCAGACCTCCGAGCCGAGCGATCCTGTTGCGTCGATTCCAGATCTCCCAGCCGAGAGCGCCCGCCCTGTTCCAGCCCTCCTTCGGCACCTCGATCACGAAGCGCCCGAAGTCCTCGGGCTCCGCGAGTGAGCGCTCGATCTCGGTGAGAACTCCCGCCTCGTCGCGCGGCCGGACGACCGCTACGAACGGCTCGACCTGGTCGTGCTCCATCAGCTCGAGGAGAAACGCTGCGTCGGTCGGCTCGGCTCGGCGAAGGCGAAGGCAGTCTCCGGCGATCAGCTCGGTCACTGCGCTTGCGCAAGCACGAGGGGAACGAGGACGGCCGAGGCGAGCGCGAGCCCGGCGAACATCATCGCGCCGGCTGGATGTCCGGGGACGCGACCTTGACGATGAGATCGGAAGCACCCCAGACGGCGGCGAGGAACCCGAGCTAACCACGCGTAGCGTCGCGTCACGATGCTCGAAGCTACCTACGCCCGGGGGCCCAGGGGCCTGTCCGGAAAGTGGCCGCGGTGGCTGACGCGCGATACGTGGTGCGAGGCAAGGACGCAGGGAGCGTGAATGTGCTGGCACATTTGCGCGACCGAGGACGCGGCCTCGCGCCGCGTAGCGCCTGTCAGGCGACCTGGTCGACTTTTCGGACAGGCCCCTAGTTCGTCCGGGCCGGACCCTAGACTCGTCTTCCTGACGGACCTCGCAGTACA
>JBBRYW010000012.1:0-40417 GCA_038237235.1 Gaiellales bacterium
CGACTTGATATCCCACAAAGGAGAGCAGATGTCGATTCCCACGGAGTTGGTCGGGTCCCTCCCTCGCCCGATGAAGTTGCAGGAGGCCTATCAGGCCCATGACGAAGGCAAGATCGATTTCGGGCAGCTCGAGGCGGAGCAAGACAAGGCGGCGGAGGATTCGATCAGGCGTCTCGAGCAGACGGGTGAGACTTATGTGACCGATGGTGAGCAGCGCGAGTCAAGCTTCGCGACGTATCCGCTCACGGACACGCTGGCTGGAACGGGACTGGCCGACAACCTTGCGGGCGATGGCCAGTTCTTCGCGATCTTCGACGATGGCCATCACCGTCAGCTGCCGCGGTTGACGGGCGGGCCGTTCCGTTACAAGAGATTTGCGTCGGAGTTCGTGGAGAAGAACAAGGCGATCGCCTCCAAGCCGGTCAAGCAGGCGGTGATCGCGCCGTCGATGCTGATGCTGCTCTACCCGCTGGATGACGAGATCGAGGGTTACTCGCGCGGGCAATTCCTCGATGACCTCTGCGACGAGGTCGAGAGGGACATCCGGCAGGCGTTTGCCGCCGGCGCCGAGCGCATCTCGATCGATTTCACCGAAGGTCGCCTGGCGAACAAGAACGACGCGCGCAACCCGTGGACGAACAAGGACATGTTGCAGGAGTTCATCGACTTGAACAACCGGGTAATCGACCGCTTCTCGGCTGAGGAGCGCCGCAACATCGGTATCCACACCTGCCCCGGTGGCGACTGCGACTCGGTGCACTCCAAGGAGGTGCCCTACGAGAAGTTGCTGAGCAAGATGTTCCAACTCAACGCGGGCTACTTCTTGATCCAGTGCGCGAGCGAGGAGGATCGCGAGAACGTCTACAAGCTCTGCGGCCAGTACAGTCGGGAGGACGCGGGCGGCGTCGCGCAGGTCTGCTTCATGGGCGTCATCAACCCGCTCAACCCTGAGGTCGAGACTCCCGAGCAGGTGAAGGAGCAGCTTGTCGCCGCGGCCAAGTACATCCCCGTCGAGCGCCTCGGCGCCACCGACGACTGCGGCTTCTCGCCGTTCAGCCGCGACGAGAAGCCCAAGCACGGCTCCCCGGACTTCGCGCGGGACATCGCCATGCAGAAGATCGCCAACAGGGTCGAAGGGGCGAAGCTCGCCTCCGAGGAGCTCCGAACCTGACGAGGCGCCCGTCGAGCGCATTGCTCGCGACGTGCTGTCCGGCGCCGCTACGCTGGTCTGTCGCTACACCCGGCACACGACGGAGGAGGGGCCGCTGTCACCTGTGCTAGAGATGTTCCGCGCCGCTAGGGGCGAGGGGTCGCAGACGCCCGTCCGATACGTCGAAGACAAGACCCGCCACAGCGAAGTTCGGCGAAAGCTCCTTGCAGCCCTTGATCGCCGCGATGCTCCTGGCAAGTGCGTCTTCCATCGACTCGAAACATTCGAACTTCGCACGCGTCGTGCGACCGTGGTTGGTGCGAATTCGCTCCCGTATATCGCGATCCCGGTGCGTACGCATGCCACAGTCTGTGTGCATGATGATGACCGCCTCTTGGGTACCCAGAAGATTGTGAGAAACGATCATGCTGCGCAGTGTGTCCTTCGTTACGATACCGCCCGCGTTCCTGAGGATGTGCGCCTCGCCGGGGCGCAATCCAAGCGTTGCATACGGATCGACCCGACAATCCATGCACGTGATCACGACGAGATGCCGGAAGGGCGTGGACGGCAGATCTGGCGAGTGATCGCGCACTGCGTACCGGCTATTTGCTTCGAGAATGCGCTCGAGGTTGGTCACAATGTGGGGAAACGCGGGCGCCTGTCGTTTCGTCGAAGCCTTGAACAAACACGGACGCTGGCGTTGCAACGTTACCAAACCGCGCTGTACGGATGCAAAGCAGTCGTCAGCGGCCATTCCCCAGAGCGTCCCACAGATCGGTAGATGCCATCGCCTTGCCCCGGTTTCCCACCGCTCACGCACTGGCACGCCGCGGGCGACGGTCGACGGTCGACCCGAGCCTCGCCTGCGTCAGGCGTGCGAGCAGTTCAGGCTCCGCCACCTTTTGTAGGAAGAACGTGCTCGGGCTTGGCAATCAGCCACCCTGCCTGTTACAACTGAGTACATGAGCGTGTCCTGGATCCCGCGGATCGGCAGCGAGTTCAGCGGCTACCGGCTGGAAGGTTTGATCGGGCACGGCGGAATGAGCATCGTCTACCGGGCACAGAACCTCAGGCTCGAGCGGACTGTGGCCCTGAAGCTGCTGGCGCCTGAGCTGAGCGATGACGAGTCATTCCGCGAGCGGTTCAGGCGCGAGTCTAGGCTCGCTGCCGCGCTCGATCATCCGAACGTCATTCCGATCTACGAGGCCGGCGACGAGGACGGCGTCTTCTACATCGCGATGCGCTATGTCCCCGGCTCCAACCTCAAGGCTTTGCTCCAGCGCGACGGGCCGCTCGATTCGACTCAGACGATCTCGATCATCGGCCAGGTCGCGAGCGCCCTCAACGCCGCCCACGAGCTCAAGGGCCTCGTGCACCGAGACGTGAAGCCCGCAAACATCCTCATCGTCGAGGGGGGAGGGCACGACGAGTCGCACCACGTATACCTGTCCGACTTCGGCATCGCCAAGCAACGGTCTTCCAACATGCTGACGAAAACCGGCATGTTCGTGGGAACGGCCGACTATGCCTCGCCCGAGCAGATCGAAGGCAAGGAGCTCGACCGGCGCGCCGACGTCTACTCACTCGGGTGCGTGCTCTACGAGTGTCTGACCGGAACTCCCGCATACGAGAAGGACTCCGAGGTCGCGCTCATGTACGCACACCTCCTCGAGCCTCCGCCCTCGGTGACGCAGGCGCGCCCCGACCTCCCGCCGGAAATCGACGATGTCCTGGCGACGGCGATGGCGAAGTCCCGGGACGAGCGGTACGGGACGGCGAAGGAACTCGCTGCCGCTCTCCGAAATGCTCTGGCCCCCGGCAGCACCACTACTGCGGGTGCGGAGAGATCGTCCGAGACCATTCTGGCCACGGTTGCGCCGCCCGCTTCGGCTACGACGCGCGCGACGGCTGCGACACCGCCAGCAGCTCCGCCGGAGGCGACGCCCGACCAGTCGGGCGGAGCTCCACCGCCCGCAGCAGCAGGGCGAGCTGGCTGGGGCGGGGCCCGAAGGAAGCAGCTCGTCGCCGCAGCGGTCATCATCGCGCTCCTCGTCGCCGGCGGCATCGCTGCCGCCGTCCTGCTCGGCGGCGGGTCGAAGAAGAGAGAGGCAGCGACGACGACCGGAGGCACCGTCGCCGCGCCGACCACCCTGCTCAGCGGTCTCGTGCCGACGGGGATCTCGACATCGTGCACGACTCTCAACAGTCCGAGCAAGGGCGCCGTCGAGACCGACTCGTGCACGCCTCCCGACAATTCCCCGACGTCCTACCCGGACGAGTTCTCGCTCTCGTTCTACCCGACCGGCGCAGCGCTCGAGACCGCGTACGAGAAAGAGAAGGTCGGCGTGAAGATCGGAAACTGCGGGGCCACGCCGGGCGAGAAGACATGGCTTCACGTCGCGACCGGGAAACGGGGCGGGCGGCGCTTCTGCGGGAGCGACAAGGCCGGAGACGCGGTCATCGTCTGGACACACGAGAAGCTCGGCAGTCCCGACCACTTCGACATGCTCGGCACTGCGCGCGCGTCCGGGCGCGCCTCGAACCTCTTCCGGAGCTGGTGGAACGCGATCAACGACGACATCGGCAAGTGCCGGCCCGCGCTCCCCGAGGATGCCTGCTTCACCCTGGTGAAGAAGTTCGCGTCGAAGCGCGCCGCTCCCTGATCCGGCGCGCGTTGCGGCCGACTCCGCGACAGTAAACTTCGTTTCAGTCGTGCCGATGCTGCGAATGCAGGCGGGCCCGCTCGCCGGGCAGCAGTTCGAGATCGAGTCGGAGCTTCTGCTCGGACGGACGGACGCCGACATCACGATCGACGACCCGCTCATCTCGCGACGACACGCGGTCGTCCGCGTGGTCGACCACGCGCTTGAGATCGAGGACCTCGGCTCCCTGAACGGGACCTGGGTGAACGGCGAGCGAATCAGCGAGCCGAGGCGCCTCCAGTCTGGCGACGTCGTCGCCGTCGGCGGGTCGACGATCGAGGTCGAACACGACCCCGGCCCTGTCTCGCGCACAGTCCTTGCGACGTCCCTCAGGGCGCCCCCGCCGATCGAGCCGCCGGCCGCGCAGGAGGAGGTCGACGCCTCCGTCAGCTCGACGGCCGAGGTCGCTCCCGAGCCGGTCCCGCCGCCCGAGCTGGCAAGGCCGGCACGCCGCCCCGCCCCGCGGCCTCACCCGTCTCCGGCAGCCGCCGCAGACGAGCTTCGCCCCGTGACAGCCCTGTTCGCGGACACTGTCGGGTCGACCGCCCTCGGCGAGCGGCTTCCGCCGGACGAGGTCAAGCTCGTCGTGGGCGAGTGCGTGACGAGGATGTGCCACGCCGTCGAGCAGTTCGGAGGCAAGGTCCAGGCGTACATGGGCGACGGCATCGCGGTCTTCTTCGGCGTACCGGTGGCGCACGAGGACGATCCGGAACGCGCAGCGCGCGCGGCGCTTCGCATCATCTCCGTCGTCGGCGAGTACGCGCGAGAGGTGGAGGCCGCCTGGGGGATCTCCGATTTCAACGCGCGTGTCGGTCTGAACACGGGCGAGACCGCGGTCGGGCTCGTGGGCGCGGCCGACCCGCAGTCCGTCTCGGTCGGCGATACGACGAACGTGGCGGCGCGGCTCGAGTCGCTCGCCGAGCCGGGGACGGTGGTCGTCGGGGAAGCGACCGCGAAGAGCATCCTCCACCGCTTCGTGCTCGAGTCGCTGGGCGAGGTGTCGGTGAAGGGCCGCGTGCAGCCTGTCGGCGCGTGGCGCCTCGTCGGTGTCCAGGCGGCTAGCGAGACCTACGAGGCGGGCCCGCTCGTCGGCCGCGAGCCTGAGATGGCACGGCTGTACTCGATCGCCGAGGAGCTGACAGCGGGCAGGGGGCAGCTTGTGCTGCTGGTGGGGGACGCCGGGCTCGGGAAGACGCGCCTGCTCGCGGAGGTCCGGGGGCTGGCGGCCGGCCGGGTCACATGGCTGGAGGGCCAGTGCCTGTCATACGGCACGGAGCTTCTCTACGGGCCGTTCATCGAGATGCTCCGCAAGTGGATCGGAGCCGAGGAGGGAGAGGCCGAGCTGGCCGTCCGCACGAAGCTGCGCTCCACGCTCGGGCTGCTTCCCGCTTCGCAGCTACAGGACGTGCTGCCGTACCTGTCGCGGTTGCTCTCGCTCCAGCTCGACCCGCGCGACGAGGAGCGGCTGCGGCGCCTGCCGCCGGACGAGCTGGCCTCGGAGATCCGGCGCGCCTACCGCACCTGGCTGACGGCTCTCGCGGCGAAGGGGCCGGTCGTGGTCGCGATCGAGGACCTCCACTGGGCCGATCCGTCGACGCGCGCCCTCTTCGACGACGTGATCGAGCTCGCCGACGCTGTTCCAATGCTCTTCATCGGCACCTCCCGAATCGATCCCGAATCCGAGGGATGGAAGCTCCGCGTCCGCATCCTGACGGATTTTGCGCACCGCGCCGTCGAGCTCGCGCTCGGTCCGCTTCCGGACGAGGCGGCCAGGCAGTTGCTTGCGCTGAGGCCGCTGAGCCGCTCTCTCGACCCGGTCGAACTCGAGCTGATAATTGCCGGCGCCGAGGGCAACCCGCTCTACCTGGAGGAGCTGCTCAGCGCGTTCAGCGAAGGCAAAGGCCCGCGCCGAGGGCAAACGTGGGCGGCCACGATGACGTCGCGCGTACTCACGCCGACGCTCGAGAGCCTTCTCGTCGCCCGCATCGACCGCCTGTCGCCCGGAGCCCGGAGGCTCGCCCAGGTCGCTGCGGTCGTTGGCCGGAGCTTCCCGCAGCGGGTGCTCGAGCACGTGGCCGAGACCGAGAACCTCGTGGGCGAGCTCGCGATTCTCCTGCGCGCCGACATCATCCGCGAGTTCCGCCGCTACCCCGAGCCGGAGTACGTCTTCCGCCACGGACTCCTCCGGACGGCCTCGCTGACGACACTTCCACCGGCCCGGCGGCGGCAGCTGTACGGCGCCGTAGGCGTCGCCTTCGAGACGCTGTTCAGCGATTCTCTGGAAGACCACCTCGAGGTGCTCGCCCACTACTTTGCGCGAAGCGACGACCTCCCGAAGGCTCTGGACTACCTCCAGCGGGCCGGTGAACGGGCAGCGGCGCTGGACGCCACGGAGCGCACGGCGCAACTGGGGCGCCAGGCGGCAAGCGTCGCCGAGGAGCTGGGCGACCTCGACGCGCAACGGCGGGTGCGCGAGCGATTCGCAGCGCTCGGCGTTCCGGCGGAGTAACGGCGGCGAGCCGTGCGGCTGGGGCTGATCGGCGACGTCCACGGCAACTTGCTCGCGCTCGAGGCCGTGCTCCGGGAACTTGACGGCGAGCATCTCGACGAAGTCCTCTGCCTCGGCGACATTGCCGTTGGCCCCCAGCCCGCTGAGGCGATCCGGCAGCTGCGCGGGCTTGGCTGCCCCGTCGTGATGGGAAACTGGGACGCCTACTTCGTCGACGGCTTCCCGGAGCCCGGGACCGAGCTCGAGGGACGGCTGGTGGAGGTCGGGGCGTGGTGGGCCGCACAGCTGTCCGCCCCCGATCTGCGCTACCTGGCCGGGCTGCAGCCCGCCGTCGAGCTCTCCCTGGGCGAGGGCTTTCGCCTGCTGGCGTTCCACGGGTCGCCGCGCTCGTGCGAGGATCGAATCCTGCCGACGACGCCCGACGAGGAGGTCGAGCGGATGCTGGGAGCGAGCCGGGCGCCGCTGATGGCGAGCGGCCACACGCACTTCCAGATGGTCCGGCGGCACGGTGAAGGTCTGATCGTCAACCCGGGAAGCGTGGGCCTGCCCTTCGCACGGCCCGAGCCGGTGATGCGGATCTCGAGCTGGGCCGAGTACGGCGTCCTGGAGGTCGACGACGGCCGGCTCTCCGTCGACCTTCGCCGAACGGCCTTCGACGTGGAGGCTCACCTCGAGCTGATGCGGCAGAGCGGAATGCCGCACGCCGAGTGGTGGACGAGCCTGTGGTCCGATGGGCCGAGAGGCCTCGACGAGCCCTCTACCACGCCCTCATCCGGTTCGACTGAAGAAAGGCGTCCGTGACGTAGAACGCCTCGCGTGTCATCGCGCGGGTCTTCCGGCTGAAGATCGCGGACAGCTCCCCGCGGCCGTCCAGGTAGTGAATGAAGACCTTGATCGTCGAGGCGTCGATGTGAACCTCGTTCCACGAGGGCGGGGAGCCCGCACGCACACGCCGCGTCCCGGCAGTTCCCGAGTTGCAGATGAGCATCCCGTTGACGCCCCAGAAGAACGGCACGTGCTTGTGTCCGCAGAGAACGAGGTCGACGTCGAGGTCGATCAGCGTGCGGAGCAGATCTCCCGCGTCGAGGACGATGTTTCGCTCTCTACCCGTTCCCGGGATCGGGACGAGGTGATGGTGGACAGTCACGATCCGGATGTCATTCGAGTCGTCGAACTGCTGCGCGATCCACCCGTAGCGGTCGCGCCCGACGCGGCCCTCGTTCACGTCCGGTTCCGACGAGTCGAGGCCCACGATCGTGTAGCCGCCCGCCTGCAGGCGCTCGGCACGAGCCGGGTCGAATGACGCCCGGAAGCGCGAGCAGGGGTCGCCGAAGAAGCGCTCGAAGTGGACGTAGCCGACGTTCCGCGCGTCGTGGTTCCCCGGGATGATGACGGTCGGCACCTGGAAGCGTGCCACCCAGCGTGCGACCTCCTCGTACTCCCACTCGTACCCGTCGGTGGTCAGATCCCCGGCCAGGATGACGACGTCCGGGTCGAGGCGGTGGACGCGCTCCACGATCTCCCCCAGCACCTCGGGGGGCAGGCTCAGCGCGCCGCCGACGTGAACGTCCGAGATCTGCGCCATGCGCAGGGAAATGCTCGCGAGACCGGCCACGGTAGACTCGCGCACCATAGTCGGCGACGTCACCAGAGCGGAGGGCCGCCAGGCGCGGCGCGAGAGCCGGCACAGCCTCGTCACCGTGCTGGGCTCCATCCCGGCGCTGGAGCCATGCGACGAGGGAACGCTGCTGGCGATCGTCGGCGACTCTGTGAACCTGTTCTGGCCGGCGGGTGCGAGCGTGTTCGAGCGGGGCTCACCGCCCGACGGCCTCTTCATCGTGCTCGCCGGGGCCGTTCGGGTGGTCGCCCCGGACGGCTCGGAGGTCGCCCGCCTCAGGCCCGGCGACTACTTCGGCGAGCTCTCGCTGCTCCTCGGCGGCAACCACACGTACGACGTCGCCGCCGCGGAAGACTCCGAGCTGATGGTCGTACCGAAGGAGCGGTTCGACGCGCTCCTCGCCGGAAGCCCCGAGCTGGCGACGGCGATCCGCCGTACCGCCCGGGAGCGAGCGGCGGCGGATGTCGACGGGCCTACCACAGCCTGATGTTCTTGCTTCGCACGCCTCCCGGAGGATGGGCCGCTCCCGGTAGGGGGTGCGCGCCGCCGCGTTTCGTGTTAAAGATCAGCGTGATGCGGTCCACTGGCGCAAAAGGGGGAGGTCGATGAGCACTGACCACACCGCGGCCGAGGTTCCCGCGCGGGTTCTCGAGTACCTCGACGCCCAGACCACGCTCACGCTTGCGACGGCATCCTCGCGAGGAGTGCCACGGGCGACGACGCTGACGTACGTGAACGACGGCTCGACTCTCTATGTCTGGATGCATCCCGATGCGACGACGGCGCGGCAGATCGGTGAGAACCAGATGGTCGCGTTCGCGATCGACGAGTACGCCGCCGACTGGCGCAAGACCCAGGGGATCCAGGGCGCCGGCGAGGCGCAGGTGATGTTGAACGCCGCCGAGATCGAGCGCGTGGTCGGTCTCTTCGCGCGGAAGTTCTCCGACGTCGATCGCGCAGGCTCGAGCAACGTCTCCTTCTTCCGCATCACGCCCACCGAGATCCAGTTCATCGAGAGCGCGAGCGGCGCGGGAGGACGCGCCCAGGGTGTCGGCATCGAGTACAACCGGGACGTCGTCTACAGCGTGTTCCGCGACCTGCCGCGGGAGGAGATCTCGACGCTCGTGGCAGATCTGCAGACGGTCGAGGTCGAGCCGGGAACCGTGATCGTGCGCCAGGGCGCGCCCGCGGACAAGTTCTTCGTCATCGTCGAGGGGGAGGTCGAGGTGACCCGCGAGGACGGTGGAGAGCGGCGGACCCTCGCCCGTCTGAAGCGGGGCCAGTTCTTCGGCGAGATGGCGATCCTGCGCGACGCGCCACGTGCGGCGACCGTCGAGGCTGTCGCTCCGACGACCCTGTTCGCGATGGAGCGCGATTCCTTCCGCACGCTCGTCGCGCAGTCGCTCGGGACGACGGCGGACTTCGACAGGGTGATCCGGGACCGGCTCGACGAGATCGGAACGCCGGGCGGCGGGTAGGGGCGAGCGCGTGGCCGTGGAAGCTGCCGCTCCGGAGCGGGCCGAACAGGGGGCGTTCAGCGCCGCCGACTTTCGCGGCGCCCTCGGCGCTTTTGCCACCGGGGTCACCGTGATCACCACCCAGCGCGGCGAGCGCGCGTACGGGATGACGGCGAATGCGTTCTCCTCGGTGTCGCTCGATCCCCCGCTCGTGCTGGTGTGCGTGATCAGCGGGACGACCGGGGCGGAGATGATCGAGGAGAACGGCAGCTTCGCCGTCAACATTCTCGGCGCCCACCAGGAGCCCATCTCGCGCTACTTCTCATCGAAGGTGCGCCCTCGTGGCCGCGAGGCCTTCAGCGAGATCCCGCACGCCGTCGCCGCTTCCGGCGCTCCGATCATCGACGGGGCGGCCGGATACCTCGACTGCCGCCTGGCCGCGCGGCACGAGGCGGGAGACCATCTGGTCTACATCGGCGAGGTCCTGGCGCTCGGCGCCGATCCCAAGGTGCGGCCCCTGCTCTTCCACGGCGGCGGCTACCGGCTCCTCAGCGAGGAAGCCGAATGACGGTGGGAAGCGGCCGCGCAGACATCATCGAGAAGGCGAGGGCGCTCTACGAGCGGGGCGACTTCGAGCGCTGCCGCGAGCTGGCCCTCGACGCCCTCGCCGACAGCCCGGACGACGCCAGATTGCTCCAGCTCGCCGGCAACGCAAGCGTCGAGCTCGGCCGCACCGACGCCGCCGACTACCTGGAGCGAGCGGTCAGCGTCGCTCCGGACGACCTCGAGCTCTGGCAGGACCTCGCGGACGCGCTGCTGGAGGCGGACCGGCATTCCGAGGCCACGACGGCGCTACGCCGGACCGTCACGCTGCGCCCGGACGACGCCGGCGGACTGATCGACCTCGCCCATGCGGCATATGCGGCGGGCCGCCCCGAGGAGGCCGTCGAGCCGCTCAACGAGGCGCTGGAGAGAGACCCGGCCAACCCCGCTGCCCTGCGCGCTCTCGTCGAGGTGCACCGCCGCACCGGGCGCACCGAGGACGCGCTCGCCGCTGCCCGCCAGCTCGCCGAGCGGAGCCCGGACGATGTCCTCGCTCAGATCGATATCGCCGAGCTCAGCCTCGCCCTCGATCGGATCGACGACGCGGTCTCGGCATACGCGCGCCTGCGCGAGATCCACGATGATCCCGAGCATGAGATCTACTCCTACCACGGCATGATCCAGGCGGAGATCCGGCGAGACCGGTGGCGCCGCGCGCTCGAGCTTGCGATCGACGCGACCCGCGTCGACCGGCTCGGGCGAACGACCGACGTTCTGGCCTATGTCGTCGCGCAGGTCTTCGGGGTGGCCGCCCGCCCCGCGCCTCCCCGGTCCCAGATCGACGCCGCGCTCGTCGCCTCGCAGGCGGAGCACCGGCGCACCCACGAAGAGAGCCTCGTCGCATGACGGCCGCTCCGGCTGCGACGAGCAGGGAGCAGGTGAAGTGGACGAAGTGCCCGTCCTGCGACGCCTTCGTCTACCACAAGCGGCTGAAGCGCAACCTCGGCGTCTGTCCGGAGTGCAACTACCACTTCCGGCTTCCCGTCCGCGAGCGGCTCGCCCTGCTGCTCGACGAGGGCAGCTTCGACGAGCTCGGCGGCGACATCGAGCCGGTCGACGCGCTCGCGTTCACCGACACGAAGCCGTACGTCGACCGGATCGCCGAGGCCCAGCGTAGGACGGGCTACCGCGAGGGTGCGCTGTACGGCAGCGCCTCGATCGGCGGCAACCCGCTCATCGTCGCGGCGATGGACTTCGCGTTCATCGGCGGCAGCCTCAGCGGCGGCGTCGGCGAGGCGATCACGCGTGCAGCCGAGCTCGCGCTCGAGCGTCGACTGCCCCTGCTCGTGATCTGCGCCTCGGGCGGGGCGCGGATGCAGGAGGGCTGCATCTCCCTGATGCAGATGGCGAAGACGAGCCAGGCAATCGCGCGGCTCCATGAGGAGGGGCTCCTCTACATGACCCTGCTCACGGATCCCACGTACGGCGGCGTCAGCGCCTCGTTCGCGTTTCTCGGCGACCTCGAGATCGCGGAGCCGGGGAGCCGGATCGGCTTCGCTGGTGCGAAGGTGATCGAGCAGACGATCCGGCAGACGCTGCCGGAGGGATTTCAGACCGCAGGTTTCCTCCTCGACCACGGTCAGCTCGACCTCGTCGAGCCACGCGAGAACCTCCGGGTCGCGATTCGAAAGGTGCTCGCCCTCCACACCCGCGCCGACGCGGCGCGCGGTGGCCGCCCGGCGCTGCCCGCGACCGAAGGGCGCCCGCCGATCACCGATCCAACGGAGCTGCCCGACCGCTCGCCCTGGGACGTCGTCCAGCTCGCCCGCCACACCGACCGTCCAACCACGCTCGAGTACGTGAGCCACGTCTTCGACGATTTCCAGGAGCTCTACGGCGACCGGCTCTTCGACGAGGACGCCGCGATCGTCGGCGGCCTGGCGAAGCTTGGCGACGCGACGGCGGTCGTCGTCGGCCACCAGAAGGGGCACACGACGAGCGAGATGATGGAGCGCAACTTCGGTATGCCCCACCCCGAGGGCTACCGCAAGGGCCTCCGCCTGATGCGCTATGCAGCCAAGTTCGGGATGCCGATCGTGACCCTCGTCGACACCCCGGGCGCGTACCCCGGGCTCGGCGCCGAGGAGCGAGGTCAGTCGATCGCGATCGCCGAGTCGATCATGCAGATGTCGCGGCTCCCCGTCCCGATCGTCGTCGTCGTCACCGGCGAGGGCGGCAGCGGCGGCGCGCTCGCGCTCGCCGTCGGCGACCGCGTGATGATGATGGAGAACTCGTACTACTCGGTGATCACCCCCGAGGGATGCTCGACCATCCTGTTCAAGGACGCCGCCCAGGCCCCGCGCGCCGCGGCTGCTCTGCGCATCACGGCGCCGGACCTCCTGCGCCTGAAGATCATGGACGCGATCGTGCCGGAACCCGAGGGCGGCGCTCACACCGACCCGCTCGTCGCGTCGGCGAACCTGAAGACAGCGATCGTGACCGCGCTCGGCGAGCTGCTCGAGCTCTCCCGCGAGCAGCTGCTCGAGCGCCGCTACAGCCGTTTCAGGCTGTTCGGCACGGCCGGCGAACAGCCCGTCCTTCCGCGACTGGAGACCGCCAATGAGTGACGACGCACGTTCCGTCGACCCGGAGCTCATCCGCTCGGTATGGGAAGAGGCCCGCGACCTGATCAAGCGGCTCGAGGGCAGCACGGTGCTGCGTTTCTCGGTGCAGGCCGGCGACACGAGGATCGAGATCGAGCGCGGGGCAGCCGCGCCCGCGACCGGCGGTGCCGCGGCGCCCGGCCTACCGGCCGTCGCCGGCCCCGCGACCGCAGCGGGCGACGCCGCGGCGGGGGTGAGCGACGAGGACGCTGGCCACCCGATCGTCTCCCCGCTCGTCGGGACGTTCTACCGGGCGTCGCAGCCGGGCGCGGAGCCCTTCGTCCAGGAGGGCGACACCGTCGACGCCGGCCAGACGGTCGCGATCGTCGAGGCGATGAAGCTGATGAACCAGGTCAACGCCGACCGGCCCGGCAAGATCTCGAAGATCGTCGTCGAAGAGGGCGCCTGGGTCGAGTTCGAGCAAGCTCTCATGTACCTCGAGCCGCTCGAGGAGTAGCCGAGCGTGTTCGAGAAGGTACTGATCGCGAACCGGGGTGAGATCGCCCTCCGCGTCGCGCGCGCCTGCCGCGAGCTCGGGATCCGGTCGGTCGCGGTGTACTCGACCGCGGACGCGGAATCGGCCGTCGTCAAGTTTGCCGACGAGGCGGTTCAGATCGGGCCGCCGGCCGCCGGGCGGAGCTACCTGCACATCCCGAGCATCATCGGCGCCGCGCTCAAGACGGGCGCGGACGCGATTCACCCGGGCTACGGCTTCCTGTCCGAGGATCCCTACTTCGCCGAGATCTGCGCAGAGGAGGAGATCACCTTCATCGGCCCACGTCCCGACGTGATGGAGAAGGTCGGCGACAAGGCGACCGCGCGGGAGCTGATGCAGAAGGCCGGCCTGCCGCTCCTGCCGGGCACGGTCGAGCCCGTCAACACCGTCGACGAGGCGCACGACATCGCGGGCGACATCGGCTACCCCGTGATCATCAAGGCCGTCGCCGGCGGCGGCGGCCGCGGGATGAGCGTCGTGGAGCGGGAGGAGGACCTGGCCCGTCTCTACCAGACGACGCGCGCGACCGCGCAGGCCGTCTTCAAGGACAGCGCCGTCTACATCGAGCGCTATCTCGCGACGTCGCGGCACACCGAGATCCAGCTCGTGTGCGACGCGCACGGCAACGGCGTCTACTTCGGCGAGCGCGACTGCTCGGTCCAGCGGCGGCACCAGAAGCTGATCGAGGAGGCCCCGTCGATCCACCTGAACGAGGAGACCCGCCGCGAGGTCGGCGAGGCGGCCGTGCGCGGCGCGCTCTCGGTCGGCTACACGGGCGCGGGGACGATGGAGTTCCTGCTCGACCTCGACGGCAACCTCGCGTTCATGGAGATGAACGCGCGCATCCAGGTCGAGCACCCAGTCTCGGAGATGGTCACGAGCGTCGACCTGATCCAGGAGCAGATCCGCGTCGCTGCCGGGGAGAAGCTGTCCGTCACCCAGGAGGAGACGCCGCTCCGCGGGCACGCGATGGAGTGCCGCATCAACGCGGAGGACCCCGACAACAACTTCGCGCCCTCCGCCGGCCGCCTGGATACGTACGTGGCCCCGGGCGGCCCGTGGACGCGCGTCGACTCGCACTGCTACCCCGGCTGGATGATCAGCCCGTTCTACGACTCGCTGATCGCGAAGCTGATCGTGTGGGCGCCCGACCGGGACGGCGCGATCGAGCGGATGGACCGCGCGCTGTCCGAGTTCCAGATCTCGGGGCGAGGCGTGAAGACGACGATCCCGTTCCACCGGCGGATCCTCGCTCACCCCCAGTTCCGCTCCGGCGATGTCACGACGGATTTCGTCGAGCAGTTCATGTCCAGCGAGAGAGCCGCGGCAGCGGCCTCGTAGGAGGAGGAGAAATGGCGGAGGCACAAAAGCGCGACGAGGTCGACGTTCTCAGGCGCCTGATGGAGATCACGGCGTCGCTCAACTCGACGCTCGACCTCGACGAGCTGCTGCAGCAGATCATGACGTCCGCCTCCGATCTGCTCGGGGCGGAGACCAGCTCGCTGCTCCTCGTCGACGAGGAGACGAGTGAGCTCGTGATCCAGGTCGCGACCGGCGAGCCGGCGCCGGAGGCCGTCGAGCAGCGGATCCCGGCGGGGCAGGGGATCGCCGGCTGGGTGGCCGAGCGCGGTGAGCCGGCCGTCGTCGACGACCCGGCGGGCGACGAGCGGTTCTACACCGGGGTCGATCGGGCGATCGGCTTCGAGACGCGGAACCTCGTCGCCGTGCCCCTCAGCGTCCGTGGCCGGGTAATCGGCGTCGTCGAGGTGATCAACAAAGGCGCCGACGGCGGGTTCACGCCCGAGGACGTCGAAATCGCGACCGCGCTCTCGAACCAGGCCGCGATCGCGATCGACAACGCGCGGCTCTACGCGAAGCTGGCCGACGCGGTCGTCACGTCACGGATGTCGTACCGGCTTTAGCGGGCGCGGCTCTCGAGCTCGCGCAGGAGGTCCGGCAAGCCCTCGAGATCCAGAGCGAGGAGCGCCGCCGTCATGCCGGAGTAGATCGCCCGAAAGCTTCCCGCTCCGGGCTCGGTCCAGTGCCCGGCCAGCAGGAGGCCGTCGACCGGCGAGCGCTGGCGCAGCCGTCTCCCGGTGCTCTGTGCGGGAGTGGCGTCCCAGCCGTAGATCGCGCCTTGGCGGTTGAGCGTGTAGCGCTCCATCGTCAGCGGCGTCGCGGTCTCGGAGAACGTGCAGCTCTCGCGGAATCCCGGCAGCAGGTCCTCGAGCTCCGCCAGCATCTGCTCGGTAAAGCCCTCCGCGGCGTCGTCCCACGGGGTGCCGACGTCGTAGGGCGCTAGCGAGGAGAGGATCACCAGGTGCTCTCCCTCGGGCGCGAGGCCGGGATCGAACGTCGTCGGGAAGCTGACCCAGAGCCCGCCGGGCTTGCCCGCGAGGATGTCGCGGTGCGTCTCCGCGTGGTCCCAGTGCTTGTAGACGAACATCTCGTGCGGCAGGCCCGCCGCCGCCACGTCGAGCGTCGTCGCCGTGAAGAGCACGAACGCCGAGAGCGACGGCTGCAGCCGGTCGAGCTGCCGCCTGAGCGGCTTCGCCAGGTGTTCCGTGCCGACGAGTCGCTCGAAGGTCTGGGTCGCATCGGCGTTCGAGACGACGGTCGTGGTGCCAACCTTGCGACTGCCGTCGAGCGTTACGCCGGTGACGCGGCCTTCCTCGAGCAGGACGCGCGTAACCTCGGTCCCGAGGATCAGCTCCCCGCCGTTCTCCTCGATCGCGGCGGAGAAGGCGTCTGCGAGCCGCTGGAAGCTGCCCGCACAGTACACGGGACCGTTCTCGAGCGTGGACATCAGGAGTCCGGCGTAGACGATGAACGAGCCGGTCGCGGGCGGTGCCCCCATGTAGGGCCAGATCGCCCCGCAGAGCCCGCGCGCGCGTGGGTCGGACACGAACTCGTCGAGGACGTCGTCGACCGTCGCCATCCGGTACCGAAACAGGAGCGGTAGCTGCGTCACGGCCTGGTCGAGCTCGCGGAGCGACAACCGCTGCGTGGCCTGCTGCGACTCCCGCGTCACGTCGACGCAGAGCTGGAAGAACTTTCGGATCCCCTCGGCCTGCTCGGGAAACTGGCGGGCGTTCTCCTCGATGAAGGGCTCGATCCCGACGGGCGCCGTTAGGCGGAGCCCCGGGAACTGCGCGCCGTACTCGATCTCGCTGTGCACGAACGTCAGCCTGTCGCGGACGCCGAGCAGCTTCAGGTAGACGTCGAGCAACTCGCCCTCGTTCCCCTGCGACGTGTAGTGAATCGCGGGGTCGAAGAGATAGCCGTTCCGCTCGAACACGTGCGCGTAGCCGCCCGCGCCACCCTGCCGCTCGACCACGAGGACCGACTTCCCGAGCCGCGCGAGCGCCGCACCGGCGGAGAGCCCGCCGAGGCCGGCCCCGATCACGACGACGTCGTATGCGTCCGACCGCGGCTCAGCTTGCGGGCGCGCCTCGGTCAGGCGCGTCCTAGCTGCCGCCGTCATCCGCTGGCGGCTCCCGCCTGCGCTGTGGCCACTTTCTCCAGCTTCGCGGGCGAATCCGCGGCGGACGCGTCGACGTCCATCCCGAGGATCTGCCGGACGAGGCCGGTGAGAACGCGGCCGGGCCCGAGCTCGAGGTAGGTCTCGGCGCCGGCCTGATCCAGCGCGTGCACGCAGTCGACGAAGAGCACCGGGCTCGCGATCTGCTCGATCAGCGCCCGCCGCACGTCGTCTGCCGCCTGCACGAGCTGTCCCGAGTAGTTGGCGGCGAGTGGTGTCCCGGCGTCCCTCCAGCCGACCGTCTCCATCTCCTCGGCCATCCGCCGCTGAGACGGCTCCATCAGGCTGCTGTGGAACGCGGCTCCGACCTGAAGGCGGACGACCTTGTCCGCGCCTGCCTGCTCGGCAAGCGCCATCACCTCCACAACGGCGGCCTCCTCGCCGGAGACGACGATCTGGCTCGGCGTGTTGAGGTTGGCCGGTGCGACCGAGCCCCTCGACGCACGTCCGCACAGCTCGCGGATTTGCTCGATCGGAAGCCCGATCACCGCGGCCATCGCGCCCGGCCGCTCGGACTGCGCCTCCGCCATCAGCTGTCCGCGCAGGCTGACGAGGCGGATGCCGTCCTCGAACGAGAGGGCGCCGGCCGCGACGGCCGCCGTGTACTCGCCGAGGCTGTGGCCGGCGACGAACGAGGGCCGCAGCCCCAGCTCGCGCGCAACCTCAGTGACCGCGAGCGACAGCGCGAAGAGCGCCGGCTGCGCGACGTCGGTGCGGGTCAGCGACTCGATGGGGCCTTCGAGCGCGTGCTGGCGGACCGGTAGCCCCGACGCGGCATCGGCCTGGTCGAAGTAGTTCTCGAAGATTTCCGGCCGGGCCTCGCGGAGATCCGATCCCATGCCCACTTTCTGCGACCCCTGCCCCGGGAACAAGAACACCAGCTGCGACAAGTCCGTCCGTCCTCCTTCCGCGGTGATCGTCCGAAGGCGAAGTATCTCACTCTGCCGCGCTCCGGACAACGGGCTAGGGAGCGCGGGTCACTAATCTGTTCCGCTCGACCGCCAGAAGCAGGCGGCCGCGCGAGCTTAGCTCGTACGGCCTCCAGGCGGCGGCGCCGAGTCGACGCCTCGGCAGACGGAACGCGCGGAAGTCGGCCTCGCGGGCGAAGCCCGCGAGGCTCGAAGCGGCGGCGCAAGCGCCGTCGCGGCCCGCATTCCTGATTGTCGGCACCGCAACCTGCGCCTAGCCGCGGACGATCGGCAGGAGCACGCACGACGGCCGCCGGCCGTCGTGGAAGATAGTCTGGCGGGCGGTGCGGAAGTCGTCCTGACGATCCAGGGCGAACGCGTTTCCGGTCCCCGGGTTCCGGTCGAAGCGGGGAAAGGAGCTGCTCGCGATCACGACCCGGATCCGGTGCCCGGGGAGAAAGACGTTCGCCGTCGCTACGAGATCGATGGCGTACTCGTACGGCTCACCGGGAACGATCGGGCGCGGCCGGTCGTACCCTGCGCGAAAGCGGGCGCGCAGAATGCCCTCGGCGAGGATCCGCGAGGTGCCGTCCGGCCAGACGTCGGTCAGCTTTGCGACGAAATCCGTGTCCGGAGCGCTCGTCGCGGCATGCAACGTGACCGAGAGCGGGCCAGTGACCTCGAGCGTGCGGTCGAGCGGCTGGGTCGTGTAGACGAGCGTGTCGGCGCGCTCCTCGATCCGGCGCTGGTCGAGCGGGCCCGAGTTCAGCCGCATCATCTTCGCCGGCAGCGAGGTCGGGCCGCCCACGGTCGGCGCCGGGTCGTTCGGATCGTGCACATACGCGTCGGGTGGTTCGTCCCCGGGTGGCTCCGCGGCGAGTATCCCGTTCGCCCTCAGGTACCACGGTGTCGGGCGGGCGCGGGCGAGGGGCCAGTCGTCTTCGTCACGCCATCGGTTCTCGCCCATCACGAAGATCCGAACCGGCGGGTCGTCCGCGGGCACCGGAGGCTGGTCGGAGAGGTGCCGCGCAAAGTAGGCGAGCTGCAGCTGCGTCAGCTCGACGTCGCCGGCGCCGGCGAAGTCCGGGAAGCTGTGATCCGGGTACGACCCGTAGGTGCTGCCGTGGGCCCACGGTCCGACGAGCAGCCGCTGGCCGTCCCGTGCGGCGCCGGACCCGCCGTCGCGGCGCATCCGGGCGAAGTTCTCCAGCGTTCCCCGAAGGAAGATGTCGTACCAGCCGCCGACGTTGAGGGCGGGTACCCGGACGCGGTCGTAGCGGCGGTTGATCGAGAGGGCCTGCCAGTACTCGTCGTCCGTCGAGTGCTCGAGCCAGTCGAAGTAGAAGCGCGCCCACTTCGGCTCCGGGAGCGGGACGGTCGTGAGCGGGACGTGCCGGTAGACCTCGTCGAGTCGGCTTGCCCGTCGCGGGTCGGACATCAACCAGATCCAGAACAGGTTGAAGCCGAGCTGGAACGCGCCGCCCTGGTAGATCCAACCCTCGTAGTAGTCGCTGCCCGTGACGACGGGGCAGATCGCCGCCAGGTGCGGCGGCTGCTCGGCGGCGGCGAGCCACTGGCAAGCGCCGGCATAGGAGCGTCCCACCATCCCGACCGCGCCGCTCGACCAAGGTCGGCGCGCCGCCCACTCGACGGTGTCGTAGCCGTCTACGCCCTCGTGGACGAAGGTGTAGAACTCGCCCTCGGATCCGTACTGGCCGCGCGTGTCCTGGCAGACGAGCGCGAAGCCCGCGTCGACGGCCGCGGCTGGATCGATGCCCGACGGCGGGATCAGCGGTCGGCTGCGGTCGTACGGCGTGCGGAGCACGAGCACCGGCACCCGGACCCGCGTGTCCGGTCGGTACACGTCGCTGCGCAGGACGACTCCGTCGCGCATCGGCACCACGACGTTCTGCTCGACGATCATGCGCTCCGTGGGCGAGCGGAGCGGGCTTCGGTCAGGCCGCCGGTGCCGTCTCGCGGGCGCCCGACTTTCCCCGCTCGCTGTGGGGCGCCGCGCTCCAGTCGAGCACCATCCCGGCGTACTTCCACTTGCTCGTCTCGATTGCGAGCAGCATCACCCGGTCGCCCGCGGCGAGGCGGTCCTGCTTCCAGGCATCGTCGAGCGCCAGCGGCACAGCGGCGGAGCCCGTGGCCCCGACGTCGGTGAGGTTCTCGTAGATCTTTCCCTCGAGCGCGAGCCATTCGGGCGTCAGCAGTCCCGCCTCCTTCAGCTCCTCCACCATGTAGCCGGCGTTGCCCTCGGGGATGATGCAGAGATCGATCGCGTCGGCCGTCGTCGAGCTCCGTCTCAGCACCTCCTTCAGCGCCTCGGTCAGGACGTGCGGCGTGAACCGTCCGGACTCCACGACGTCCACCTTGAGCTCGACGAGAAGCTTCTGCTCGAGCTGCTCGTGGATTGGGGCGTGCGTCGCTCCGCCGATCACCTGCATTCCGGCCGCCTTCTGGCCTCCGAGACATGCCATTGCGGAGCCGAGGACGCCGCCGCCGCCGTTCCCCTCGCCGTCGACCGCCTGGAGCACCACTGCGCCCGCTCCGTCGCCGAAGTTGTACGGGTTCATGCGGTCGCGCATGCGGATCCGGTCAGGGTCCTTGCCCCGGAAGACCGGCACGAGAAGTGGTGAGATCGCTTCGCTCCCGATCACGACCGCGGTCTCGTACAGCCCGCGCTCGAGGTAGAGGCGCGCGATGTCGAGCGCCTCGACGAAGCCCGCGCAGCCCGACCGTAGTTCGGTCGTCGCGCAGGCCGGGAGGCCGAGCCGCTCCTGGACGAGGGTGACCATCGGCGGCAGGTGGTACTCGGGGCTCGCGGTCGAGCTGACGAGCAGATCGACCTGCGCCGGCTCGAGCTCGGCCGTCTCCAGCGCGCGCCTGGTTGCCTCGGCCGCCATCTCGGAGTTGCTCGTCCGGTGCTCGCCGGTTGCCGGGTCGATGATCCAGTGACGCCGCTTCACCTGGATGCCCTCGAGGATGTCCTCGGGCAGCGGGCCGACGAGTCGCTCGAGGTCCTCGTTCGTCAGCGGCTCGCCCGGCAAGAAGGAGCCGGTGCTCAGCATTCGTACCTGCTTCATCGTGGTCTGCCTCCGTCCCGGGGTGTACGAGCGGCGCGGCAGCCGATCTTACCCGCCCCGATCGTCTTCGTCTCGACAAACGCCGGCCCTTCGGAAAGAGTCGAGCACCGGCGAGTAGCCGCCCGCACGCCGGAGCGAGCGTCATGCCCTGGTCCCGTGGCGAATTGACTCAGCGGCTTCGAGCCGATTAGTCTGCGCCGGATAGGGCTGCACAGAAGCGTTGGCGCACCCCGCCGAGATGAAAGAGGAAAAGCCGTGGTTCCGCCTGATGTGCCCGACCACGTCATCGAATTCGTGAGTGGCCGAAAGTCCCTTACAGCGGTCCCGGGCGGCGTATCCCAGGGCACAACCGATCCGGACGAATGTCGGCGCGAGCCCGTCCTTGGGACGTCGGCGTAGCAGCGGCAGCGATGCGGGCAATCATTGTCGGAGGCGGGATAGGCGGCCTGTCCGCCGCGATCGCTCTCCGTCGCGCCGGTATCGAGGCTGAGGTCTTCGAAAAGGCAGCCGATCCGGCGACGACGCAGGTCGGCGGCGGGTTCCACCTCTGGGGCAATGCTGTCCGCGCACTCCGCGACCTCGGTCTCGAGGAGAAGGCGCAAGCGATCGGCGCGACGATCGAGCGCACCGAGTTCCACTCGTCGACGGGCAAGGAGCTCGCCGTCTGGCCCGTCGCCGAGATCTCGGGTGAGGTCGGGGCGAGTGACCTCGGCGTGAACCGCGCCGACCTCCAGCGGATCCTCAATGAGAGCGCTGGCGCGGAGACGATCCGCTCGGGCACAGAGCTGGCCGATTTTCGCCAGGACGAAAAGGGCGTGACGGCGAGGTTCACCGACGGCCGAGAGGAGCGTGGCGACCTCCTCGTCGGCGCGGACGGGCTGCGTTCCACGGTGCGATCCCAGATGCTTGGCTCTGAAGCCCCCGACTACGCGGGATACACCCAGTGGCAGACCGTGACTGCCGATTGCTCAGAGCTGATCGGCGAGGGCAGCGAACGGGTCACCTTCGGGCCGGGGCTGCGCACTGTCGTGCATCACGTGGGCGGTGGACGGCTGTTCTGGGCCGCGGTGATCTACGGCCCGGAGGGGGACGCCGGGCGGCCGCCCGGGCGCAAGGAAATGCTGCTCCAGCGCTTTCGCGGCTGGCCTGCTCCGATTTCGGAAGCCATTGCCGGCACGCCGGAAGAAGACATCACCGGCCTGGCGGTGTTCGACCGAAAGCCGGTGAAGCGCTGGGGTGTCGACCGCGTGACGCTTCTGGGTGACGCTGCACACCCGATGACCACGAACACGAGCCAGGGCGGCAACCAGGCCATCGAAGACGCCGTGGTCCTGGCCCGCTGCCTACGGGAGGAGCGAGAGCTCCCGCATGCGCTCAGGAACTACGAGGAACAGCGCATCCCTCGCACCGCGTTGCTCGTGAAGCGCTCGCGGCAGGCCGCCAACATGAACGCCTGGAGCGACCCGCTACGTTGCAGGCTGCGGGATCTCGTATTCAGCAAGGTCCTACCGGGACCCGGGCTCAGGGACCTGCGTGAGACGGTCGCGGTGGAGCTCTGATGCGAGCACTCGTGATCGGAGGCGGAATTGGGGGGCTCTGCACCGCCCGGGCGCTCAGCCGCGCCGGATTCGAGGTGGCGGTGTTCGAGCGAGCCGATGTGCTGGAGCAGATCCAGGTGGGCGGCGCGATCCACGTGTGGCACAACGGGATGCGCGGCCTCCAGAAGCTTGGCTTGGCGGACCGGGTGGAGCAGCTCGCGGGCCGGGCCGCCGCCGTCGAGCGGGCCGAGATGCGGAACTGGCGCGGCCGACTGCTGACCTCGTGGTCCGTGAAGGAGGCGGAGCAGGAGCTCGGGGCCCCGACCCTGGGGGTCGTCCGGTCAGATCTGCACCGCACGCTCGTAGCGGGCCTGGATGCGGGGGTACTGCGCCTCGGTAGGGCGTGCGCGAGCTTCGAGCAGGACGGCGGCGCGATCGCCCGCTTCACAGATGGCAGCGAGGAGGCCGGTGACGTGCTCATCGGCGCGGACGGCCTAAGGTCGGCGGTTCGCCGCCAGCTCCTGGGCGACGAACCACCCCGGTACGCGAAGTACGCCAGCTGGCAGGCCTTGGCGGAGTTCCAGGACGCGAGCGCCCCGGTCGGGCTTTTCCGGATCGTGTGGGGGCCAGGCGCGCGCTTCCTCTTCTACCGAGTGAGCGAGAAGCGGGTCTACTGGGAGGGCATTTTCGCCACGGAGGCGGGGGGGGCAGACCCGCCTGGTGCGCGTCGGCAGGCCGTGCTCGATCGGTTCGAGGGCTGGCAGCACCCCGTGGAGGCCATCGTCGCCGCCACCGAAGAGAAGGCCATCACGCGGACCGACTCCTACGATCGCCCGCCCGTCAAGCGCTGGGGCGAGGGGCGTGTCACCCTCCTGGGCGACGCGGCTCATGCGATGACCAACGCGGCGGGCCAGGGCGCCAACCAGACGATCGAGGACGCGGTCGTGCTCGGTACGTGCCTGAAGGAGGCTCTCGACGCCACGACTGGGCTGCGCGACTACGAGAAGAGGCGAATCGGCAGGACCGCAAGGGTAAACAGCCTCGCGTGGAAGCTGAGCAGCATGAGCCGACTGAGGAATCCGGTGGCCTGCGCCGCTCGTGACAATATGCTGAAGGTCATGTTCGCCACCGTGGGAAAGCGGGCCCAGCGCAGCGACATGGCCTATGAGCTCTAGGAGCATCCCCAGACTCGAGGTCGTATCGGGACCAGCGTCGGGTGCACGCCTGGGTGTGGGCGAGGAGCCGTTGGAGATCGGGCGCGAGTCCGGCGAGGAAGGCCGGCTTGGCGACGACCCGGAGCTGTCCCGCCGCCATGCACGGCTCTCGAGCTTCGAGGGCGGACGACTGCTGATCGAGGATCTGGGCTCGACCAACGGGACCATGGTAAACGGCGATCAAATCGCGGGACCGACCGTGCTGAGCGCCGGCGACACGATTACGCTGGGCGACACGACCCTACGGGTGGTCCCCGCGGCCGCAGCGGTTTACGGTGGCGTTCACTCCTTGCCGACCGACCTTCGTTCCGCGCTCGTCGCACGCGCGCCGGTGCGCAGGGAGTGGGTAGTCAAGGCCGGGCTGACCGCGTTTGCGATCGTGGTCGCGGTCAACTTCCTCATCCGCACGTTCGCTGTGGAGTACCTCGGCGTACGAGGTAGCCTCGCGACGATGCGCCCCGACGTGCTGCTGCTGATCTGCATCCTGCCGACGATCGGCAACGCGATCGGCTTCTACAAGAACTTCGGCCGGCCCGCGGACCACTCGGTTGCGCACTACCTCGTGCCGACCTTCCTAATCGCGCTCTTCTGGACGACGCTGGAGCTCGTTGCGCTGCCGTCGGACGCGAAGGTCATCGAGTACGTCGTGACGATCGTGGTCGCGACGGCGGCGCCCTCCATCATCACTCCCACCATGCTTGCGTTGCGCGTCCGCGCCGAGCTCGCGGCCGAGAGCAGGCTGCGAGGGCCCGACCCGAGCGTCTAGACGCTCGGTCCGCTTGAGTGAATGCTGATGCGCGGCGGCGCTGGCGCGGAGATAGCTGGGTACCGGATCAGGCACACGATCGGCGAGGGAGGGATGTCGATCGTCTACCTCGCTGAAAGGGTGGGCGGCGGGGATCCCGTGGTCCTCAAGGTCCTTAGGGAAGAGCTCTACGAGAACGAGGATTTGCGGCGACGCTTCCTGCGCGAGTCAGGCTACGCCGCCTCGCTCGACCATCCGAACATCGTGAAGGTGCTCGGCACCGGAGAGGTCGACCGCGTGCCCTACATCGCGATGCAGTACATCGAGGGAACGGACCTGTACACGCTGTTGGAGGAGGGCCCCCTCGAGGCCGACGTCGCGGTGGCGATACTGGCGCAGGTCGGCGCCGCCCTGGACGCTGCCCACGCGCTCGGGCTGCTACACCGCGACGTGAAGCCGGGAAACGTGCTCATCGCCCCGCGGGGGAAGGACCGGGCGCCGCGCTGCTTTCTCACGGACTTCGGCCTGAGCAAGCGCACCTCGAAGGACAGCGTGAGCCTTACGCGGCCCGGCGACTTCGTAGGGACGATCGCATACACGGCGCCCGAGCAGATGCTTGGCTCGGAGCCCCATGCCGCCGCTGACATCTACTCGCTCGGGTGCCTTCTCTTCGAGTGCCTGGCCGGGCAGCCGCCGTTCACCGGCAGGGAGGTCGAGATGATGCAGGCGCACATCGAGAGTCCGCCGCCAAAGCTGAGCAAGAAGGGCTTTCCCCCTCAGCTCGACGCCGTGATCAGGAAGGCGCTTGCGAAGGAGCCGGCCGAACGCTATGCGAGCTGCGGCGAGCTGGTTCAGGCCACCGCGGCGGCGCTCGGTGTGCAGGCCCCGTCCGCGATGTCCCTCGGGACGGGCACCGAAGCCGACGGCCTACTGGAGCTTGTGGTCATGGTGGGCAACGCCGCAGGGAGCTCCATCCGGATCGATGACGAGCTGCTGATCGGGAGGGGAGAGCCAGGCGAGGGGAGGCTTGGCGACGACCCGGAGCTGTCGCGCCGGCACGCCAGGATCTCGAGGAGGACCGAAGGAGGTCTCACGATCGAGGACCTCGGGTCCACCAACGGCACCTTCGTGAACGGCCGCCAGGTCAGTCGTCGTGAAGCTCTCGGCCCCGGCGACGAGATCGAGCTCGGGGGCTCGAAGCTGGTTGTCTCGCTGGCCGCCGAGCAACCTGGGGTCGTCGAGCCGGCTCCCGAGCCAGGGGCTCGTGAGGCCGCCCCGCCGGGCGATGGAGACAGGGTCGCGCTCCCTCGTCTGTCGGTCCGGCTCGAGGTCGACCCCGCCTCCGGCCAGGGCACCGTCCAGCTCGACGAGGGCTCCCAGCCGATCGGACTCGTCTACGAGGGTGGGAGTTGGCGTCTGAGCCGGTGAGCGCCGGACACATTCGGCGCGGCGGCACGACGGTAGCCCTCAGATCTCGACCGCCATGTCCTTTTCCTGCATGCGCCTTCCCAGGCGCGAGGTACCCTTGATGAACGCCCCCCGAGCGACTCGGGCGGGAGCCCTGCGCAAGACGCCGATGCGAGCAAGGCGCCACGCCATCGTTTGGAAATGCGCGGTGCGGGCCATCCTTCGCTCCTCATAGGAGCGCAGAGCGGCGACAGGATCGCCATCGCCCTCGAGGACGTCCGCGATCACCACGGCGTCCTCCAGCGCCTGAGCCGCACCCTGCCCGACCGCGAACGTCATCGGATGGGCTGCGTCCCCGAGCAGGGTCACGCGCCCGCTACCCCAGCGGTCGGCCGGGGGGCGATCGGAGACGTCGGTCCGGAAGATCGCCGCCTCATCAGTCGCCTCGATGATCGGCGTGACGGGATCGCACCAGCTGGCGAAGCGCTTGAGCGCAGCGCGCTTGGCCTGGCCGGCGGGATCGTGACCGCCCGGCTCGCTCGCGATCACTCCCTCCCAGCTGAGCAGGCCAGGGCCGGCGCGGTAGGCGACGAACTTCGCCGCCGGTCCCCAGAAGGCAAGAAAAGGCACCGCCGGCATGTCGGTCTCGTCGAGCTGCACGTTGGCTCTCCACATCGTCAGTCCGGAGTAGCGGGGATCCTCCTTCCCGAGGAGCTGTGCACGTATGACGGAGTCGATCCCGTCTGCTGCGATCAGCACGTCGCCCGAGACCGTGCGGTCGTCGGACAGGACGACGGTGACGCTTCCATCGCCCTCCTCGAAGCTGACCACCTCCGAGCCCGTCTGGACCGAGTCGCTCCCTGCGGATGTCAGCGCTGCGTGCAGGTCGGGGCGGTTGATTCCGACCACGGGCGCACCGAGCCTCGACGCCATGTCGTCGAGTGGCCAGGCCGCCAGGAGGCGCCCTCGCGACGTCCGCTGCTCGAAGCGGTCGAGCACGGATCCTTTGGCGTAGACCTCCTGCGCCACCCCAAGTCGCTCCAGGAGACGCACGGCATTGGGCCATAGGGTGATCCCTGCGCCCACCTCCAGCCGCTTGAGCTCCTGCGCTCGCTCCACCACGATGGCGGGGACTTCAGCCGACCGAAAGGCGATCGCCGTCGCCAGGCCACCGATCCCCGCACCGACCACCACGGCCCTGGTCATGGCGCATTTCTACACGCATTTGCTGCTCGAGCACAAACGGACCCGAGTGGGTGGTCGACCGAGCAGGCGCCGACGCGAACGAGACGACAGGAGGTCGGGCGAAGCAGCTCGGGGTGTGGTTGAATCCCGCTGCCCGCTGGCACGTCACCGGATCCCGTCAATTGACTCACACCGCAGACTGGCTCTCGTTCATCAACCTCTTCTTCGCAGGGATCGCGGCAGGCAGTCTCCTCTTCGAGTTGCTCGTGGTGGTGCCGGCCATGGATCCCGACCGGTACGGACTGGACAGGTCGGCGCTCATGCATTACATGCTGCTCGGGAAGGGCAACCTTCCCGCGCGCTGCCTGCCGCCCGCAAGCGCCCTGGCCGGTATCTCCGGCATCGCGCTGCTGCTTTCGGCGTCC
The DNA here is from genome assembly GCA_038237235.1 of Gaiellales bacterium. GTDB lineage: Bacteria > Actinomycetota > Thermoleophilia > Gaiellales > Gaiellaceae > JBBRYW01. Next base: position 27,194 of record JBBRYW010000012.1, read on the forward strand.
CATCAGACGAGGACGTTCGAGGTTCTCTACCTGGTGGGCGTCGTCTCGATGGTCACGATGGGCATCAGCACGGTCACACAGAGCCATCCGATCAACAGGAAGATCGCCCGCTGTCCCGTCGAATCGTTCGAGTCCCCTGAGTCCGTGCCGCCCCAGTACGCGAAGATGCGCCGGTTTTGGGATCGCGTCATGCTGCCGCGCACGCTGCTGGGCGCCGGCGCGTTCGCGTGCTTCATCCTCGGCACCATCGCCGGGTGACCAGCCAAGTGTGCTCCGGCTTGCGGTGCTGCGCGCTTCGTGGGCGGCTCGGGTTGACTCCAACCCTCGGAACCAGTAAGGATGGCCGCAGCCCGAGTCGCGGTCAGATCTTGGGGACCCGGGATGTGTGACCTGACGACGGAGGAGGACGGATGACAGATCGCTCAGCGTCGGAACCCGAGACCAAGGCGATCCGGACGCCTGCGGGTCGGTACGACGTCGCGATCCTCGGTGGCGGGTTGGCTGGATTGACGCTCGCCCTGCAACTCAAGCGGACTCGCCCGGACACCAGCGTGTTGGTCGCCGAAAGGCGCGCAGCGCCAGCACCCGAGGCGGCGTTCAAGGTTGGGGAGTCGACGGTGGAGGTGGGCGCGTACTACTACCGCGAGCTTTGCGGAATGGCCGACCATCTGAACGAGAAGCACCTCAGAAAGGCCGGCCTGCGGTTCTTCTTTCCCGCCGGAGACAACAGCGACATCTCCCGCCGAGTGGAGTTCGTCACACCCGATCAGTACTTCAACCACCAGATCGATCGCGGTCGGTTCGAGAACGAAGCCTTCGCTCGCGCCAACAAGCTCGGGGCGGACGCCTTCCGCGGCTACCGCGTGCAGGAGGTGGAGCTCGGGCCGGACGAGCACCGCATCGTCCTCGAGCGCGAGGGCGGGGACACGACGAGCGTCTCGGCCCGCTGGGTCGTGGATGCGAGCGGACGCGCCAAGATCCTCGGGCGGAAGCTCGGCCTTCAGGCCGAGACCGGCCATCACATCAACGCCGCCTGGTTCCGGCTCGCCGGCGGTATGGACGTCGAGGACTGGTCCGACAACCAGGAGTGGATCGACCGGGTGGACGAGCGCGGCTTCCGGGCACTCGCCACCGTTCATCTGGTCGACGAGGGCTACTGGGTGTGGCTGATCCCGCTGTCCTCGGGCGCACACAGCATCGGCGTGTGCGCCGATCCCCGCTTCCACCCGTTCGATCGGATCAAAGAGCTCGACCGGCTGATCGACTGGTTCTCCGAGCACGAGCCACAGCTCGCGGAGGCAGTGGACGCCCGGCGGCACGACGTCATGGATTTCCTGGTGATCGAGGACTTCTCGTATGCCTCCACCGAGATGTTCTCGACCGATCGCTGGTGCCTGGTCGGAGAGGCGGGTGGCTTCGTCGACGCGCTCTACTCGCCGGGATCCGACTTCATCGGCTACACCAACAACTTCACCCACGACCTGATCAGCCGGGATCTCGATGGCGAGGACATCGAGGAGCGCACGGAGTTCTACAACTTCTTCTTCTACCAGCTGTTCGATCCCACGGTCTCCCTCTACAAGGATCAGTACCAGTTCTTCGGAAACCCGCAGGTGATGCTGGCGAAGAACCTGTACGACAACACCGCTTACTTCTGCACGCTCGCGTTCCTGTTCCTCCACGGCAAGATGACGGACCTCGACTCTCTAGCCGAGGTCGTCGACCAGTTCCAGACAGTGATTCCGCTGCTTGGCCGGATGCAGGACTTCTTCCGCGACTGGCACCAGCTCGACCAGCGAAAGTGGGAGGGCGTGTCCGTCCTCTCGAAGGACTTTACGCCGATGATCGAGCGGCAGAAGGAGCTCTCGGTCGATTTCGAGGACGACGCCTTCAAGGAGCGCGCCGTGCAGAACATCGAGCTCCTGAAGGCGATCGCCGTGTGGCTCTTCCACAAGGCCGCGAAGAACCTTCCCGACCCACCCGACGAGCAGGCGCCGATCAATCCCCTCGCCATCAGCCTCGACTCGGGGAAATGGGAGGAGGAGGGGCTGTTCGACGAGAATGGGATGACCCTGGCTCAGGCGAGCGAGCGACTTCCGGGCATCGACGAGTTCTGGCTCGAGTCGCGCGGGGCGAGGCTCGCGCAGAGCTGACCGAAAGGAGAAACGATGGCAGCAGTTCCCGCAGACGCCCCGAACTTCACGCTCGATCACGTTCTCGGACACTCGGTGTCGCTCACCGAGTATCGAGGTCGGACGGTCGTCGTGGTGTTCGGAGGACGAGACAGCAGCGAGCAGGTCAAGCAGGTCGCCCAGACGATCCGCCGCCGTTACGATCCCGATGAGCTGCCGATACTCGGGGTGTCCGATCTCCAGGGAGTACCGAGACCGGCGCGTATCATCGCCAAGACCCAGATCAAGAAGGCCTATCAGGAAGCGGTGAAGGATCAAGCCGAGACGCTCGAGGCCGCCGGCAAGCAGGCTCCGGCCGATCCGGCCAAGGCGATGGTGATGCTGATGGATTGGAAAGGTGAGGTGGCGGAGAGCTTCGGGCTGAGCGGCGTCGATCAGCAGGCGGCCGCGGTGCTCATCGACGGAGATGGGCGGGTCCTCGGCTCCGGAACCGGTGCGCAGGCGGGCGACGAGCTACTCCCCCTCGTCCCCTCGCAATAGCCGACGAGCGCTTGATCCGCTGAGGCCGGTGTGAGAGCGACCCTCAAGGTAACCACGGGACCAGCCGCGGGAACCGGCATCCCGGTCGGCGATGAGCCACTCGTGTTCGGGCGGGGCTCGAAAGACGCCAACGACCTGGGCGGCGATCCCGAGCTGTCACGGCGGCACGCGCGGGTCTCGGAGGTCGCGGGACGGCTCGTGATCGAGGATCTCGGCTCCACCAACGGGACGTTCGTCAACAGCCACCGGATCGACGAGCCGACCGCGCTGAAGGCTGGAGACTCAATCGGAGTCGGGACGACGAAGCTGACGGTCGAGGGGCTGCCGGCGCCGGGCGTGACCGCCGTGCGAGGCAGCAGGCCCGGCGTGACCGCCGTGCGAGGCAGCAGGCCTGACACGACTGCGGCCCGCCCGATCTCCGGTCCGGTACAGCCACCCGCTGCGGCGGCCGTCGTGGAGCTGCGGGTGGTGGCCGGCAGGTCCGCCGGTTCCACGATCTCGCTCGGCGAGGAGCCGGTGGTGATCGGCCGCGGGGAAACTGGGGAAACGCTCTCCGGCGACCCGGAGCTCTCGAGACGTCACGCCAAGGTGAGCGTGGTGGACGGCCGAGTGGTTGTGGAGGACTTGGGCTCGGCGAACGGGACCTTCGTCAACGGCCGTCGGATCCCCGCACCGACGGTCGTGGAGCCGGGGGCCGCGATCTGGGTCGGAACGACGACATTGATGATCGCCGAGCCGGGCGCCGCCGCTTCGGACGTGATGCCCGTCGAGCCTCCGGCTCCTTCGGGCGAGTCGGGGCTGCTGAACAGGTTCGCGAATCTCTCAGACCGCCGTCCGGGCCGCGTCCTCGCGATGATCGGCGTCTTCTTCGTGATCGCCGTCGTGATCGGCGCGCCGGTCGCGGGCATGCTCAACGCCAACGACCCCTTCAACGACCCCAGCTCGGAGACGGTCAAGACGAACGACCGGATCGCGAAGGCCACGGGGCAGCTGCCAGGGGCGCAGGTGATAGCCCTGATCACGCCGAAGGGAGGCTTCCGCGCGGCTGAGACGCGCAAGGAGGTCGAGCGGGTAGCCAGAGAGATCCGCCGCGAGCCGCAGGTCACGAGGACCGCGACGTTCTACGACACTGGCAATCGCGACTTCATCTCGCGCGACCGGCGCTCAACCTACGTGGCCGCGTTCTTCAAGGACATTCCCGACGCCAAGCGGGACGATGCCGCCAAGGCGATCGTGGATCGGGTGGAAAGGGCTCCGGAAGTCCTGGTGGGCGGCAACGCGGTCGCGGGCGAACAGCTCGGTGCGCGGGTCGGCATGGACCTCGGCAAGGCCGAGGGCCTCGCGTTTCCCATCCTGTTCGCCCTGTCGCTGTTCGTATTCCGCGGTGTCATCGCCGCCCTCTTGCCGCTGTTCGTGGGCGCGCTCACGGTCATGACCACGTTCTTCGTGCTTCGTATCGTCAACGAGATGGTGCCGCTGTCCGTGTTCGCTTTGAATATCGTGGTCGGACTCGGTCTCGGGCTTTCAATCGATTACAGCCTGTTCGTGGTATCGCGCTACCGAGAGGAGCTGGCGAAGGTGGGGCTGCGCGCTCGCGGGTCATCCCCGACCTACGGCGCGATTCCGCGCAGCGAGGCGGGAGGGACATTCGCCAGCACCGAATCGGAGGCCCTTCGTCGCGCGATGTACACCGCCGGGCGAACGATCCTCTATAGCGCCGTGACCGTCGCGATCGCGCTTGCGACCCTGATCGTGTTCCCCCAGCCGTTCATGTACTCAATGGGCATCGGCGGAGCCGTCTGTGCACTCGTAGCGGTGTCGGTGTCGCTCGTCGCACTGCCCGCCCTGCTCGCCGTGCTCGGCCCGCGCATCAACTCCCTCGCCCCCAAGCGTTGGGCGCGCGCGGCCGAGCGAACGGCCTCTCAGGAGCGGTCCGGTCCCTGGTACCGCCTCTCGCAGGCGGTGATGAAGCGGCCGGCGACGGTGGCGGCCCTCAGCGCAGCGCTCCTTGTCGGCATGGGCATTCCGGCACTCGGCATCAAGTTCACAGGTGTCGACGCCAGCGCGATCCCCAAGGATCTGACTTCCCGCAAGGTCGACGACGCCCTGAGGACGAGGTTTCCCACGAACCCGGCATCCGAGATCACGGTCCTGGTGAAAAGCCCCCGAACGCAGAGGGCTCAGGTCGGGAGGCTGGCGCACACGCTTCGAAATCTGCCGGGCGCGATCGCGAAGGGTCAGCCGCCCGTGGCCCTCGAAGGGGGCTACTTCGAGTTCGGCATCCTGCCCAAGGCGCGCCCGCTGGACGAGAAAACCCTCGATCTCGTGAAGAGGCTCCGTGCCCGGGATGCCCCACCCGTGTCCGTGAGCGGTCCCACCGCCGCGTACATCGACCAGAAAAAGGCCATCTCCTCGCGGCTTCCGCTCGTTGCGTTCCTTCTTTGCGCCACGACCGCGATCGTCCTCTTCCTGATGACCGGCTCCCTGATCCTGCCGTTCAAGTCGCTGGTCATGAACGCCCTCTCGCTGAGCGCCGCCTTCGGCCTGCTGGTACTGATCTTCCAGGACGGCCACCTCGAGGGCGTGCTCGGATACGAGAGCCTTGGCGCGCTCGACATATCCCAGCCGGTGCTGCTGTTCGCGGTCGCGTTCGGCCTGGCGACGGACTACGCAGTGTTCTTGCTCACGCGGATCAAGGAAGCTCGTGACGCGGGCGCCTCAGAGACCGACGCCGTCGCAATCGGCCTGGAGCGCACGGGGCGCATCGTTACGCAGGCGGCGTTGCTCTTCTGCGTCGCCATCGGCGCCTTCGCCACCTCGTCTGTGATCTTCATCAAGGAGCTCGGCGTCGGAACCGCCTTCGCCGTGATCCTCGACGCGACGATCATCCGCGCCCTCCTGGTTCCCGCCCTGATGGCGCTGCTCGGGGCCCGCAACTGGTGGGCACCCGGGCCACTGCGCCGGTTGCACGAGAAGATCGGGTTGAGCGAAGGGTAGGAGGGCAGCCGGCTCCCGCGTCGAGAGATGCGGAAGGTAGACCAATCGGCGGTATTGATTGCGTCGCCGATGCCGATGGTTTAGTGTTACTCAGAGGTTATGAAGCGTCTGCTGCGCCTCGTTTCAGGTGTGGACGCTGGCAAGGTCTGGCCGATCGACCGTGAGCTGGTGCTGGGCCGCGAGGACGCGGATGTCGTGCTGGCGGACTCGGAGGTCTCGAGACCACACGCGGTCCTGCGGGCGGTCCGGGACGGTGTCGAGGTCGAGGATCTCGACTCCACCGACGGGACCTATGTAGGCGGGCGGCGCGTCCAGGGACGCGTGACGGTGTCGAAGAATACGAGGCTGCGTGTGGGCGACACGCGACTGGAGATCGAAGTCGGCCCGCGCGAGGTGCTAGCGGCGGATCCCCAGACGACCAGGCCCCGCGCGACCCCGGTGGCGCCCGCGCCAGGCGCGACGGTCACGAGGGGCGTGGTCCGCGCAGAACCGGCGCCGGGAGCCCCGGGCGCCGGTGCGCCGCCGCGACCGGCGCCGCGGAGACGGGTCAAGTTGCTGCTTCCGATCGTCATCTCCGGTGTGCTCCTTGTGGTGGTCGTCGGATTGGCTCTGGCCAAACTCCTCGGTGGGGACGGCACTTCCAGCGTTGCACGTTCGCGCTGCGCGTCTCACTTTCCCAAGGTCATCGAGGACGGCTTTCCGGAGCCGCCGATGCGCTCGAGCCACGACGGCCGTCTCGAGACCACGTTGAAGGCGGCCCCCGGCTCGATATCCGTCAGAGGTCAGCGCGTCACGACGTTCGAGTACGAGGGAAGCGTGCCCGGGCCGACGCTAGTGGCCTGTCCGGGGGATGAGTTGGTCGTGCATCTCGACAATCAGCTCCCGCAGCCCACCAACCTGCATGTCCATGGCCTCCACGTCAGCCCGCGCGGCAACGGCGACAACGTCTTTCTCGAAATTCTGCCTCAGGAGCGCTTCACCTTCAGGTTTCGCCTTCCCGCCGACCATCCGGCCGGCGCCTTCTGGTACCACCCGCATTTCCACAGGCTCGTGAACGAGCAGATCGACGGCGGTCTCGCGGGGGCGATCGTCGTCGAGGGGGGTCTCGACAACCGTTTACGCAACATTCCTCAGCGGCTGATGATCATCCAGGGTGGGCGCTCCGGCGGCGTGGGCGACCCGACACCCCCTGATCAAGGCGGGCCGATCCCCCTCAGCCGGCGCCCCGCCCCGGGCCCTGGAACCCGCACCCGGCCGCCGATTCTGCCCCGGCCGGCGCTCGGCGCCGGAATGCTGCTGGTCAACGGTGTGCAGAACCCAACCGTGAAGATCCGCCCGGGGCAGCTCCAGCGCTGGCGGATCCTCAACGCCACCGGCGTTCACATCGTGCGTCTGCGGCTGCGCGGTCAGCCCTTCGAAGTGCTCGCGGAGGACGGCCAGACATTGCGCTTCATGCGGCGGACGCAGGAGCTGCTGATAACGCCCGGATCGCGCCGCGAGGTGCTCGTCCGTGGCGGGCCGCCCGGGCGATACACCCTGGATACGGTCCCCTTCCACAGATGCTTCAAGTCGTGCTTCGACCCGGCCGCCGATACCCCGCCGTCCGGCAGGATCGAGCCGAAGCGCGCCCTGCTGACGCTCGCCTCGTCGGGAGTGCGCGTCCGAGATCGGCTGCCTCGGGGGCCGCTCGCCAAGGCGCCGCTCGACCTGCGTCGCAGTCGTGTGGTCAAGCACCGCGTCATCGTCTTCGGAAAGCGCTTCTTCGCGACGAAGCAAGCGGAGTTCCCCTTCAACGGAAAGCTCTTCGACCACCGTCGCGTCGATGTGACGATGAAGCTCGGCGCGGTGGAGGAGTGGACACTGAAGAACAAGAGCACCGCGGTGCACAAGGAGTGGCACAACTTCCACGTCCACCAGAACCCCTTCCAGGTCATCAGCGTCAACGGGCGTCCCCTCCGCTACGTGGACTACGAGGACACGGTTGCGCTTCCTCCGGGGGCGACGGTGGTCATTCGAACGAAACCCGTCGACTTCACCGGGAAGCTCGTCTTCCACTGCCACATCGCCTTCCACTCGGACCAGGGGATGATGGGTGTGATCCAGGTCGTGCGCCATCCCACCGCTGCGCAGGCGCGTGCGGGCTCCGCCCTGCAGTTCGGCACTATGGCGATGGGGCCCTCGGCCCGGTCTCCCCGGGCTGTCTCAGCATTGCGGCAGACGCGGGAGAGGTGAGCGTCCGCGACGGCAGGCTCCGCAGACGAGGTCTTCATCGTCGCGGACAGGCCCTTAAACCAGCTCCGCGGCGGCCCGGATTCCGCGCGCGTAGCCGCCCGCGGTCGGCGGGCGCTGAGCCGGGTCCTTCCTGAGCGCGAGCAGCACCGCCCGCGAGAGCGTCGGGTGCCAATCGTCGCGCTCGGCGCCGGGAGCTTGCGGCTCCTCGTCGAGATGCGCCGCACCGATCTCGAAGATGCTGCGACCGCCGAACGGCGTCTCCCCGGCGACGCACTCGAAGACGAGGCAGCCGAGCCCGTAGACGTCGCTCGCGACCGTCGCCGGCTGACCACGGATCAGCTCGGGAGCGAGGTAGTGCAACGTGCCTACCACCTGGCCGGGCCGCGTGAGGACGGTATAGGCGGGGCCGCGGGCCAGCCCGAAATCGGTCAGCAGGGCCGTTCCCTCGTCGTCGAGAAGGACGTTCGACGGCTTCACGTCGCGGTGAACCAGCTCGGCCGCGTGCAAGGCGTCGAGGCCGGCCGCGACCTCTTCTGCGACCCGGACGACGTCGGCCAGGGCTAGCGCCCCCCCGCTGCGGATCCGGTGCTCGAGGGTGCGGCCCGGCACGTATCGCGCGGCGAGATAGGGTCGGCCATTCGCCTCGCCGGCGTCGAGGATCGGCACGAGGTTCTCGTGTCGGACCTCCGCAGCGGTCCGGGCCTCGTGGAGGAAGCGCCGCCGGTAGACGTCCTGCGCGGAGAGGTCGGCCTTCATCAATTTGAGGGCAACCTCCTGCCCGTCCGGCTCGCGGGCGGCCAGGAAGACTCGTGCCATCCCGCCCTCACCGAGCAGGCGCCGAAGCTTGTACGGGCCGACCGCGTCGCCTTCGCGCAGGTCTTGCGGGCGGGACATGTTGCTCGACAATTCTCACCTTCCTCGTCGCCGACAACGACCGAACCTCGCACATGGTTCGCGTGGGCGCATTATCTTCCACCGGAGCTTGGGCGAGAAACAGCATGGCACCGACGGCTGACAGGAAGATGGACGAGGCCGCGCGCGGGGCGTCGGGGGCCCGCCTCATCGCGGGCTACGCATTTCTTGCTGCGGCGGTGGCGGCCGCGGCAGTCTTCTCGATCCACGCGGGGCGGGACGAGCACCCGGCACCCGACGTGGCCGGCTTCTACCAGCTCGCGCCTGGGAGCTGCCTGGGCCGCAAGCTGCGCGTGGAGCAGTCCGGCCAGTTCGTCAAGCTCGTCGGCGCGCGGGGCGTGGGCGGGAAGGTCCGCCTGCGCGGCGGCCGGCTTCGCGGCGACGTGGAGTGTGGCGCCGGGAGCGCGGCGGCGATCGATCTCCGCGTCTCGGGGAGCGGCGACGGGCGCCGGCTCGCAGGAACCGTGGGCGGCGATCGGGCGGCAGCAACCTTCTCGAGCCCGCTGCTGGCACCGGGGGCGACTACGGCGCCGGCCAAGAAGCGGTCCGGCGAGGAGACGTTCGGTCGCCTCATGCTGGCGATCGCGACGGTGATCCTGGCCGCTCGGCTCCTCGGGGCTGTTCTCGGCAAGCTCGCTCAGCCGCGGGTGATGGGTGAGGTGCTCGCGGGCATCCTACTTGGGCCCACGGTGCTCGGCGCGCTCCTGCCGGAGGTGAAGGACTACCTCTTCCCGGGAGACATCGTCACGCTGCTCGGCGGGGCGTCTCAGATCGGCCTCGCGTTCTACCTCTTTCTCGTCGGGATGGAGCTCGATCCACGGTTGATCCGCGAGCGCCTCCGTCAAGCGGTCTATATCTCGAACGCGAGCGTGGCCGTCCCGATGTCACTCGGCCTGATCGTCGCGCTGCCGGTGTACCGGCTGTTGGCGCCGAACGTCGACTATCTCCCGTTCGCGCTCTTCATGGGCGTATCGATGTCGATCACCGCGTTCCCCGTGCTCGCCCGGATCCTGGTCGAGCGGCGCATGCTCCGCCACCCGGTCGGGGCGATGGCGATGGCGAGCGCGGCGATCGACGACGTCACGGCATGGGGGTTGCTCGCGCTGGCGACGGCGGTCGCAGGCTCGGGCTCGGGCCTGCACGCGCTCGTCGTCGTCGGTCTGGCCGGCGCGTTCACGGCCGGCATGATCCTGATCGCGCGCCCGTTGCTCGGGCGCGTCTCGACGGCGTACGACGAGGCTGGCCAGGTTCCCGCGTTCTGGATCGGCGCCATCGTCGTCGGCGTCCTGCTCTCGGCCTACGTGGCCCAGCAGATCGGCATCGCGGCGATCTTCGGAGCGTTTGTGATGGGTCTGATCATGCCGCGCCACGCCGGTTTGACCGGCGACGTTAGCCGGCGGCTCGAGGACTTCGTCGTCACGGTTCTCCTCCCGCTGTTCTTCGTCGTCACGGGTTTGCGCACGGACATCGGCGCGGTCGACCGCCCGCTGCTCTGGCTGCTGGCACTTCTGCTGCTTGGAGTCGCGGTCATTGGCAAATGGGTCGGCGCGATGGCGGCCGCACGGTTCATGGGAATCCGGCAGCGGGAGGCGTCGGCTATCGGTGCGCTGATGAATACGCGCGGGCTGGCCGAGCTGATCGTGCTCAACATCGGCCTGGAGCTTGGCCTCATCTCACCGGCGCTCTTCACGATGCTCGTCGTGATGGCGCTCGTCACGACCTTCGCGGCGGGACCGGCGCTCCGCCTGCTCGATCCGAAGGGGCAGTTCTCGGAGGCGCCCGAGGACGAGCTGCGGCGGGCGGCGGAGCCCGGCGTTCCCGAGCGCTCGATTCTGGTCGCGCCGCTGGACGACCGGAGCCTCGACGCGCTGCTCGCGCTCGCGGAGCCGCTCGCCCGCTCCGAGCCTCCGCGCGAGCTCATCCTGCTCAGGCTCGTGACGCCGGCCCGCCTGGCGGCGGGGGTGCGGTCGGACGACCGCGAGATTCAGCGTGCGACCGCAGAGCTGAGCCAGCGACGCGCGCTACTCGAGGAGCGATCCGTGCGCACGCGGGCGGTCGCCTTCACGTCGCCGAATGTCGGCGCCGATCTCGTGCGGCTGGCGTCGGAGCAGGAGGTCGATCTCCTGCTGATGAACGGGCGACGGCCGCTGATCGGCGAAGGCGTGCCGCGGGGAGAGGTCGGCGAGGTCCTGAGCGAGGCGCCCTGCGACGTCGCCGTTCTCGTCGAGCGGGCCGGAGCCGTCGTCGTCGATGAGGAGCATCCGGTGCTGGTGCCGTTCGGCGGCGCCGAGCACGACTGGGCCGCCCTCGAGCTCGCCGCCTGGATCGCCAGCGCGCGTCAGGCGCCCTTGCGACTACTGGGCGCCGCCTCGGGCGGTGAGGACGGTCGTGACGCGAGCCGTTTGCTGGCGAACGCGTCGCTCGTCGTCCAGCAGCTCGCCGGGGTCGTCACGGAGCCGGTGCTCGTGGCGCCCGGGCCGGAGGTGATCCGTGCCGGGGAGAGAGCCGGGCTCCTCGTGATCGGGCTGCCGGAGCGGTGGCGCGAGCAGGGCCTCGGGCCGGTGCGGTCGGAGATCGCGAAGTCGGCGCCGGCGCCGACGCTCTTCGTGCGGCGCGGCCGCCGCCCGGGCGCGCTCGCACCGAAGCAGGAGATGACCCGGTTCAGGTGGTCGTCCTCCGGGCAGACGATGTTCGGCTCTTAAGAGCTCGGTCTCGGCGGGGCGCCCGCGAGTGGGGCGATGCGCCAGCGGCCGCCGTCGTACACAAGCCGTATCTGCTCTGACTCCTCGCCGAGGTCGAGGAGCACCTCGCCCGTCTTCCAGTCGACCTCGAAGCGGAGCGAGAGAGGCGGCGCCGCGACCGGCGCGGGCGCGGCAGACTCGGCGACCTCGTCCGGCTGGGCGCAGATCAGCTTCCATGCCTCGACCGGCTCGCCGCGACCCGCGACGTTCGCATCGCCGAGCGGCTCGAACTCGAACTCGTGCACAAGGCGCCTCGCGGTCGCCTGCTCGACGAGGATCGTCCCGGGGTCGGCGAGAGACTCAAGGCCGGCGGCGACGTTCGTCGCATCGCTCCGCGCCCACCACCGCGGGTCGCCCCGGTCGAGGAGCTCGACGTCGATCTCGCCGGTGGCGATTCCGATTCGCGGAGCGGCGACGGTGTCGCGGATGGCGAGCGCGGCCCGCGCGGCGCGTTCAGCGTCGTCGTCTCGCTCATCGGGCAGTCCGAAGAGCGCCACAACCCGGCCCTCCGGGGCCGCCTGCACTGCGCCCCCGAACCGCTCGACCGCGCCGGTGACGGTGCGCAGCGACTCGCCGGCGGCCGCGGAGCCGCCGAGGTCGGCGAAGAGTGCGCTGATGAGCCGCAGCTCCTCGTCGTCCTTGCCGCGACCTGCATCCTCGCGGGGCGCGAGCACGGTGCGACCGTCACGTTCGCGGGCGAACTCCACCTCGAGCGACGTGTCGCCCACTTCGATCACGTCGCCGGGCTCAATCCGCATGACGCCGGTGATACGCTCGCCGTTCACCCAGGTGCCGTTCCGCGAGCCGAGGTCCTCGATTTGCACCTCCCCGCGGGCCGAACGAATGAGCGCGTGCCGCCGCGACAGCAGCGGGTCCTCGATAGTGACATCGGCGTCTACGCGGCCGACGACGAGCTCGGGACCAAGCTCGAAGCGTCGCCCTGCGAGGGGACCCGCCTTGATGACGAGCGAAGGCGCCACCCGGCGAGTGTAACCGGCTCCCGCCCGGATACTCGTCAGCCGTCACTCGCGCTCACAGTGCTCCGGGGCACGCGCCGAGTGCCGCTACTCCTGCGCGGACGGCGCCAGCACGATCGCGAAGTTCGTCCCGCCGAGCGACAGGCTGTTGACGAGCACCGGCCCGGGAGTGGTCCCTTCATGCCAGCTCATTAGCGCCAGCACGGCGTTCAGGGGACCGCCGGCGCCGATCGGCTCACCGAGCCGGAGCCTCGGTGCGATGACATTCGCGCCCTCACCGAAGACGCGCCTGATCGCGGCGCTCTCCGCTTCGTCGGCCACCGGCAGTCCCGCCGAGGCGGCCCAGATCGCCGTGATCTCTCCCGGCTCGAGCCCACCGCGCTCGAGCGCCAGCCGCATCGCCCGCTCGAGGCCCTCACCCTCGCGGTTGATCCGCCCGATCCCCTCCGCGTCGGAGGTGATGCCGTACGAGAGGACCTCGCCGTAGATGCGGGCGCCACGCTCCTCCGCACGGGAGCGCCGCTCGAGCAGAAGGGCGACGCAGGCCTCGGCGAGCGCGAAGCCGCCCGCGTCCTCCGATCCGGGCTCGCCGCGTGCGAGGACTCCCAGCTCCTCGTACCCGCTGATGACGGTGTCCGTCAGCGTGTCGGCGGCGAGGCAGACGACGGCATCCGCCTGTGCGGAGGCCGCGAG
>JBBRYW010000013.1:0-39045 GCA_038237235.1 Gaiellales bacterium
CCTGAATGTCTGGAACGCGCGCGTCCGGGACTTTCCGTCGCGCCCGATCTACGGGATCGGCGAGCGCAGCGGGATCCGGATCCGCAAGGTCGTGCCGCGCATCTCCTGGCTGCTCGTCAAGGGCTTCTTCTGGCGGATGCGCGAGAAATACGTGATCCGCGACTTCCACCCGCTCGTCTTCTTCTACGTGCTCGGAATCCTGATGACCACCGTGGGGCTCGTCCTCGGGATCACCGAGACGGTGCTGCGTCTCCTCGGTCACCAGCTGACGACGCCGACCGTCGTCCTGATCGCGCTGCTCCTCATCTCCGGCTCGCAGTTCACGCTGTTCGCGATGCTCTTCGACATGGAGGCGAACAAGGAGCTGCGCTGAGGCTTGGAACGCGGCAGCTCAGCGCCCGAAAGGCAGGACGAAGCGGTCGCGAGGCCGCGTCAGCGAGAAGGGAAGCGACGCGGTGCGGCCGCCCAAGAGGCGCGCCCGCATGTACGAGCCACCTTTCATGATGTTGAACTGGGCGCTATAGCTCAGGGATCGTCCACTCGCGAGGAAGTGGCTGCGCACCTGGCTCTGGGTCAGTGCGTAGTCGTAGAGGGCGACCTCGTCGATCGAGCCGCGCAGGTAGGTCTTGAGGGTGGCGTCGTACCCGAGCGTCCCGTTCCCCGCTCCCTCCAGGCGCTGCCAGCTGCCCGACGAGTCGAGCTGGGCGTCGACGTAGAGCTTCCCCGACACACCGTCGTAGGTGTAGACGAGGTGGTGCCAGCGGCCGTCCGTGATCCACGCCTTCCCCCACAGCCCGACGGTGTCGAAGGCGAGCGACCGGACCGCGCCCGAGACCCCGAGGAACGTATAGCGGCTGAGCGAATCCCGGTTGCTGAACGCTGCGGCCTCCTTGGTCGTCTGCGTCTTGAGCCAGAGCTCGACCGTCTTCGGAGACTTGATCGGTCCGAGTAGCACCACGGCGTTCTTGCCGTTCAGAGTGACAGCACTGCCCAGCGTCTCCCCCAACGCGCCGGGCGCGCCCAGCTTGACTCCCTGGTAGACGCCGGTACGGGAACCGGCCAGGTTGTGCGCCTTCCGCAGCCCACTCCTTTCGTCGAGGGCCCAGTACTCGCTCGGCGAGTCCCGTAGGACAGTCTCGCGATAGCTCGTCGCGGCGGGGAGCCGTGGCTGTCTCGCGCCGGGCGGTCGCGGCGCGCGCTGTTTCTTTGCCCGCAGGTGCGCCGAGAAGATGCCGTAGCGGTTCGTCGCGAGCGTCGCAACGCGCCGCCAGCCGGCGCCGTCGTTTCGCTCCACCACGACCCGGGCGGGCTTCCCTCGGGGCGTCCGACCCCAAACCGATGTGCCCGTTCCCTCTCGATATGCCACGAACGGAAAGCGGAATGCGACCAGAGCGGGCTTGGGCGCATCGCGCGTCAGGCTGTCTCCGCCTCGAAAGTAGAGACCCGACTGGGAGAACTCGGCGGGGTAAGGGTCGTCGCGGAGCTCCAGCCAGTTGACGAGCGAGACCCCGGTCGTCCACATCCGGTACAGCGCTTCGGCCACCCAGCGCGCATGCAGCGTGATCGGGACGACGAGCGGAGAGAGATCCGGAGGACCGGTGTCCCAGGAGAACTCGGTCGCCCACAGCTGCACGGGCTGGCGTGAGTGGATGGTCCCCGCTCGCACGCCGGCGTCGAGCAAGCGCCGGACGTCGGGAAGATCCCCGAGCGAGACGTCGTCTTGGCCCGCGGCATGGTGGGTCGGTCCACCTGACGTGTACGGATGCACACCCCAGGCGTCGAAGTGCGCCTGCTGGGAGCAAATTCGATGCGGGTTCGCTCCCTTCGAGAGGCAGAGCAGCTCGCGCATGAACCGAAGCGGCGCCACGGCTTCCGATGCGGGCACGCACGTGTTCTCACTGGGAACGCAGAATCTCGTCCTGACGCCGAACGGGGAGAGGTTGCCTCCGACGACGACGTTGTCGGCGTGCACCGCGTGCACGTTGTCGGCGAAGGCGTTGAGCATGCGGCGGTACCAGTCAGGCGAGAGCGCTTTCCGGCCCGAGAACTGGGGAAGCAGATAGTTGCTCAGGTTAGGCTCGTTCCAGATTCGCCAGAGGCGCACGCGCGGTAGCCCACCGAACAAGCCGCTGTAGCGAATCGCTGCTGCTCTCGCGAAGAGTCCCAAGGCGGCGGGATCCGGCCGCACCGACCCCCTGAGACTGCCCGGGGGTGTGAACGGCAGGGGGTACTTCTCGTCCTGCGCCCAGGTGGGAGCCTGATCGACGCTGACCATCGGGGTCAGCCCGTTCGCAACCGCAAGCCGGATCTCCCTGTCGGACGGAGCCCAGTCGTACGCCGGATCGGCCGGGTCTCCGGCGTTCAGGGGGCGCTGTGTCGCGGACCAGCGTAGAGTCAAGCGGGCAACGGTCGCCCCTGCGTCTCGCGTGCGGACGAAGACGAGGTTCGCCTCGTTGTCGCTGTGCGGCGCCTGCAGGCTGATCCCTGTCGCAAGCGGTCCGTTGGCGAGCATCGAGGACGGAGCGATCAGAGCCGCGGCTAGTGCGGCGGCAAGAAGGAAAGAACGACCCACTGGAGGGGCCAGTGTAGAGCCGTCCGGACAAGACCCTGCGATTCGTGCCGCGAACTCCATCTGCGACGAAGGCAGTGGCAAGCCTCGCAGTAACGCTGGCGACCGTTAGAGCTGCGTAAGAACCGGAAAGGCGTCTCCGTCGGCCAGTATCATCGCGTTCATGTCCACCGCCCTCGTCACAGGCGGAGCCGGGTTCCTCGGCTCCCATCTCTGCGATTACCTGCTGGAGCGCGATCACCGCGTTATCTGTGTCGACAACCTCGATACGGGATCGCTGGTCAACATCGACCACATCCGCGACCCGGACTTCGTCTTCGTCAACCACGACCTCGTGGGGCACTTCGAGATCGACGAGCCGGTCGACTTCGTCTTTCACCTCGCGAGCCCCGCGAGCCCGATCGACTACGCGCGCCTGCCGCTTCATACACTGAAGGTCGGCTCCTACGGGACGCACAATGCGCTCGGGCTGGCGAAGTTCAAGCGGGCCCGTTTCCTGCTCGCCTCGTCGAGCGAGGTCTACGGCGACCCTGAGCAGCACCCGCAGGCGGAGAGCTATTGGGGCAACGTCAACCCGATCGGCCCGCGCGGGGTCTACGACGAGGCGAAGCGCTACGCCGAGGCGATGACGATGGCCTATCACCGCCAGCAGGGCGTGAACACCTGTATCGCCCGCATCTTCAACACGTACGGGCCCCGGATGCGCCCCCACGACGGGCGAGCAATCCCGACGTTCGTGCGGCAGGCGCTCGCCAACAAACCGCTGACGGTGTTCGGCGACGGCTCGCAGACCCGGAGTCTCTGCTACGTCGACGACCTGATTCGCGGCCTCTATCTCCTCGCCGAGAGCGGCGAGCACTTCCCCGTGAATCTCGGCAACCCCGACCTCGAGGTCACCATGCTCCAGCTGGCCGAGACCGTGATCCGCGTCACCGGGGGCAAGAGCGAGATCGTCTTCGAAGCGCTACCGGTGGACGACCCGCACGTCCGCCGGCCCGACATCACACGCGCCCGGGGGCTGCTCGGCTGGGAGCCGGAGATCGACCTGGAGAGCGGGCTCTCCCGGATGCTCGCGACGCTCGGCCGGCAGCCGATCGGTGTGTAGGCGAATCGCCGTCGTCCTCGCGGGGCTCTGTGCCATCGCCGCGACGCCGCAGTCGGCGCCCGCCTCCCGCTACCTGCAGGTGGGCATCTACGACGAGGGCCAGGTGCTCTCCGGCGACACCGAGAAGGTCTTTGCGACCCTCGATCAGCTGCACACGCAGATCGTCCGCGTCAATCTCTACTGGGGCGGGCCTCTTGGCGTCGCTCGCCGCCGGCCGGCCGACCCGATGGATCCCGCCGATCCTGCCTACAACTGGTCGCTCTACGACCGTACCGTCCTCTACGCGGCCGAGCACCGGATGAAGATTCTCTTCTCGATCTACAGCACTCCGGCTTGGGCGAACGGCGGCGGAAAACCGAACCGGGCTCCCAGGAAGCCGATCGACCTTCGGAACTTCGCCTACGCAGCGGCGACTCGCTACAGCGGCACGTTTCAGCGCGAGGACGAGCGAGCACTGCCTGCCGTCCGCCTCTGGCTCGCCTGGAACGAGCCGAACAATCCGGCGTTTCTCTCGCCGCAGTTCCGCCGAGTCGGCCGGCGCTTCGTCGTTCAGAGCCCGGTCGACTACGCCAAGATCTGCAACGCCGTCGTCGGAGGCGTGCATGGCACCGCTCTGAAGAGCGAGAAAGTTGCCTGCGGCGTCACGGCGCCTCGCGGCAACAACACAGCACGCGGCAGCCGGCCGGCGCTTTCACCGCTGGTCTTCCTGCGCGGGATGAAGAAGGCGGGAGCCAAGGGATTCGACGCGTATGCCCACCACCCGTACTACGGCAAGCCCTCCGAGACGCCGTCCACGCCGCCCCCCGCCAGCACGGCCGTCACGCTCGGGAATCTCAACGTCCTGATCAAGGAGGTCACGCATCTCTACGGCGCGAAGCGGATCTGGATCACGGAGTACGGCTACCAGACACGACCGCCGGACAACATCTTCGGCGTCTCGTACACGAAGCAGGCGAAGTACCTCACGCAGGCGTTCTCGATCGCCCGCAAGAACCCCCGCATCGACATGATGCTCTGGTTCCTCTTTCGAGACGACTCGAAGTTGAACGGCTGGCAGTCAGGTTTCCTGACCGCCGGCGGCCGCAAGAAGCCGGCGTTCGCCGCGTTCCAGCGGTTCGCGCTCTCGCTCTCTGCCAGGTAGCGCCTGAGCGCTACGAGGCCGCGACGGGCGCGGCGACGGTCTGCCGGTACCAGGCGACCGTGCGCTCGATCCCGCCTCGAAGAGACGTTTGCGCCTGGAAGCCCAGCAGGCGCTGGGCCCGTGAGGTATCGAGCTTTCGCCGGGGATAGCCGTTCGGCTTCGACGTGTCCCAGACGATCTCGCCGTCGAAGCCTGTCGCGTCAGCCACTAGCTCGGCAAGGTCGCGGATCGAGATCTCCTCGCTGGTGCCGACGTTGATCGGGTCCGGCCCGTCGTACCGGTCGGCTCCTAGCAGGAGTGCCTCGACGCAGTCGTCGACGTAGAGGAACTCCCGGGTCGGTGAGCCGTCGCCCCACAGGACGACCTCGCTGCCGCCCTCGAGCATCTTGCGGATCAGGGCCGGGATGACGTGCGAGGTCTCCAGATCGAAGTTGTCGCGAGGGCCGTAGAGGCCGGTCGGCATGAGGTAGATCGCGTCCAGACCGTACTGCTCGCGGTACGCCTGGGCTCCCACGAGGAGCGCGCGCTTCGCTGTGCCGTAGGGCGCGTTCGTCTCCTCCGGATAGCCGTCCCAGAGCTCCTCCTCGCGGAACGGGATCGAGGCGTGCTTGGGATAGACGCAGACGGTTCCGGCGATCACGAGCTTCTCGACCCCCTGCAGACGGCTCTGCTCGAGCACGTGGGCGCCCATCGTCAGGTTGGCGTACCAGTAGCGGCCCGGATTGGCGCGATTGGCGCCGATGCCCCCCACCTCGGCCGCGAGGTGGAAGACGCGGTCGGGGCGCGCGTCGTCGAACAGCTGGGCGACGTCGTCCGCGGCCGTCAGGTCGTAGTCGCGACGCCGGGCTACGAACGGATCCAGGCCGCCGTTCCGAAGACGCTCGACGAGGTGCGCGCCCAGGAAGCCGCCGCCGCCGGTCACGAGAACTCGGCTCATCAGCCCGCCGGTAGGGTGGTTGCCGCCACCTCGAGCCAATCGACGCGGCCGATCCAACGCTCACGATTCTCGGCGTACCAGGCGATCGTCTGCAGGACGCCCTCTTCCCACGAGACAAGCGGCTCCCAACCGGTCTCGCGGCTCAGCTTCTCGTGGCCGACCCGAAGGGCCATCACATCGCTGGCCCCCGGCCGCAGTCGCTCGGACACCGTCACGAGCTCTCGATCCGCCGGCCAGTACCCGGCCTCCTTACCGGTCTGCAGGATCAGCGCTGCCCAATCGGCCATCGAGATGTTCTTGCCCTGACCGTAGACGTAGACGTCGCCCGCAATCCCGTGCGCTGCGACGGTGAGGTGCCCGCGAACGCCGTCCGTGCAGAAGCAGAAGTCGCGGAGCGGCTCCAGGTTGCCGAGCTCGATCTCCCGGCGCTCGAGCGCCTGGGTGATGATCGTGCCAGTGACGTAGCGGGGGTTCTGCCGCGGGCCGTAGTTGTTGAACATCCGGGTGACGACGCCCGGCAGGCCGTAGGCGTCGTGATAGTTCATCGTCAGGAAGTCGGCCGCAACCTTCGCAGTCGCATAGATCGACTTCGGGTTGATCGGAGAGCGCTCGTGGAGGATCAGCCCGCCCTCGTCGTCGAAGTCGTGGTGATGCCGGACCAGCTCCCGGACGTTGCCGTACTCCTCGGACGTCCCGGCCGTGTCCAGCTTCTCGAGCTCCACACCGTGGTCGACCACCGACTGGAGCAGGTTGAGGGTCCCGACCGTATTCGCCATCACCGTCTCGTACGGACGGTGCCAGGACTCGCCGACGTGGGCCTGGGCGGCGAGGTGGAGGACGTACGGCCGGTCGTCGGCCCGCTCGAGGACACGCACGACACGGTCGACCGAGTGCCGGTCAGTGAGATCGCCCCAGTGCACGGTCAAGTTCCGCCGAAGGTGGCCGATGTTGTTGAGCGAGCCGCTCGAGGTGGCCCGCACGAATGCGTGCACTCGGGCCCCGAGCAGCACGAGCGCTTCGGTCAGGTGCGAGCCCATGAAGCCGTCCGCCCCCGTCACCAGCACGGTTCGATCCCGGTACAGGTCGGCGAAGTCGCGGCGGAGGGCATCCACCGAGCGGCTTGTCCAGAGCGGGTTCGGGCTGTTCATTTTCCTCGTAAGCTGGGGCGCGGCTTGGGTAGGAGAAAGCGTATCTGCTCGCCCCGGCGGGGCGCTGTTGCCAATGCCGTCGCGACCGGGATCTCGACGATCGTGGTCACGGTTGCGGCGGCGCTTGCCGCCATCCTGCTCGCGCAGAAGTTCGGCCGGACGGCGAAGACCGACGGCTTCCTCGCGGCCTATGCCGTCTACCTCCTTTTCATGCTCGCCGCGCAGGGCGTCCGGATCGTGCTCGTGCCCGAGCTCACGCGCGCCGCACGTGACGGGAGGCTGGCCGAGGAGAGCGTCGCGTACGCCGCGTCGCTGCTCGCGTTCGCTCTGCCGACACTCGTCCTCGTCGCGCTCCTGCGCCAACCGATCGCCGAGGCGGTGACCGGGTCCCTTCCGCAGCAGTCCGCGGACGTCGCGGCGCGTGCCCTGCCCTGGCTGATCGCGGCTGCCGCCGCGCAGCTGCTGGCCGCGGTGCTGGCGAGCGCGCTGGCCGCGCGTGACAGCTACGGCGTCGCGGCAGTTGCCTACGCCTCCGGCGCGCTGGCGGGAGTCGGGCTGTTCGCGGCTCTCGCTGACGGACACGGACTCCAGTCGCTCGCCTGGGGACTCGCACTGAACGGCATCGTCACGGCCGGGATCCCGATCGTCGTGCTCGCGACACGGCACAGGTCGGGGCGTACCCGGCCGCGCCCGTCCTCGCTCCACGTGCGCCTCGGGCGGCTCGCGCGCGCCACCGCGGTGCCACTCTCGCTGCAGGGCCTCTACCTGATCGCGCTACGGCTGGCGGCCGATCTCGAGGTCGGCAAGGTGACCAGCCTCTCGTACGGGTACCTGATCGCCACGGTGCTCGTCGCGACGACGGCGGCTTCCCTCGGGGTCGTGTCCTCCGCTCCGCTGACGCGCCGGGGGCTCGACGCGGAGAGTGCGGCTGCCCACATCGTCCACGCCTCCTGGCTGAGCGTCGCGATCATCATGGGCGGCGTGGGTGTCTTCGCGCTCGCGGGCGGCCGCATCGTCGGGCTGGTGCTCGGAGGGGCATTTTCCGGCGGCGCGGGCCGCGAGCTCGGGCGGTTGATTGTGTATCTCGCTCCCTGGATGGTCGCTTCGGTCGCGCTGACTCTGACCTTCCCGCTGCTGTTCGTGGTCGGCCGAAGCAGGATGTTGATCCCGATCGCGCTCGTCATGCCACTGCTCGAGGTGCTTGTGGGCGTGCCGCTGCGCGCGCTTGCGGGGCTTCCGGGAATCGCGCTCGCCCTGGCGATCGCGACCGTGGCGGGCCTTGTCGGTCTCCTGGCCTCCCTGTCGCCCCGGACGCTCCTGGCCGGCGCGCGGGGACTCGGCCGTCTCACGCTGGTGGAGGCCGGTCTCGCGGCCATCGCGTTCGGCGCGCTCGCGCTCGTGCTCGGCGGCGTCGCGGCCGCGGTCGCCGGCCTCCTCGTCTACACGGCCGCGCTGGCAGCGCTCCGCCCGCGCGGCCTGCGTGATGCGTGGGCATACGTGCGGGCGCTGCATTAGCGTCTGGCCTGTGACCGCGCGCAGCTTCGGCAAGCGAGCTCTCTCCTCCGCTGCTCGGTCGCGCCTGGGACGGAGTCTCGTCCATGCGGCCGTGATGCCGGATCCGGGCGATCGCGGCTTCTCGGCCGTGCGAGACTGGCCGCCCGAGCTCCGTGGCTTCGAGGACCTCGCGTTTCTCTTCACGAGCGGACAGTTGAACCACGGTGTCGCCTCGCTCGCCTTCGACGAAGCGGCGCACCTCTACCGGACGGCGCGCGACCTCGGGTCTGCGACGATCGCGGAGATCGGCCGCTTCCGGGGCGGGAGCACGCTCGTGCTGGCGACCGCGATGGACGCCGGCTCGCGCCTTTACTCCTACGATCTGCTCGAGCCCGACCCGGGCCTCGTCGACGCGCTCGGCCGCTACGGGGTCTCGGAGCGCGTGCAGCTCGAGGTCGGAGACTCGCGCACGCTGCCGCCGCCCGACAGGCCGTGTGACCTCGTCTTCGTCGACGGCGACCACAGCTACGAGGGTGCCCGCGCGGACTACGAGCGCTGGAGGGATCTGCTCGTGCCGGGTGGCCACCTCCTGTTCCACGACGCCGTCGACCGGCCGCCGTACGGCTCGTACGACGAGCCCGTCGCCCGCCTCGTCGCCGAGATCGAGGGCGACCGCGGCTCCGGGCTCACACGCGTTGAGGGCGCCGGCTCGATCGCCCACTTCCTGCGCTCGGGATGACACCGCGCGTCGCGGCGGTCGTCCTCTCCTGGAACCGGCGCGCAGACACGCTTGCGTGCCTGCGCTCGCTCCGCGGGGTCGAGTACGAGCCACTCGACGCGATCGTCGTGGACAACGGGTCGCGTGACGGGACGCCCGAGGCTGTCGTGGCGGCATTTCCGGATGTCGAGCTGATCCGCAACGGCTCCAACCTCGGCTATGCGGAGGGCATGAACGCCGGCATGCGGCGGGCGCTCGAGCGGGGCGCCGAGTACGTGCTCCTGCTGAACAACGACACGGCTTTCGACAGAGGCTTTCTCGCCCGCCTCGTCGAGGAGGGCGAGCGGTCGCCCGGCGCCGCGGCGCTCTGTCCGCAGATCAATTTCGCGAGTCCGCCGCACCTCGTCTGGTACGCCGGTGCGCGCTTCGACCCGGCGCGCGGCTACAACGGCCGGATGACGGGCTACCGCGAGCCCGAGTGGGAGCAGCCCGCCGGCGTACGCGAGACCGATCGCGCCTGCGGGGCTGCGATGTTGATCCGTCGCGAGGCGCTCGAGCGTGTCGGCCTCTTCGCGCCCGCGCTCTTCGCCTACGACGAGGACACGGAATGGTCGCTGCGAGCACGGCGCCGCGGCTACTCGCTGCTCGTCGTCCCGGAGAGCCGCGTCTGGCACCACGTCTCGGCGTCCTCAGGCGGCGAGAGCTCGCCCGACACGCTCTACTACCACACCCGCAACGTGCTCGAGGTGGTCGAGCGCTACGCCCCGCTGGGGCGGCGCGGGACGTTCCGGCGGCGGGCGACCGTGCTCGGCGCGCACGCGGCCCAGGCGCTCCGCTCCGGACGGCCGGGGGAGGGCCTGCGCGCGACGCTCGACGGCTTCCGCGACTTCAGGCGGGGGCGGTTCGGGCCGCGGCCTCCCGGTACACCGACTCGTGCTCCCGCGCGCAGCGCTCCCAGGTGAAGTTCGCCGCCTGGCGGAGCCCCGCCGCGACATAAGGAGCCGGGTCGTCGAGCACCGCCCGAATCGCGTCTGCAATGTCCTCGGCTGAGGATGGCTCGAAGTAGCGCGCCGCGTTGCCGCAGACCTCCTCCAGCGGCGCGATTCGCGAGACGGCAGCCGGGCAGCCGGAGGCCATCGCCTCGAGCGGCGGCTGCCCGAATCCCTCGTACAGGCTGGGGAAGACGAGCGCCGCAGCCGAGCGGTACAACTCCGCCAGGCGGTCGAGCGGAACACGGCCAATCGACTCTGCACCGGCGGGCAGTAGAGCGGCGTCGTGACCTGCGCCCGTAAGGACGAGGCGAAGCTTCGGCCGATCGCGGCGGACGAGCTCGAACGCCTCGAACAGCCGCTCGTGGTTCTTGTGCGGCCAGCGGTTCGCCGGGTAGAGCAGGAACCCGTCCCGCTTCTGCGGCCCGGGGCGGAACCGCTCGTGGTCGACGCCGAAGTAGATGACCCGGACCCGGTCCGGGGACAGGTTCAGCCGGTCGACGAGGGTTGCCTTTCCGTGCGCACTGATCGCGATCACGAGCGCGCTCCGCCGAGCCGTCCAGCCGTAGACCACTTTGCGGTAGGCGAGCTCGGGCCGCGAGAAGAACTCCGGGAAGAACTCGTGCTGGATATCGAGCACGGTCGTGACGGCCGGCGGACGCGAGACGGGGGGAAGCATCACCGACAGCGGGAAGTGAACGACGTCGAGCGCTTCGAGCTCGAGCTGGCGGAGAACGGGACCGGGCCGCGCAGCGGCGAGCGCCATGGCGGCCATCCGGCCGCGCATCGTCGTGCTCGCCCGGTAGGCCGTCACCGTCCGGGCGGGTAGCCCCTCGGCCGCGTCCGGCGCGATCGTCGGCACGAAGATGCGGTAGTCGAGCTCGCCGGCCCGGGCCAGCGCGCGGAGCAGCTCGTGTGCATACGTCTCCGAGCCGCCCACGACGCCCGGGACCAGCGTGAGCAGGCTGACGCCGACGCGCACGCGCTGACGCTACCCGGCGGGAGCCGGAATCCGGAAGGGCTTGCTCGCGCGGAGTGCCGGCGGGCCGGGGTTCACGGGCGCGACGGCCTGCACCTCGACCCGATAGCGCCCGGGCGCGAGCCGGCCCGGGAAGCGAATCTTCGTCGCCTTGCCTCCGACCGCCCGTCCGTGGACGCGCGCTGCCGCTCTCCCGGGCGCCCTCTCGATCCGCGCAACGTAGTTGCAGTCGATGTCGCAGCGAAGCGTCACGGTCGCTCGCTTCGCCCGCGTCAGCGCAGCCGCACTCGGGACCGTCAGTGTCGCCCTGACGGCCAGCTGGAGCCCTTCGCAGCGAGCGACGATCCCACGGTGCGATTCCTGTGCGGCGGAGCGCACGGTGGTGAGCGCCGGCTTGGCCGTGCGGTCCGCGTAGTAGACGCCCGACTGCCAGCGGTCGAGGTTCGCCTCGTCGAAGGCGTGGAAGATGAGAAGCGCCCGCACGTTCGGCTGGCAGAACGCGATCTCGATCGCCTCTCGGTAGTACTCGGCCTGGGTGGCCTCGTCCACCGGGTGAACCGATTGGGGCTCCGTGCCGGTGTAGAGCTTGGACTTGCCTGTCGGGATCACCGACTCCACCCCGTACTCGGCATAGACGAGCGGCAGCGTCGAGCCGGCCTGCGCCGTGCCGTCGAAGGCCTCGCCGAGCGTCGAGACCAGCTTCGGGTAGTCCGAGATCGAGATCGTCTTCGTGTTCGAGTGCTTCGTCGTCGGGGCCTGGCTCGAGTTGTCCTGGTACGGGTGGATCGACAGCTCGTCCATCACGGGCGCCGTCCGGCCACTCTCGCGAAAGGCCTGGCCCATGTCGAGCAGGAACTGGGTCGGCGAATGCGTCGGCCGAGTCCCGGCCGGGTTGTCGCCGCCACGGGGCGAGAGCCCGCCGCCGATGACGGTGATTCGAGGCGAGACTCTCTTCAGGGCGTCATAGGTCTCGGCGAGCAGGGCGAGGTAGGCCGGAGCGGCCGCATCGGAGCCGTCGAGGTTGAACTGCGGCAGCCAGAAGCGGTTGATGTTCGGCTCGTTGCCGACGATGATGTCCTGGAAGGTCGGGAACGCGCGCGCCAGCGCCGCCGCATATTCGGCGAACTCGGTCCGGGAGGTCTCGGTGAGCGGCGTGAACCTCGAGCCGACGTTCGTCACTGACAGGAAGACGCGCATCCCGGTAAGCCGCGCGGCGGTCTGGACGTTGCCGAGGAGCGTGCGATCGATGGCTGTCGGCTTCGTCTGACCGGGGCCCCAGAACGCTGTCACGCGCACCGAGTCGAATCCGGCCAGGCGGGCAAGGGTCATGTTCGCCTTCGCCTGGACGAGGCTTTGCTTCTGCAGCTCGTCCTCCGCCGCGCCGACGAGCATCGCGGGGCCGCCCGCGCGCGCAGGCGCGGCGAACGCCAGCAAGAGCAGGCAGGCGGCGAGACTCCGTACCATCTGGGACGAGGATAGCCGCGAAAAACGCCTGCTGAGAGCGAGCGTTACCATCGGCCGCCACATGGGCGACAGACGAAAGCAGGCCGAGAGCGAGTATCCGGAGCAGGTCGGCCAGGCGGGGCGTGAGTGGCTGCGGAACAAGCCGTTCGTCAACGCGCCGCGCGAGACCTCCAGGCACCTGCTCGACTTCGGCTACGTCGTCACGCTCCTCGACCTGCACAAGGGCGTGCGCCTGTGCGAGCTCGGGTGCGGGCCTGGGTGGATGACTCGATTCGCGGCGCGGCACGGCGTCGCTGCGGTCGGCTACGACATCTCGCCGCAGATGATCGAGATCGCGCGTCAGCAGGCGACGGAGGAGGGTGTGGACGCTCGCTTCGAGGTCGGCGACATGGAGGCGCTCGACCTCGACCGGACCTTCGACACCTGCCTTACCTACGACGCGCTCCACCACAGTCCCCGTCCCGAGCTCGTCTTCCGGACCGCGCACCGCGCCCTCCGACCAGGTGGTCGCCTGCTGATCGCCGAGCCGAACTGGAAACAGCGCTTCCAGGGTAAAGGCGCCTCGGCTGCCTACGGAACGACGGAGCTCGGCTACACGCCCCGGCGGTTGAAGCGCCTCCTGCGAGAGGAGGGCTTCACGCGGATCGAGCGCTTTCACAACAACCGCAAGCGGCTGTACTCGAACTCACCGCGCGACGTTCTCGCGCATCTGGCCGAGCCGTTCGTGTACCGAGCGCTTGCGCCCTTCTGGACGCAGATCTGGCTGCGCGCGACGGCGCGCTAGCACCCGCCGACCGCGACGAGCGTCAGTCCCGAGTTGACCACCCTGACCGGGTAGGGAAAGAGCGATTGGAGGTCGCTCGGCCCTAGCAGCCTCGCCCCGCCAGCGATGCGGCGCCCCGGAACGAGGTGCGCCAGCGGCAGCAGGGTATGGACGTCGACGGGAAACCAGCGGTTCGGGGTCGTGACGAACACGCGGCGGGCGACCCGGCAGAGCTCGTGGACGAATGCGACCTGGGCGTCCCGGTCGCCGACGTGCTCGACGACCGCGTTCGAGAGTCCGATGTCGAACTCGCCGTTCGAGAACGGCAGCTGAAGGCCGTCTGCGGTCACCGCTCTGATCGTCGGAAAGGCAGCTCGGAAGCGTTCGAGCTCCGTCACGCCGACCGCGGTGATCCGGTGCGGCCACGGGTAGCTGGCCTCGAAGAAGTTGTGCGTGAAGGCGTGCCCGGGCGCCTCGCCGAAGCCGCCGTCGGCCACCCCGACGTCGACGACGGTGGTCCCGTCGTCCGGCCGCATCAGCTCCATGAAGAGTCGGAGCTTGCGCCGCCGGCTGCGCAGCGAGAGCGCCGAGACGGCTCCGTCGAGCACGGACATGGCGGGAGGCGATCGTACAGAGGGCCGCTATACAATGCGGCGATGCCTACCGGCCGAGGAGAAAATGGCGAAACTGCAGGCGTTTCTCGGGGAGACCCCGTTGACGTCGCCGAGGTCTTCGCGCTGCTGAAGGACGAGGTGCGGCGAAGCGCGCCCTCGAACGGCGGAGCCGCGGGCGGGGCGCCGGCGTCCGGCGCCCGCGTTCAGGCCGAGCGCGTCTGGCCCGTCACGTTCGATCAGCCGGTGCACAGGCGACCCGGCGCACGGGGAGCTTTGCAGCACCCGGTCAAGCGGTCGCTGCGCCGGCTGATGCGCTGGTACGTCGAGCCGCTCGCTCTCGATCAGCGGACCTTCAACGAGGCGATGCTGAAGCTGGTCGACGAGCTGCACGAGCGGGTGGATGTGAATCTGCGGGGGGTCGGTGGCGTCGAGAACCGGGTCGGGGAGTCCGAGACGCAGGCGAAGCGCCTCTCGCGCCTGGCCGAGGAGCTCGAGCAGCGCCTGACGCGCCTCGAGCGCCGCGGCCGCTCAGGCCTTGGAACCGTCGCGCCGCAACCGAAGGCCTCCGCCGTGCCGGACTACTTCGCCTTCGAGGCTCGCATGCGCGGTGCGCCCGAGCTGATCCGCGAGCGGCAGCGCGTTTACCTCGAGGACTTCAAGGAGCAGGCGCCCGTGCTCGACCTCGGTTGTGGTCGCGGCGAGTTCCTTGCGCTGCTCGGCGAAGCGGGCGTGGCGGCGCGCGGCGTCGATGCCGACGGCGACATGGTCGACTTCGCGCGCGGCGAAGGACTTTCGGTGGAGCAGGCCGACGCCGCCACGTACCTCGAGGCGCTCGACGAAGACTCGCTCGGCGGCGTTTTCGCCGCGCAGCTCGTCGAGCACCTCGAGCCCGCGCAGCTGATCCGGCTGCTGCAGCTGGCCCGAGAAAAGCTGCGGACGGGCGGCGTTCTGGTCGCCGAGACGATCAACCCGCTCGCTCCGACCGCTCTCCGCGACTACTTCGCGGATCTGACGCATTCCCAGCCGCTCGTTCCCGAGACCCTGGCGCTGCTCGTTCGTCAGGCCGGCTTCCGGGACGTCGAAGTCCGGTACCTGAACGAGCCCCCGGCGGCCGAGCGCCTTCATTCCGTCGAGCTTCCCGACGACCCTGCGTTCGACCGCGCGCGCGCTGCGCTCGAGCACAACGTCGCACGCTTGAACGAGCAGCTCTTTGGACCGCTCGACTACGCCGTCGTCGCCCGCTCGTGAGGATCGCCATTTGCCGGCCGCAGGTGCCGTTCGAGTGGGGCGGCGCGGAGATCTTCACCGACCGGCTGGCCCTCGAGCTGCGCGCTCGCGGCCATGAGGCGGAGCTCGTCACCGTTCCGTTCAAGTGGTATCCGGGCACCCGGGTGCTCACGCAGGCGTTTCTCTGGCGGCTGCTCGACCTCGAGGAGGCGAACGGGCGGAAGATCGATCTCGTGCTCGCAACGAAGTTCCCCTCCTACGTCGTGCGCCATCCCAACAAGGTTGTCTGGCTCGTGCACCAATTTCGTCAGGCGCACGACCTCGACCGCACCGAGCTCGGCCAGTTCGGCGAGTCGCCGGAGGATCGGGCGCTTCGCCGCCGCGTGCAGGAGCTCGAGCGCCGGAGCCTGGCGGAGGCACGCAAGCTCTACGCCACCTCGCGCAACGTCGCCGACCGGCTCGCCGCCTCGACGGGGCTCGCCGCCGAGGTGATGCCTCACCCGCCGCAGGATCTGCCGTACCGCTCGGAGCCCTCAGAGGGGTTCCTGCTCTCGGTCGGCCGGCTCGACCGCGCCAAGCGGCTCGAGTTGCTGCTCGGCGCTGTCGCCGCGGACGAGTCGCTGAGCTGCGTCATCGCCGGCGACGGTCCTGACCGTGCTCGCCTCGAGCAGCTTGCGGCCGCCGAGGGGCTCGACGGACGCGTGACCTTCGCGGGCAAGGTGGACGAAGGCGAGCTGGCGCGGCTGTACGGGAGCTGTCTGGCCGTCTTCTACGCGCCCATCGACGAGGACTTCGGCATGGTGCCGTACGAAGCGTTCCTCTCCGAGAAGCCGGTGATCACGACGCGGGACGCCGGCGGCCCGCTCGAGGTCGTGACCGACGGGCGCACCGGTCTCGTCTGCGAGCCGAGCCCGGCCGCGGTCGCGCAGGCCGGCGCGTGGCTCCTCGGGCATCCGAGCGACGCGAGCGCGTACGGGCAGGCCGGAAAGGCGGTGGCCGAGCGGGTGTCCTGGGACGCCTCGCTCTCTCGCCTACTCGCCGAAAAGTGCTGAAGCATTTTCCGGCCGGGAGCCTCTGATGCGAGTCGCGTACTACTCTCCCTTGCCGCCCGAGCGATCCGGAATCGCTGACTACAGCGCTCTGCTGCTCCCGGCGCTTCGCAAGCGGATCGACGTGACCCTCGTTCCACGTCGCGCCAGGCGCCCGCCTCGTGCCGATGTCGACCTCTACCACGTCGGCAACGATCCCGAGGCGCACGGCTGGATCGTCGACGTTCTGCGGCGACGACCGGGCGTCGTCGTGCTGCACGACTTCGTCCTCCACCATCTCGTCGCGGGTCTGACGCTCGGCCGCGGTGACGGAGTGGGTTACCTCGACGCGATGGAGCGTGAGGCGGGCGTTCCCGGCCGCCTGCTCGCCCACGGCGTGATCGACGCTCGCGTGTCGCCGCTCTGGGAGTCCAGGCCGGAGGAGTTCCCACTCGCGGGCGAGGTGCTCCGGCATGCCCGCGGCCTGATCGTTCACTCGCGCTACGTCGGGAATCGCGCTCGCGCGGCCGGCTACCGCGGGCCGCTGTGGCGGATTCCGCATCCGGCCTGGCACGTGCCGAGGCCCATGCCTCCAGGCGCAAGCGGAGAGCCGCTGATCGGCTGCTTTGGCCATGTCAACGCGAGCAAGCGCGTTCCGCAGCTGCTGGAGGCGTTCGCCCGCCTGCGGTCGGCGAGACCGGGCGCGCGCCTGCTGCTCGTCGGCGCGATCGCGCCGCGGTTCCGCCTCCGGGAGCGGATCGAGCGGCTCGGGATCCCTATCGAGGCGCTACGGCTCGAGGGGTACGTCGACGAGAGGCGGCTGTGGTCGTTGATGGCGGGGTGCGACGTCTGCGTCAGCCTTCGCCACCCGACGATGGGGGAGACGTCGGGAAGCGCGCTGCGCGCGCTCTCGCTCGCGCGCCCGCTCGTCGTCAGCGACGAGGGCTGGTTCTCCGAGCTTCCGGATGACGTGGCACTCAAGGTGCCGGTCGACGCGTACGAGGTCGATCTCCTCGCCGCCGCGCTCGAGCTGATCGCTGCGGACGAGCGTTTTCGAGCGGCCATGTCGCAGGCGGCCTGCCGCTACGTCGACGCCGAGCACGATCTCGAACGCTCGGCAGACTTGTACACGGCAGCGCTCGAGCTCGCCGCGGGAGGCGAAGCCGTCGACGACGCGACGCTCATGGAGGTGGCGTCGGCGGTGCAGGAGAGCGGCCTCGGCGGCGCGGAGCGAGAGCTTACGAGGCTCGCCGGCCTCCTTACCGAGGTCGGCGTTGGCGCGTAGCGCGCCCGCGGTCAGCGTTGGAAGGCAGCCCCTCGCCCTCGCCCGCGCGGTTCCCGCCTGGGCATGGCTCGCCGGGCTCGTGGCGCTGTCCGCGCTGTTTCGCTACGCGCTCGCCCGCCGGAGCGTCGCGCCGTGGATCATGGTCGACGAGCTCGTCTACTCGGAGCTCGCGAAGAGCTTCGCGTCGAGCGGGCGGCTGCTGATTCGCGACCACCCGGTCGGCCTCTCCTACGGATTCGCCTATCCGGTGTTGATCAGTCCGGCCTACCGGCTCTTCGCAGCGCCGCCGCAGGCCTACGCCGCGATCAAGGTGATCAACGCCGTCCTCATGTCCTCGACCGCCGTCCCTGTGTACCTGCTTGCGCGCCGCGTCGTCTCGCGGAGCCTCGCCGTCGCGGCCGCAGTTCTCGCGCTCGCCGTCCCGGCGCTCCTCTACACCGGCACGGTCATGACCGAGAACGCGTTCTACCCGATCTTCACCTGGGCGGCACTCCTGCTCGTGCTCGTGCTCGAGAGGCCGACCTGGTGGCGGTCGTTGGTGCTTTTCGCGGTCTCGGGCCTCGCGTTCTTCACACGCGCGCAGGGACTCCTCCTCGTACCGGCCGCCCTGACCGCGCCGCTCGTGCTCGTCTACTACGACGGGAGCGGCTGGCGCGGGCTTCGCCGCTTTGCCCCCCTGGCCGGGGTGCTCGGCTCCGCGTGCGTCCTCGCCGCGGCGTTCGAGCTCGTCCGCGGCCGCTCGCCCACCGCCGTCCTCGGTGCCTACCAGGCCGCGACCGGGCTCGGCTACTCGCCCTGGCCGGTCGTGCGCTCGTTCGCCTATCACGTGGCCGAGCTCGACCTCTCGCTCGCGATCGCGCCCTTCGCCGCGCTGGTCGTGCTGGCGGGGCTCGGCCGGCAGCTGCCACGGAGAGCCGCCCCGTTTCTCGCCGCCGCGCTCGCACTCTGGTTCTGGACGGTTGCCGAGGTCGCCACCTTCGCCTCGGCGCTCGTGCCGTTCCGCGTCGAGGAGCGGAACATGTTCTACGTCGCGCCGCTCCTCATCATCAGCCTGCTCGCATGGGTCGAGCTCGGTGCCCCGCGCCCGGCCCGGTGGACTCCGGTTGCCGCCATCGCCTCGGCTGCGCTGCCTGCGATTCTTCCGTATCCGAGCCTGATCGCCACGAGCGCCGTCTCGGATACGTTCGGGCTCCTGCCCTGGTGGACGGTGCACCTCTGGGGCATCCCCCTCGATCGCCTCGTCCTCGTCGTGAGCTGCGCCTGCGCGGCTGTGGGCGCGCTGTTCCTCTTCGTGCCCCGCCGCTACGCGCTCGCCGTGCCAGGGGTCGTCCTCGCCGCGTTCGCCCTGTCGTTGCAACCCGTCTCCTCGCGGATCGAGGAGGCTTCGCTCGGCGCGCTCTTCCAGGCGACGACGAAGGTCGACCGCGACTGGATCGACCGGCGGGTCGGTCGTAACGCGTCGGTCGCCGTCGTCTACTCGGGCAAGGTCGACCGGTTCGTCGTCAACGAGAACGAGTTCTTCAACCGCAGCGTCGGTCCGGTGTACGACCTCGCGGCCCCGACTCCGGGCGGACTGCCTGAGGCGCTGATCGCGCTCGACCGCGGCGACGGCCGCCTCCTTGGCCCCGATGGGCGGGCGGTTCGGGTCCCCTTCGCCCTGACGGACATGTCCGTCCCGCTGGGCGGGGAACGGGTTGCGCGTGACCTCCGGAAAGGTCTCACGCTCTATCGTGCGGCGCGACCGCTTGCGGTGACGACGGATATCCGCGGCCTCTACGACGATCTCTGGTCGGGGCCGAACCTCACGTACACGCGCTTCGCCTGCCGGGGCGGAACGGTGTCGGCGCAGATCGACAGCGACCCGAACCTGTTCCGAACCGCCCAGACCGTGGTCGCGCGGGCCGCGGGCCGTGTCGCCACGCGCGCGCGGCTGGCGCCGACCGCCACGAGGCGTCTCGACGTCCCGCTGACGGCTGACGGCGCGCGCTGCCGGGTCGTCTTCTCCGTTCGCCCGACCAAGGTCCCGGGCGGTGCCGACCAGCGCCGCCTGGGCGTGCACTTCCGGCGCTTCGTCTACCGACGTTGAGAATCGCGTTCGACGTCAGCCCACTGTCGCACCGGCAGACCGGCGTCGGGATCTACATCCGGGGCGCGCTCGAGGGCCTACTCGAGGTCGCCGGCGGCGCGCACGAGGTCGTGGCCTTCGCGCCGACGAGCCGGCGCGGCAAGCGGCTGATCGACGCCGCGCTGCGCGCCACACCCGTCGAGCGCAGACTGACCACTCTTCCCTTCGCCCACGCGTGGCGCACCGCCTGGAGCCGGCTGGGAAAGCCCCCGGCCGAGCGCTTCCTTGGTCGTTTCGACGTCCTCCACTTCTGGGACTGGATGTATCCGCCGCAGCGCGGCGGCCTGCGGACGACGATGATCCACGACCTCGTCCCGCTGCACTTTCCGGGCTGGGTGCCGCGCCGTACGCTGCGGATGCACGGGGCGAAGTACCGGAACGCGGCGCGAACGTGCGACCTCGTCTTCGCCAACTGCGAGTTCACGGCAACGGACGTCACCGAGACGCTCGGCATCCGACGCGACCGCATCCGGGTCGCGTACCCGGGCGTCGAGCGGATCTTCTCGCCCGCGGGCGAGCGTGCCGACCTTGGCCGGCCTTACGTGTTGACGGTGGCGACGCTCGAGCCGCGGAAGAACCTCGCCACGCTGCTTGCGGCACACCGCCTCGTCGAGGGCGACCTCGCGCTAGCCGTCGCGGGCCCGAGCGGCTGGGGCGAGCAGCCGGGATTCGGCGCGGAGGTGATCCGTCTCGGGTACGTGGCTCGGGAGCGGCTTCCGGCCCTGTATCGCGGTGCTGAGGCAGTTGTCTACCCGTCCCGCTTCGAGGGGTTCGGGATCCCGGTGCTCGAGGCGATGGCGAGCGGGATCCCGTGCGTCGTCTCGAGCCACGCCTCGCTCGACGAGGCGTGCGGAGATGCGGCGGTGCGTGTCGATCCCGACGACTCCGAGGCGATCGCCGCCGGCATCGAGCAGGCGATCGCGGAGCGCGTGGAGCTCGTCGTGCGCGGCCTCGACCATGCCACCCGTTTCCCCTGGGAGACGACAGGGCGCGCCTTCCTGGAGGCATTCGAGGAACGTCTCTGAGGGGATCTGGCGGCAGCCCGAGGCGACGAGGCCCTCGTGTGACAGATGCTACGATCCTCAGCCTTATGCGCCGGGGCTTCCTCGCGCTCGTCGTTGTGGCGCTTACCGGGCTCGCCGTCGCCCCCGCGCAAGCAAAGCAGTTCACGAAGCTGGTGCTCGTCGGCAGTCGAGGCACCTCGCTCGAGCTCCGAGACGCGAGCCTCTGGCGCTCGGGCTTGGACACGCCGCCCTCCGAGGCACCCGCCGGATCGACCTATCTGCTCGTCTACCCGATCTTCGACAAGACGGTTCCCGGGCTTCCCGGTCGCTATTACCCCATTCAACAGACCATGTGCCTATCGTTGGACCGGTCGGTGCTCGGCGGCTGCCGTCCTGTGAGTGACGCCCTCGCTGCGAAGCTCGCCCTCGCGAGCGCTCTGCCGCGGTTCGCGCGAGATCCGACGGTCGTGACTCGCCTGAGCATCGCCGGCCACGACCGGGGCGCCGCCGGTAACGATGCGGTCGCGGTCGAGTTGGCCTTCAACCGCTCACGGCTCGCTCACCATGCGCGGCGGCCGGCTCAGTGCGCCACGGTCGTCGCATCCTGGGGCGGTCCGGACGCAGCTGCGCGGCCGACACGATTCTGCCTTGGCCCGAGAGGGATCTGGACTCGCGGTCGGCTGTACCCGAGCCCAGGACTCTGGACGCTCGTCGGGCTTCCGTAGAAGCCGCCTCGTAGGCGCCGGAACCACTCGTCCGATTCGCGGAGGATGCGTCGTGAGCGGGCCGCCGGGCCCCGCGAGACGGGCGATGAGACACTTCGCTCAGATGCGCGTCGCCTTCGACGTCTCTCCGCTCGTCCAGACCCGCGCCGGGACGGCGCGCTACATCCGTGGCCTCGTCTCTGAGCTCGAGCGGATGCCGGAAGTCCAGCTCGAGCCTCTGCGTTTCCGAGGCAAGGGCAAGGCCGCCACCGTGGCTCGGGACACCGCGTGGTACCTGGCGGGCCTACCGCTCGCCGCCCGGCGGAAACGGGTGGACGTTCTTCACTGCCCAAGCTTCCGCGCTCCGCTTCGCTCGCCGGTTCCGCTCGTCGTCACGGTCCACGATCTCGCGGTCCTTCGGCACCCCGAGGCGTTCAACGGCTGGAGCCGCCGTTATGGCAGGACTGTGGTAGGACACGTGATTCGCGCGGCCGACCGCGTCCTCGCGGACTCCGAGTTCACGAAGCGCGAGATCGTCGAGCTGATCGGCGTTCCGCAGGCGAGGATCCGGGTCGTTCCAATCGCTGCCGAAAGAACCTTCGTCGCTGGTGGCCCTGCCGCCCCGGGAGACTATGTCCTGGCCGTCGGAACGCTCGAGCCACGCAAGAACCTGGCGCGCCTCGCCGAAGCGACGCAGCGAACCGGCCTCGAGCTGCGGGTCGTCGGTGCACGCGGTTGGGGCGGCGTCGACGTTCGCGCCAACGGTCTCCGGTGGCTGGGCGAGGTGTCCGACGAGGAGCTCGCAACGCTCTACCGCGGCGCGCTCTGCGTCGCCTATCCCTCGCTCTACGAAGGCTTCGGGATCCCGGTGCTCGAGGCGATGGCAAGCGGCGTGCCGGTCGTGACGAGCGCCGGAGGCGCAACCGAGGAGGTCGCCGGAGGCGCCGCCGTGCTCGTCGACCCGAGGGATCCCGACTCGATCGCGGCCGGCATCGGCGAGGCGATCGAGCGGCGGGATGAGCTCGTCCCGCTCGGTCGCATGCGGGCGCGAGCCTTCAGCTGGGCGGCGACGGCCGAGGCCGTTGCTTGCGTCTACCGTGAGCTTGCTCCGTGACCCGGCCGCTGGTCGTGATCGACGCCGACGTCCTCGGCCGCCGGCGGACCGGTGACGAGACGTACGTCTCGAACCTGCTGGAGCTGCTTCCCTCGGCCGCGCCGGAGCTTCGGTTCGCCGCCGTCACCCGCCGGGTGGACCTCGTCCCCCCGGAGGTGGAGGCCGTCGAGCTGCCCGCGCGAAGCCAGGAGCTCAGAATGCTCTGGTCGCTCCCCCGCCTCCTCGCTCGGCTCTCGCCGGCGCTCGCGCACTTCCAGCACGCGATGCCGGTCAGGTGTCCGTGCCCCGCGGTGGTGACTGTCCACGACCTCTCCTTCGAGCACGCCCCGCTCATGAGCGCGAGGCACCGCCTGATCTTCCGGGCAGTCGTGCCCCGCGCCACTCGACGCGCGGCCCGCGTGCTGACCGTGTCAGAGCGCACGAAAGCCGACCTCGTGCGGATGTACGCGATTCCCCAGGCGAAGGTCACGGTCACCCACCTGGGCGTCGACGGCGACTTCCGGCCTGGAGAACGGCAGGGCGAGTATGCCCTGTTCGTCGGCGCAGTTGAGCGACGCAAGAACCCGCTCGCCGCGGCTCGCGCCGCGAGCGGCGCGGGCATCGCACTGATCGTCGCCGGCCCGGTGAAGGATGAGCGTCTGGCAGCGCAGCTTCGGGCGACCGGCGCCGACCTCCGCGGCTACGTCACGAAGACGGAGCTGGTCGAGCTGTACAGGCACGCGGGCTGTCTCGTCCTTCCCTCTCACCACGAGGGGTTCGGGCTGCCCGTGCTCGAGGCGATGGCGTGCGGGACGCCGGTCGTCGCCACCCCCGAGCCGGCGCTGCTCGAGGTGGCAGACGGAGCCGCGATCTTCGCTCCCCTCGATCGGCTCGCCGACGCGATCCGCCAGGCGCTGGCCGACAGCGATCGGCTCGGCGCGGCCGGAATCGAGCGCGCGAAGGCGTTCACGTGGGAGGAGACTGTGCGGCGCACCGCCGACGTCTACCGAGAGCTCGTCCTCGACCGGTGAGGATCTCGGCCGTTGTCGTCTCGCACGGACATGCCCGGGAGCTCGAGAAGTCGCTGCCGGCACTTGCCCAGCAGGTCGACGAGCTCGTCGTGGTGGCCAACCTGCCCGGCAGCGTCGGCGTCATCCCGGCGGGAGCCCGCGTCGTCCGAAACGAGCGGCCGCGCTCGTTCGCCCACAACGTAAACCGCGGAATCGTCGAGACCCGAGGCGACCTCGTCGTCGTCGCGAACCCGGACGCTGTGCCCGACCCCGGCGCGGTAGGGATCCTGGCCGCATTTGCCGCAGCTCGCCCGCGCTGCGGCATCGCCGGGCCGGCCATGCGCTACCCGGACGGGCGCCGGCAGCCCTCGCGCCGCCGGTTCCCCACGGTCGCGGGCACGCTCGTCCGGCGAACGCCGCTGCGACTGCTGCGCCCGCCGCTCGAGCGCCAGCAGCGCCACTACGGTCTCGACGAGAGACCCTCCGAGCCGGTTCCAGCCGACTGGATGCTCGGCGCATTCCTGCTCATGCGTCGCACGATGCTCGAGGAGCTCGGCGGCTGGGACAAGGGCTTCCGTCACTACGGGGAGGACATCGACCTCTGCTACCGAGCCGCGAAGGCGGGCTGGGAGCGCTGGTACGTCCCGGCAGCGGTCGTCCGGCACGACTACGCGGCGGTGATCGACCACGCCTTCCTGACGCGCCACACGCTCTGGCACCTGCGCGGGATGCTCCGCTTCGTGTGCAAGCACCCGGAGCGGCTCAGGGCGCTCTCGTGACCCTTTCGGTCAACGTGATGACGCGAGGGCCGGCCGGGCGCGTCGGCGCGCTGCTCCGCCTGCTCCGCCCCGTCGTCGACGAGCTCGTCGTCGCCGTCGACGATCGCGCCGAGCCGTCCGTTCTCGGCGCAGTCTCGGCGTCGGCCGATCGGGTCGTACGCTACCCGTACGCCGAGCCGGTCGATCGTCCGCTCGCGTGGCTCCACTCCGCCTGTTCCGGGGACTGGGTGCTGACGGTCGATGACGACGAGATCCCTAGCAGCAGCCTGCTCGGCGCCCTCACTGAGCTCTCCCGGACCAAGGATGTGACCCACTTCTGGCTTCCCCGGCGCTGGCTCTTCCCGGACCGGCGGCGCTACCTCGACGAGGCGCCCTGGCGGCCGGACTACCAGCTCCGGCTCGTCCTGAACGACCCGCGTCTGCTCTCCTTTCCCGACGAGACGCACAAGCCGGTGGCCGCCCTCGGCCCCGGCCGCCACCTGGACCTGCCGCTCTACCACGCCGACGCGTTGCTCAGCTCGACCGAGCGTCGCCGGGAAAAGGCGCTCTCCTACGAGCGGGCGCGTCCGGGCAAGCGAGTTGCCGGGCGGCCGATGAACGAGCTGTACTACCTGCCGGAGCTGGTCTCCGCACCGCGAACGGCCGGCGTGCCCGAGGCCGACCTGACGCTGATCGAGAGCGTGCTGGAGGCGGCCGACGACGCCCCGGAGCTCGATCCCGAGGCCGTCGAGCACGCGACCCGCGCGGAGATCGACCGGCTCTGGGCCGGCCGGGCCTTGGCCGACTCGGCATACCGCGCGCGCTTGACGCTCGTCGGCGAGCCGGGACCGATGACGGCCGGCGAGGTGCGCGCGTTCGACGTTCTGGTCGAGAACCTCGGGGAGGAGCGCTGGCCCTGGGGTCGGCGCGTCCGCCCGGAGATCCGGCTCGCCCACCGGTGGCGCGACGCCGGGGGCAGGCTGATCTTGGCGGACGGCTTGCGAACGGCGCTGCCCGCCGATCTCGGGCCGGGCGAGAGCGCCATCGTCCCGGCCGACGTGGGCGCGCCCGGCGAGGCCGGCCGCCACGTGCTCGAGCTCGATCTCGTGCACGAGCACGTGGCGTGGTTCGGATCGGCCGTCACCCACGAGGTGGAGATCCGGCCTCGGCGCCGGGTCGGCGTCCTGGCCGCGACGCCCGCCGCCGCGCTCCCGCTGGTCGCCTGGCTGGCGCAGGACGCCGGCGAGCTCGAGCCGGCGGTGCTCGGCGGTGACCTGGCATACCTCGAGGAGCGGCTGCCGGCGGGCAGGGCAGGTGGCGCGCTGCTCGCGCTGCGTACGCTCGCGCTCGCCGCCGGCGCGCGCGCTCGAGCGCTCCCGCTGCCGCCTCCGGCCCGCTCGTTTCTTCAGCGGCTCGACGGGCTCGAGGCGCTCGTCGTCGGACCCGCCGCTCCGTCCGCGCAGGCCGCGGCGCTGCTCGCGGCGCGGGCGCTCGGCGTGCCGGCTCTCCTCGCCGACAGGGCGCCCGGGCACGCGCGCCTCGTCGATCGCCTGCTGCTCGCGGCGGCGGGCCGCGCCGGGGCTTCTTCGCTCGTCGCTCTGCGGGCGGCGTCCCCCCGGGACGCGCAGGACGAGGCAGAGCGGCACCTACCGGAATGGGAGTACGTTCCGGAAGGCTGGCGGCGCGCGGCCGGAGGGTGGGACGCCGATTCTGTCGCGCGGGCCTACCGGAAGAAGTGGCCGCTCTTCCTGCGCGCGATCCGAGCGAGCGGCCCGCTCGGCGTCTACCACGAGGTTCCCGAAGGGGGCGACGTGTCGGCGGAGGATCCGGCCGCGCACAACCTCGTGCTCACGTTCGGCTACGTCCTCGGGCTGGCAGCCCGAGGCGAGCAGCGGCTCTCCGTGCTGGACTGGGGGGGAGGCTGTGGCCACTACTACGTGCTCGCGCGGGCCCTCCGGCCGGACCTCCGGCTCGACTACCACGTGCAGGAGGTGCCGAAGCTCGCAGCACTCGGCCGCGAGCTGCTGCCGGAAGTCACCTTTCACGACGGCGACGGAGCTCTCGCGCGCCCGTACGACCTCGTCCTCGCGAGCGGCTCGCTGCAGTACGCCGAGGACTGGACGGCGCTGCTCGCTCGGCTCGGCGCCGCTGCCGATCGTCTGCTCTACGTCACGCGCCTCCCCGTCGCCTTCCGCTCGCAGTCATTCGTCGTGCTCCAGCGCGCGGGCGCGTACGGGTACGACACGGAGTACCTCGGCTGGGTCGTGAACCGGTCCGAGCTGCTCGGGCGCGCGGCCGCGGCCGGGCTCACGCTCGAGCGGGAGCTCCTTGTCGAGGGCTCGTTCTCCGCGGCGGGAGCGCCGGAGGATCCGGTGCGCCACCGCGGCTTCCTGTGGCGGCCGGCAGCGGCTCGAACGCGAACGTCATCTGCGCGCCGAGGCGGCGCCGGTCGCTCGTCTTGAAGTCCAGCTCCGCCGGAACGAACGTCCGAGTCACGGAGACCTCGGCGCGAAACGGGGGCGGCGGCGTGTGGAGGCGGAAGACCGCCTGCCGGCAGCTCCGGAGCGGCCTGCTCGTGACGGCCGCGTCGCCGGCGAGCAGACCGTGCCCCGAGGGGCCTGGGGCGAGACGGCCCAGCCTCACGATCGCGAGGCCGCCGACTGGGGTTCCGCACCACCCCGTGCGCGAGGCGACGACCGTGAGCGTTCCCGCACGCCGGCCGGGCGACGAGTACTGCGAGTAGGAGCTGCTCCGCCCCATCCAGCCGTCGGAGAAGACGCCGTTTCGGACCGCTCGCAGCCGCAGCGGCCCGGCCAGCTTGACGACGCTCCACTCGCCGAGGGTCTCGACCACGCTCCCGACCGCCTCGATCCCGCTCTCGGCGACGGCGTACGTCGCGCCCGGGTCCGGCAGGAGCGCGCCGTCGCGCGCCTCGGGCGTCGCCGTGAAGACCGGCCCCGGCCCCGGGTAGCCGACGCCGTCGACGTTCGCCACCGTCTCGATCGACCTGTTCCAGAACTCGAGCTCGTGCAGGCCGTTCGCGTTTCGGACCTGGTGGGCGAGCAGCACCGTGTCGGCGCCGCCGGTGGCACGGTCGACCCAGTCGAGTGGACTGGGAACGCTGTCGCGCATGAGCCCTGCGAACCAGCGGGAGAAGTCGCTCGCCGCCAGCTCCCCCCCGACGTTCCAGGCGAGCACGAGGGCGGCGAGCATGGCTACTCCCGCCCGCGCGTACAGCGCGCCGGGCCTGAGCTGTACTGCGAGAACGGCGAGCGCCGAGCCGGCGACCAGACCCAGCAGCGCGTTCTGAGCGAAGGTGGCGGAGATGCCGAAATGGAGGTTGGCCCAGGCCAGAAGCGACAAGCCGAGCGCCTCGATGTTCGGATAGTCGAACGTGATCGGCATCGTTCCGATCAGGCCGCCGACCGCGGCGGCGCTCGCTACAAGCGCCGGAGCGCGGAGGCTGCGCCGCCCCACCCAGGCCGCGGCCGCGGCGAAGAAGAGTGGGCTCAGGTAGATGACGTTCCGTTCCTCGACCCGCTTCCCCCAGAAGGATCCAAGGTACGCCGTCTTGACGCCGGTGTAGAGCGCGAACGCGAGGACGCTCGCCGCCAGGATCGCGGCAAACGCCCGCTCGACGTCCGACCAGCGACGGCCCTTCGGCGGCGCGAGCGATGCGAGCGCGACGACCACCGGCAGCACGCCGACTCCGATCGTGACCGCGCCGAGCGACCAGAGGCCGTACTCGACGATCCTGCCTGGATGGTCTCGCGTCGTGATCGCCCAGATCTGGTAGAGGTGCCCGATCACGCGGTCGACGACCAGCACGACCGCCACGACCGCGAGCGGCAAGGCCAGTCGGACGAGTCGGGGCGCCGCGCGGAACCAGGCGTGAGCCGGACTGGACGTCGCGGCGAAAACGAGAGCCGAGATTCCGAGCGCGACGGGGAGGACGACCAATTGGCTCCGCACCAGCGGAGCGACGAGTGACGCCGCGACCGCGGCTGCGATCCAGGAGGGCCGGCGCTCGACGATGGCCTTCAGCCCGAGGAAGAAGCAGAGGGTGGCGAACGGGTACGCAACGACCTCGGTGAGCAGGAGCGAGGAGTAGGCGAGGCTCGGGATCGCGGCGCTCGCGGCCGCAGCAAACAGAGCCGCCCGCGGGGGCGCGAGGAAGCGCGCGAGCCCGTAGGCGGGGAAGACGACCGAGCTCATGGCCAGCACGCCGACGAGCTTGGCGGTCTCGTAGGCGGTCTGCGGGCTCCGGATCCACCAGACCGGCGCAAGCAGGAACGAGTAGAGGGTCGTGAACGACTGTGGGTGACCGCGGAGGCCAGCATGCCCCGTGTCGGCGATCGCGCGCGAGAGCTCCGCATACAGGAGCTCGTCGTAGAAGAACCACGCCGTGCGCGTGCGCCAGGCCTGCCACCCGTAGAGAACGCAGAGCCAGAGGAAGATGCTGAGGAGCGGAGCGGCGGCGGTGAGGCGGCCCGCGCGGCTGCGCGCGGCGGCCGGGGCTCCGCCCGGGCGCGCGGCGATCACGGTCATCTCGAGGCCCCGCAGAGCGCGCGCGGGACGGGGCAGGGGCCGGCCGGCATGCCGCCCCCGGCGAAGCCGGACGCGCCGGCTGCCCTCACTCGCCGCGGATGCCGAGGACGACGCCCGGGTCGATCGTCGTCTCGCGACGGACGAACTGGCATCGCACGCCCGCCTCGGCGCACCCCTGCACGACGAAATCGAGCCGCTCGCGGGGGGCGTGCGGGATCGTCACCAGGACGCGATCCGGCCTCGAGCTCTCGAGCACGCGAGCCATCTCCGAGGCGCCCCCGAGCACGGGGATGCCTTGCAGCCGGCGCCGGCGCAGGCGTGGGTCGTCGTCCACGAAGCCGACGACCTGCTCGCCCGGCGTGTCTCTGAGCTCGAGCAGGAGGCTCCGCCCGGCGCGACCGGCGCCCACGATTACCGTTCGCCTCCGCTCGTGCCTAGCACCGAGCGCGCCCAGCCCGCGAACGAGCGCTCGCTCGCCGAAGCGCGAGACCCCGATCAGCGCCGCGCAGAGCAGGGCGTCGATCACGAACACGCTCCGCGAGAAGTCCGCGAAGTCGTGCAGGTACGAGAACGCCAGGAAGCCGACGGCAAGCACTTCCGAGACGGCGACGGCGGCCGCGATGCCCACCGCGTCCCGCGCGCCGACGTAGCGCCAGACGCTGCTGTAGAGGCCGAACGGGATGAAGACGAGGTAGCGGGCGGCGAGGATGATCGGGAGCGCGGTCAGGTAGAGATGGCGCTGGTTCGCCGGGCCGGAGCCCTCGAAGCGGAGGACGTACGCGGCCGCGAACGCAGCCGAGATGAGCGCGAAGTCGACGAGCACCTCGATCAGGCGTCTCCGGTGGACGACGAGGGACCTGAGAAGTGGCGAGCCGCGCTCGCCGGACTCGGGCGGTTGCTCGCTCGTCTCGGCCAGGAAGCTGCCGAACTGGACGAGAAGGGCGAAGGTCACGAGGACGCCGGCGAGCGTCACCCAGGGGTCGTTCAGCGCGCTGTAGCCCAGGCTCGTCGCGCCCAGGCCCGCTCCCATCGCTGCTAGCAGGACGACGGCGCGCTTCTCGGAGAGCCCCCGCCGCACGAGGCGGTGCGAGCTGTGGTCGCGGCCGCCGGCGTAGACCGGCCGGCCCTCGAGCAGCCGGACGACCGTGACGAGCGTCGTGTCGAGAAGCGGGATGGCGAGGACGAGCAGCGGGAGGACGAACGTCGCGACCGTCGTCCCGGCGACCTCCCAGCTCGCGGCCAGGCTCAGCGCCCCGAGCGCGAAGCCGAGCACCTGGCTGCCCGAGTCGCCCATGAAGACCTCCGCCGGCCGGCGCAGATGGAGGTTGAACGGCAGGAAACCGGCGCATGCGAGCGCCAGGGCAAGGGCAAGAACCAGGACGAGCCGGTTCGGATGGACGAGCGCGTCGAGCGCGAAGAAGCCGGCAGCGACCCCGGCGAGGCTCGCGGCGAGCCCGTCGATGTTGTCCAGGAAGTTGAACGCGTTCGTCATCCCGACGAGCCACACCACCGCGATCGGGATGGCGATCCAGTTGGAGTGAACGATCTCGACCGAGAGCCCGCCCCAGAGAGCCAGCCCGGCGGCCGCGAGCTGTGCTGCGGCCTTCGGGAGCGGGCCGAGCGAGCGGACGTCGTCGGCGAGGCCGACCCCAAAGAGGAGGGTGCAGCCGCCGAGGATTCCGCCCAGCTTCCACGTGGGATCGAGCGCTCCGGCGGCGACCGCGGCCCCCACGCCCGCGAGCAGGCCGCCGAAGATGGCGATGCCCCCGAGGGACGGTGTCTCGCGCCGATGCCAGCGGTTCTCGACCGGCGCGGCGACGATCCGCGCGGCAAGCGGCGACCGAAGCGATGCCCAGACGAGAAGCGCCGTGACGGGCGCCGCGACGAAGGCGACGGCAGCGCTCACGCCCGAAAAGGTAACGGAACGCGCCAGGGACGGAGCACTGGCCGCGAGACATGCCCCGGGAACCGGCTCCGGCCGGTGGCCCACCGTCGCCTCGCGGCGACCGGGGCGCTCTACACTCGCTGGGTGGCGATCTACGCCGATCTGCTCCGGTACCGCGAGCTCTTCGGGAACCTGTTCCGGCGCGACCTTCGGTCGAAGTACCGGGCCTCGGCGCTCGGGCTCGCGTGGGCGCTCGTCAACCCCCTCATCCTGATGGGGATCTACGTCCTCGTCTTCTCGCTGCTCTGGCGCGTCGACGTCCCGCACTATCCGCTCTACGTCCTCTCCGGGCTCGCGGTCTGGGTGCTCTTCACAGGCTCGCTCCAGCTGGCATCGAGCAGCCTCGTCGAGAGCGCGTCGCTCGTGAAGAAGATCCGCTTCCCGCGCCAGCTGATCGCCCTCTCGGCGGTGGCGACACAGGTCGTGGCATTCGCCGTGATGCTGACGATCCTCGTCGTCGTCTGCTTCGTCGTCATACCCGAGTCGCGCGAGACGGTCTGGCTCTCGCTGCCGGTCGCAGCGCTCGTCGTCGCCCTCGTGGCCGGGCTGGCGCTCGCGGTCTCGTCGGCGAACGTCGTCTTCCGCGACGTCGAGCATGTCGTCGCGGCGCTGCTCCTGCCCTGGTTCTTCCTCACCCCGATCATCGTGCCGCTGGACAAGCTCCCCGGCGCCGTCGACCGCTACCACACGCTCGTGCAGGTGCTGCGGTACGCGAACTTCATGACGCCGCCGATCGAGGCGCTCCGCGATCCGCTGCTCGGCCACGTTCCGCGCCTCGGCGACGTGGCGTACCTGTGCGTCGCGGCCGTGGCCGCACTCGCGCTCGGTGCGTTCGCGTTCAGCCGCGTCGACGATCGGATCGCAGTCGAGCTGTGAGCGTGATGCGCCCGTCGTAGAGCCACGGCTCGTCGGCGGGCGGGCGAAGCGCGGGTAGCCCCTCGATCTCCGGCGCCCAGTCCGGCTCGACCCCGCGGAGGAGGGAGGGGCAGAGCAGCGGGTGCGCGAAGGCCGG
Source organism: Gaiellales bacterium (assembly GCA_038237235.1). GTDB lineage: Bacteria > Actinomycetota > Thermoleophilia > Gaiellales > Gaiellaceae > JBBRYW01. The sequence continues at coordinate 31,661 of JBBRYW010000013.1, forward strand.
GTTGCGACCGCCACCGGGCGCCCAGGCAGCGAGGGTGGAGGCGCTCCTTCGCCCGAAGAGGCCGGTCTGCGCCTTCACGGACCCGCTGACAGCCGCGTAGCCCTCGGCGTGTGCGTCCAGGATCCGCCGCGACCAGTCGGCCGCCGGCAGGCACCCGGGTGCCAGGTGGGCGACGGCAACGGCGTCGCGTTCGTCCGCCACGAGCGGCTCCTCCTGTCCGGCGAGCGCACGCTTGGTCTGGGCGCCCGGTCCGGGCTCGCCCGGCGAGATCCGCACCGCCAGCCGACGCTCGGCGATCCGCGGTGCCACGTCGACGTCGCGCTCGAGGGGCGGGTTGCCGATCTCGCTGAACCAGAGCCGCTCGGCGTCCTCGAGGTCGAGGGCCAGCCGGTAGCGGCCGGGCGGTATGGGCGCGCGCAGGGCCAGCTCGAGCCGGATTCGCCTGCCGGGAGGAACCGGGTGCGGCAACGGCGTCCGCAGCCCGTCCCAGAGGATCGGGTTGCCCAGCCGGTCGAGCCAGTGGTACGAGGCGTAGATCCAGTTCGGCCCGGCCGGGTGCCAGGTGACCGAGCCCGCGTTCTCCAGCTCGACGATGGGATGCGAGAGCGTGCCCGCCCGCACGACGCCGAGCGACACATCGCCCCAGCGCACGACCAGCGGGGCTGAGGGTGGCGGCGGCTGCCGGGAAGCTCCCAAGGCGGCGGCTAGTCTAGAGCCGTGGCCGAGCCGCTTCTCGTTCGCGCCTGCCGCCGCGAGCCGGTGGAGCGGACACCTGTGTGGTTCATGCGTCAGGCGGGGCGCTCGCTACCCGAGTATCGGGAGCTGCGCAAGGGGCGAAGCCTGTTCGACGTGGTCGACGAGCCGGAGCTCTGCGCGGAGGTGACGCTGCAGCCGGTCAGGCGGCACAACGTGGACGCGGCGGTGATCTTCGCCGACATCATGTTTCCGGTAATGGGGATGGGGGTCGGCGTCGAGCTCGTCGAGAACGTCGGGCCGGTAATCGCCCGTCCGATCCAGACGGCGGCAGACGTCGAGCGCCTACGGATTCCCGATCCGGAAGAGGCCGTCCCTTCCATTCTCGAGGCGATACGCCTCGTCCGCGCCGAGCTGCGTGACGACCAGGCGGTCGTCGGCTTCTGCGGCGGCCCGTTCACCGTCGCGGGCTACTTGATCGAGGGGAAACCGAGTCGAGACTTCGTGAAGGTCAAGTCGCTGATGTATGCCGAGCCGGCGGTGTGGCACGTGCTGATGGACAAGCTGGCCGACACCTTCGCGCCCTACGTTCTCGCGCAGGCCCGGGCCGGCGCGGATGTGATCCAGGTCTTCGACTCGTGGGTCGGTGCGCTCTCGCCGATGGACTACGAGGAGTTCGTCGCGCCCTACTCGGCGCGGATCCTCGCCGCGCTCGACCTACCGACGATCCACTTCGGCACCGGAACCGCCACGCTGCTCTCCGCGATGGCGGAGGCGGGCGGTGACGTGATCGGCCTCGACTGGCGGATCCCGCTCGACCGCGGCTGGGCCGAGGTGGGCGAGGGCCGCGGCGTGCAGGGGAACCTCGACCCCGCCCTGCTGCTCGGGCCCTGGAAGCGCGTGGAGGCGGCCACGGAAACGATCCTGCGCGCGGCCGGAGGCCGGCCGGGCCACGTCTTCAACCTCGGCCACGGCGTGTTGCCCGCCACCGACCCGGCCGATCTAGGCCGGCTCGTCAACCTCGTGCACGAGCGCACGGCCGTGCGCTCGAGCGTATGAGCGCCCTACGGGCCTGGGATCGCCGGAGTGACGCCTCCGGTCGTCAGTCGCTCGCTCCGCATGGGCCTCGAGAGGTTGGCCCATGACCACGCTACGCGTCCGGGATCGCCGGAGTGACGCCTCCGGTCGTCAGTCGCTCGCTCCGCATGAGCCTCGCGAGGTTGGCCCATGACCACGCTACGCGTCCGGGATCGCCGGAGTGACGCCTCCGGTCGTCAGTCGCTCGCTCCGCATCAGCCTCGCGAGGTTGGCCCATGACCACGCTACGCGTCCGGGATCGCCGGAGTGACGCCTACTGTCGCCAGTCGCTCGCTCCGCATGAGCCTCACGAGGTTGAACCATGACCACGCTACGCGTCCGGGATCGCCGGAGTGACGCCTGCGGTCGTCAGTCGCTCGCTCCGCACGAGCCTCGAGAGGTTGGCCCATGATCACGGCCCTCGTCCTGATGGCCTACGGCAGTCCCGACCGGCTCGAGGACGTGCCCGCCTACTACGCCGACATCCGCGGGGGCCGTCCGATCCGGCCGGAGCTGATGGCCGACCTCGTCGAGCGGTACCGGCGCCTCGGCATCGGGAACGGCTCGTCGGTCTCGCCGCTGAACGAGGTGACCGAGGAGACCCGTGCAGGGCTCGAGGACGAGCTGGGGCTCCCGGTCTACACGGGGATGAAGCACTGGCGACCGCGCATCGGCGAGGCCGCCGAGCGCGCGCTGGCCGGCGGAGCGGAGGCGATCGTCGGCCTCGTGCTCGCGCCTCACTACTCCCGTCTCTCGATCGCCGGGTATCAAGCTCAACTCTCCGACGCGCTTGCCGGCCGCGGCGAGCTGCGCTTCATCGAGAGCTGGCACGACGACGAGCGCTTCGTCGCGCTTCTGGCCGACCGCGTCCGCGGCACGGACGCACATGTCGTCTTCACCGCCCACAGCCTGCCGGCGCGCATTCTCGCCGACGGTGACCCGTACAAGGAGCAACTGCTGGAAACCGCCACCCTTATCGCGCAGCGCGCAGCGCGGCGCGACTGGAGCTTCTCCTTCCAGAGCGAGTCGGAGACGGGCGAGCCCTGGCTCGGCCCCGACATCCTCGACCACCTCGCCGACCTTCACACCCAGGGCATTGGGCGCGTGCTCGTCTGCCCTGTCGGCTTCGTCGCCGACCACCTGGAGATCCGGTGGGACCTCGACACCGAGGCCGTCGACAGGGCGCGCGAGCTCGGCATTGAGCTAGGCCGCATCGAGATGCCGAACGCCGACCCCGAGTTCGTCCGCGTCTTGGCGGGGCTTGTCCGCGCAGCGATCGAGGAGCCGGCCCGAGCATGACCTCGCTCCGGCCCATGCGCGAGGACGAGTTCGAGCTCTACCGCAAGGAGGCCACCGCGGGTTACGCGCGAGATATGGAGCTGAACGGGGGCCTGCCGCCGGCTGCCGCGAAGGAGAAGGCCAGAGGCGACTTCGAGCAGCTCCTGGGCCAGGCCGGGCTCGACACCCCCGGCCATTGCATCGCCGTTGTGGAGCAGGAGGGCGAGCGGGTCGGCATCCTCTGGGTCGCTGAACGCGAGAGCCATGGGAGGTCTGCACTCTTCGTGTACGACGTGCAGATCGACGAGTGGCTCCGCGGTCGTGGTCTCGGCCGGGCGGCGATGCTCCTCTGCGAGGAGGAGGCTCGCCGTCGCGGCATCGGCCGGATCGAGCTGAACGTCTTCGGCGGAAACGAGGTCGCGCGCCGGCTCTACCGCTCGCTCGGTTACGCGGAGGTCTCGGTCGGCATGGGCAAGGAACTGTGAGACCCGGCGAGATCCACGTCCAGAACGTGAGCAGGAGCTTCCGCGTCTACCCTAAGGCAGCCCGGACGCTGAAGGAGCTCTTCGTCGCGCGCGGCCGGATGCGCGGAGCCGACGTCTGGGCTCTCCGTGACGTCTCCCTGACGGTGGAGCCCGGCGAGTCGGTCGGGCTGATCGGCCGTAACGGCTCGGGCAAGACGACGCTCCTCCGCCTGCTAGCCGGGATCATTCGCCCCACGGCAGGACAGGTTGCCGCGGGGGGCCTAGTCGGAGCTCTGCTCGAGCTCGGAGCGGGCTTCCATCCCGACTTCACGGGACGCGAGAACGTGTACCTGAACGGCTCGATCCACGGCCTCAAGCGCCGCTACATCGACGAGCAGCTCGACGAGATCGTCGCGTTCGCCGAGCTCGAGCGCTTCATCGACCTCCCGGTACGCACGTACTCGTCGGGGATGTACATGCGCCTCGGCTTCGCGATCACGGCTCACCTCGACGCGGACGTGCTGCTGCTCGACGAGGTCTTCGCGGTGGGAGACGAGGCGTTCCAGCGGAAGTGCTTCGGCAAGATCTTCGCCTTCAAGCAGCGGGGCGGGACGATCGTCTTCGTCTCGCACGAGGCAAGCGCGGTCGAGCGGCTCTGCGAGCGCGCCGTCCTGCTCCGGGAGGGTCGGGTCGAGCTCGACGGGCCGGCGCACGAGGCCGTCTCTCGCTACCACTACCTGCTCGCCGAGGAGCACGATCCCGAGGAGCGGAGCGGCGGGCTGCGCGAGTGGGGAAGCGGGGAGGCGCGGATCACGGACGTCACGCTGCTTGGGCCCGAGGGCGAGCCGCGGACGCAGTTTCTCTCCGGCGAGCCGGTCACGATGCGGCTTCGAATCGCTGCGGAGCCCTCGCTCGAGCCGCCGCGCGTCTCCTTCGAGCTGCGCGACGACAGCGGCCTCCTCCTCGCCGCCGGGGCGAAGGACACGGGCGAGCTCGCCTGGTCGGAGCAGGCCGCGGAGCACGTACTCCTCTTCAAGCTCGATCGCCTGCCGCTTGCGGAAGGGAAGTTCCAGCTCCGCTTCGGGCTCTCCGACCTGAGCGGGGCGCGCGTGTACCACTGGCTGGACGACGCGCTCGGGTTCGTCGTCTATCCGGGGAGCGAGGAGCGCGGGCCCGTTCGCCTGGAAGGCACCTGGCGGACGGAGGAAATCGAGACCGGCGCCGAACTGAACCCACGATGACCGCGCGCAGCTGCCCCGACTGGCCGAAGCTGATGGAGCTCGCTCCCGACCTCCAGTTCAAGCACTACTCGGTGCAGGAGGCGCGGCTGCCGGCAGAGGCGCTCGCGAGCCTCACCGAGGTCTCGCTGACCGCGATCGTGATCTGCTGCGACCTGGAGCACAACGTCTTCAACGCCGAGCATACGGAGGACAGCGTCGCCGAGGCGCTGCGTGGGACGCACTGGTTCGAGCTGGCGGAGTGGACGACGAGCGGGCCCGGCACGGCGATCCGGATGACCGGCTGATCCTTCGCGCTCCCGGCCTCAGGCGGGCTCCCGTCTACACTTGAGTCGGCATGGCCGCCTGGATCGTGTGGCTGTTGATCGCCGTCGCCTTCGGCGTTGGTGAGATCGTCACTCTCGGCTTCCTGCTCGCGCCGATCGCCGTGGCCGCCGTTGGGGCGGCGCTCGTTGCGGCGCTCGGCGGGGGAGCGGTCATCCAGCTCGCCGTCTTCATCGCCGGTGCGCTCGCTTCGCTGCTTCTGTTGCGGCCGATCGCGAGGCGGCATCTCCGCACTCCGGCGGCGCTCCGAACCGGGACGGCCGCGCTCGTCGGCGCGCGCGCGCTGGTCGTCGACCGAGTCAACTCGGACGGCGGTCGCGTGAAGATCGGAGGCGAGCTCTGGAGCGCACGCGCCTTCTACGACGAGCAGGTGATCGAGGCGGGCAAGCGGGTCGAGGTGGCGAAGATCGAGGGCGCGACAGCGCTCGTCTACGAATAGGAGGCAGGAATGGCTGGCTTGATCGTCCTGGCAGTGATCGCGGTGTTCGTGCTCGTGGCGCTCGCCCGATCCGTCCGGATCGTGCCCCAGGCCCGCGCGGGCGTAATCGAGCGGCTCGGCCGCTACAGCCGCACGCTCAGCCCGGGCCTCGCGCTCGTCGTCCCGTTCGTCGACCGCGTGCGGCCCCTGATCGACCTGCGCGAGCAGGTGGTCTCGTTCCCGCCGCAGCCGGTCATCACCGAGGACAACCTCGTCGTCAACATCGACACCGTCATCTACTTCCAGGTGACCGACGCCAAGGCCGCGAGCTACGAGATCGCCAACTACCTGCAGGGGATCGAGCAGCTGACCGTGACGACGCTGCGCAACGTGATCGGCGGCCTCGCGCTGGAGAGGACGCTCACCTCGCGCGACGAGATCAACGGGCAGCTACGCGGGGTGCTCGACGAGGCAACCGGCAAGTGGGGGATCCGCGTCAACCGCGTCGAGCTGAAGGCGATCGACCCACCGGCGTCGATCCAGGACTCGATGGAGAAGCAGATGCGCGCCGACCGCGAGAAGCGAGCCACGATCCTGAACGCCGAGGGCGTCAAGCAGTCGCAGATCCTCGAAGCCGAGGGCGAGAAGCAGAGCGCGATCCTGCGCGCCGAGGGCGAGCGACAAGCGCAGATCGTGCGCGCCGAAGGACAGGCGAAGGCGATCGAGACAGTCTTCCGCGCCATCCATGACGGCGACGCCGATCCGAAGCTACTCGCCTACCAGTATCTGCAGATGCTGCCGCAGATCGCCCAGGGCGACTCGAACAAGGTCTGGATCATCCCCAGCGAGTTCGCGCAGGCGCTCGGCCAGATCGGCTCGGCGCTCGGCGGCAACGCGAGCGCGAGCGGTGCGCCCACGCCACCGCCGTCCGCACCGAAGGAGGGCAGTCCCGGCCCGCCCGCCCGCCTGGACGACGTGTCGTAGGCCGGGAGTTACGGCGACATGCCCTGGTGGTACGCGGTCGTCGAGCGCCGGCACGAGCTCCAGAACCCGACCTCGCCGGAGAAGATCAGGCTGCTGGGCGAACGACTCGCGCTCGGTCCAGGCTCGCGCGTGATCGATCTCGCGGCGGGCCGGGGTGGGCCGGCCTTGATCCTCGCGGGGATGTTCGGCTGTCGCATCACGTGCGTGGAGCGCGCCGGCGAGTTCGCCGCGGCCGCGCGGGAGCGGGTGGCCGCGGCGAGGCTCGGCGACCTCATCGACGTCGTTCATGCCGATGCCCGGGCCTTCCCGCTCGAGCGTCGGAGCTACGACGCGGCGCTCTGCCTCGGGGCGAGCTTCGTTTGGGACGGCGTGCCGGGCACGCTGGCCGCCCTCGCGCCTGCCGTGCGCCCCGGCGGCTTCGTCGCCGTCGGCGAGCCGTACTGGCGAGCGTGGCCGCTGCCGGACGGGTTCGAGCCGGTCCCCGGCGAGGACTTCCTCCCGCTCCCCGAGACCGTGGCGCGGTTCGAGGCCTCCGACCTGCCGGTCGTGACGATGATCGCGGCCTCGTCCGACGACTGGGATCGCTACGAGACGCTTCACTGGCTGGCGCTTGAGGAGTGGCTGCACGAGAACCCGGGCCATCCCGAGGCCGCCGCCTTTCGCGAGCATGGCGCGTCGCGCCGCGCGCGTTACCTGCGCTGGCGGCGCGACCTGCTCGGCTGGGCGATCTTCGTCGGGCGCCGCCGCTCGAGCAGCTGAGTGAGCTGTCGCGTGTTGACGATGTCGGGGGCGGTCGCCCAGCCGCGCCGCGCCGTCGTCACCGCGAGCTCCATCCGCGCGAGGCCGGCAGTCGAGTGCGAGTCGCTCGAGAGCAGAATCGGGACGCCGGCCTCGACCGCGGCGCGGACA
>JBBRYW010000014.1:0-38205 GCA_038237235.1 Gaiellales bacterium
CTCGAGCGCTGGTCGCGCCGGCCGAAGAGCTCACAGGCGCTGGCGTTGCGCTGCCGGATCGTGCTGGCCGCTGCCGAGGGCGAGACGAGCACGGCGATCGCGGGCCGGCTGGGCTGTAGCCCGGCCACGGTCGGAAAATGGCGGACTCGCTTTGCCGAGCGGCGTCTGGACGGTCTGCATGACGAGCCGCGGCTGGGAAAGCCACGAACAATCGGCGATCGGGAGCTCGAGCGGGTGATCGTCAAGACGCTCGAGGAGACGCCGGCCGACGCGACGCACTGGTCGACACGCTCGATGGCGAGAGCGACCGGCATGTCGCAGTCGGCGATCAGCCGGATCTGGCGTGCCTTCGGCCTCAAGCCGCACCTGACCGAGAGCTTCAGGCTCTCACCCGACCCGCAGTTCATCGACAAGGTGCGCGACATCGTCGGCCTCTACTTGAACCCGCCGGAGGCGGCGGTCGTGCTCTGCGTCGACGAGAAGTCCCAGATCCAGGCGCTCGAGCGCACGGCGCCGGTGCTGCCGATCTTGCCCGGCACGCCGGAGCGGCGCAGCCATGACTACAGGCGCTACGGCACCACCAACCTCTATGCCGCGCTCGATCTTGCCTCGGGCAACGTGATCGCCGACCTGACCGCCCGCCACCGCGCCGAAGACTTCCGCCGCTTCCTGAACCTGATCGACGAGACCGTGCCCACCGAGCTCGACGTGCACGTCGTCGTCGATAACTCCTCGACGCACAAGACGGCCGCGATCCAGCGCTGGCTGCTCCGCCATCCCCGCTTTCACTTCCACTACACCCCCACCTACTCGAGCTGGCTCAACCTCGTCGAGCGCTGGTTCGCCGAGCTGACCAACAAGTGGCTCAGGCGCGGCACGCACCGATCCGTGAAAGAACTCGTCGCCTCGATCCGCACCTGGATCACAAACTGGAACGACGAGCCACGACCTTTCGTCTGGCACAAGAGCGCCGACGAGATCCTCGCCAACCTTGCAGCCTATTGCGCACGAATCTCCGACTCAGGACACTAGGCGAGCTTGACGTCAAGGTCAGGCAACTCTTCACCAAGTCACGGACGGCCGAGGACGCCGCCGACGCCTACGCGCAAACGACGATGGCGCTCATCGAGCTCGGCGCCGACGGGCCGGCCGACGTCGCGGACTATCAGGCCCACTACGGTTGGGCTCTTAGAGCTCCGCGCGACTGGCTGGTCAGCGAGAGCAGAATCCGGCTCCACCGACAGCACTGTTTTGTGCCGCCCGGCGCGCGATAGCCGCGTTGACCGTCGAGCGGCGCCCAGACTGCTCGACTCAGCGGGGCACCTCGCGCCCGGAACAGCAATCCCCACGGAGGCCAACATGCAAGGTCTGGCTGGACGACCGCCGCCCAGCTCCGGCCCGCTGAGCGCGAGTCCTGAATGGGCTCGGATCGAGCTATTTCGGGCAGCAAACGAGCAGCATTGCGTTCGGGGGCGGCATCGCGTTCCATGATTCATAGACGTGCCCGCCTACCCCGCCTCCCACGGCTGCGTCCGCCAATCCTCGACCGTCGCTCCTTGGACTTACCACTTCGCCTACGTCGGCATGCCCGTCAAGGTCATCGCCAAGTCTGGCTCGCTCCGTTCTGCCTCCCGCGCGACTTCAGACCTTGCGCTCGTACGAGGCCACGCAGCAAGCATAGAGCGCCCCGGGCGAGGAGAAACACTACGAACGCCAGGATCACCCACTCGACGTACCCGTTGCCGCCGTCCGGGTCGAAGTGGAAATACCGCTCGATCCAGTCCACTGGGCCTCCTAACGCTGGGTCGACAGTTTGAGCAGCACTCCGCGATGCGCGCGCTGCAGTTCAGCGAGCGAATCGCCGGCCTCGTCGAGCGCCTTCAGCTGCGCCGCCAAGCCCAGCCGCGGCCGTGCCTGCGCGGTTGCGTCCAGGGACTTCCGCAGGCGCTTCAACAGCGCCGGGAACTCCGCGTAGGTCGCCTCGCGCCGCTCGATGCCGCCGATGAACTCGTCGCAGAGCTTGCGTACCTGCCGTGCGGCGGGCAGCGCGCTCAGCGCCTTCACCGCGGTATACAAGTCGCGCTGCCAGCGGACGTTCTGCAGGATGTCCACGACGTCGCCGCGCTCGAGCTGAAGCATCGTCGTGAACGAGTCGAGCCGGTTCAGCAGGTCGACGTGCGCGACGAGGAGGTTCTCGACCGCCGTGCCACGCACCGTCTGCAGGCGTTTCACAAACGTCGTCCGCGCGCGCGCGACCGCGAACGGGTCGCCGAGCTGATGGCCCTTGCGCAGCTCGGCAAGGATCGTCTGCAGCGGACGCAGACCTTCCTTCAGGAACTGCACGTATCCCTTCGCGCCGACGCGCCGACCCTCCAGGAGCTTGCTGACGTGGAAGACCTCTTCGTCGGCGAGCTCATCCTTGCGCAGCGCGGCGATGCGCGTGAACACGGAACGGTGCAGCTCCAACGTGCGCACGATGCACTCCGCCGTCGACGCCAGCCGCGTGCCGACGCCGAAGCCGTTGACGACGGCACCGTCAACGATCTCCTGGAAGCCGGTCCAGACGATCTCGCCGGGCTTACCGCCGGGCGGGACCATCGTGAGCCCGACCCAGCGGTTCTCGCCCGGCTCGACGCCCGGTAGCACCACGCGCGTCTCGCGCTCGAGCGTGCGAGGTCGGCCGCCCACCGTCTCGACGCGCGCGCCCTTCATGCGGCGCAGCCACTCCGGCGGTACGAGCACGGCGATCTCGATGTCGCGCCGGAACGTCGCGGCGTTGTGGATGATCGCATAGAACGTCTCGCTCAGCCCGACTCCGCGTGCCGGGGTCGTCGACAGACCCATGTTGCGCTGAGCCTTGTTGTTGTCGTTGATGACGGCGAGGTCGGTCGTCGGCCAGCCCGGCGCGCGTCCGACCAGGCTCGGCGCCACGATCCGATCGTTCGCCGTCGAGATCTCGACGGCGAGACACAAGTGCGTCGACGCGACCGCCGCGAGCTGCCAGTGCAAAGGCGGCGTGATCACCGGCCCGAGATCCGTCGGGTTGAACGTGACGGTCGGATCGGGATCCGGGAAGGTGACATCGGGATCGATGCTCAACGCCGCGAGCAGCGAGACGTGGAAGAAGAAGGGGTCGATCGAGACGCCAACGGGGATCGTCAGCGCTGCGTCCGCGAACAGCTGGTTGGTCGCGAAGTTCGCGAACCGTTGGTACATCACGCCGTTCGGGAAGTTCGTGTTGTTCGGTGTGTTGTTGCCGGAGAAGATCCCGTAGAAGTCCTTGCCGACGGCGATCAGCGAGGCGTAGTCCCCGATCGGATTGATGCCGGGATAGCCGCCGTTGGCATCGGGCACACGGGCGAGGACGGTGTCGTTGATCGCGCCGAAGCCGTTGTCGGTTGTCTCGAGATGCGTCTTCCAGCGCGCCGGGCCCGTGATCAGCCGCTGGTAGAGCAGGCCGACGCGTCCGCGTGAGTTAATCGCGAGGCCGGGTTCGTCGCGTTCGCGACCGTCCGTAGGTCGCCCGACCAGCTGCCGGCGATGCCCCCGTTCGTCGAGCGGCGCACGCGACCGTGTACGCCCCCACCGCCCCGTCGCACCACGCGATGTAGACGATGTTCGGATCGCGCGGGTCGACGGCGATCGTGATCTGCGACCCGATCCGCTGCGTGCCGAGCATCGAGCTGAGGGCGGCAACGGTACGGCCGGTCGCGACGAGCACACCCGCCTGGCTGTCCGACGGATCGGTGATCGCGGCATAGGGCGTCGCGCCCTGGCCCCAGTTGTCGTCGCGCACGACGACGATGTCGGTCGTGTTGTTCGGGCTCGCGAACGTTCGCCAGCCGAAGTAGACGCCGTAGATCCGGCCGCGCGGGTGGATCGCGACGCGAACCGACGGCCCGTCCTGACTGCCGGCGCCCGTCCCGAGCGACGCGGTCGGGCGTGTCTCGATCCGCGCTGTCGTGCCGAAGCCGGCGGGCGGCGCGGCCGTGCCGGCGTTGAACGACTGGTCGATGCTCGCCGTGTTGCCGGTCAGCCGCTGCGACGTGTCGTTGCTGGGCACGTAGACGCGGTCGTTGCCCGCGCCGGGCCCGCCGAGCACAGTCGCCGCCTCGATGTACGGCTGGTCATCGTTCGCGCGGTTGACGAGCGTCGTCATCAGCCCGGCGGCGGTGGGTTCGCCTTGCGCAGGATCTCGAGGTTGCCGTTGTCGAACCGAAGGATCCCGGAGTAGAGGATCCCTGAGGCGTTCGCGAAGCGGACGGTGACGTCGCCGGTGCGATCGCCACCGGGGAGGCAGACATTCAGCGCCCAGGTGTTGCCGCCGTCCGTCGAGACGAAGATGGGGCCGTTGCCCGACGCCGCCGGATCGGGCGTAAACGCCGACGCGGCGATGCGCCGCGGGTTGGCGGGGTCGACGGCGATGTTCGGCTCGCTGTCGCGCTGGACCTCGTTGCTCAGCGTCGCCGGGATGACGTTGACGACGGTGACGGCCACGGGTCCCTACCTCCTCATCAGGCGACGCAGCTCGTCGAGACGCTCGCGCGGGTGATAGTCGAGCGGGTGGAGCGCGGTGAAGCCGCGCACGCGGTACTACGCCGGCCCGCGCTGCTTCTGGTCCTGCTGGAGCAAGAAGACCCCCTCGTCGCCCGGCGCGAACTTCGGCGACTCATACCAGTACTCGTCGGTGCTCGCCGCGTACAGCACGCGCTGGCGCGGCGGTGCCTGACCCTTCTCGGCCGACTCGACCTGAAGCCATGCCTCCCACCAGATCGGGTCGTGCTCCGATGTCGGAGGCCGCTCCTTGTCGCCGCGCGGGCTCGTCCTCTCCACGACGGCGAGCACGACGAGGTTCGCGCGCGCGAGCCGTGAACTTAGTGCTTGCTCGGCGGCGCGCTGCTCCGCTGCCTTGATCTGCTCGTCGGCATTGCTCCTACCCTCGTCCATCCGCATGACCTCCATCAGCACGAGGCTGTCGCCGTAGAGCCAGCCGTCGGCGGCGAAAAGGGCGGTGCGGTTGTCCTCGAGCTCCAACGCGGAGTTGCCGCGCAGCGTGACCTCCTGACCCCTGAAGTCGACAACGCCGGCCGGCTTGCGGAGCACGCGCTCGACCGCGATCACTGCATCGAGCTCGGTGACGTCGACGAGCGAGAGCGTCGCCGCGCGCCGTTTCCGCACCTGACCGGTGAAGATGAACGGCGAAAGCCAGACACCGTCCTGGTGACTCATCCGACCTCGCCGATCGCCGCAGCAACAAACCGAATCCGACGCCGCGGCGTCATGAGACCTCCTTCGCTGCTGCGACGATCATCTGTAACTCGACCGCCCCTTGTCAAGCGTTGCCTTCACGTTCATGCTCCCCGTTCCGTGGACGATGGAGCAAGGGCGACCGCGACATCGGCGACCAGTCCCCGTGGGTCGTCCTGATGAACCCGCGCGGGACGGGCTTCGTGTCGACCCGCGTCGGCAACTATCAGTACAACCCGCAGTTGGGGGCGGACCCTCGATCAGCTCTGGGTCAAGTAGCCATACGCTCCACAGGTTTCGAGTGCTTGACACTGTTGCGGTGGAGTGGCAGCGTTGGTTGCACGGTGGCCAACGCCTGAGCTTCACGGCGGCACTGTCACCTTCCTGTTCACGGACATCGAAGGGTCGACTCGGCTGCTCAAAACGCTGGGCGGCGGCTATTCGGAGGTACTCGACGCGCAGCAGTGGATACTGAGGGCTGCGTTCGCCGCTCACGACGGGCGGGAGGTGGACACGCAGGGCGACTCCTTCTTCATCTCCTTCCGAACAGCGAAGGACGCGGTCGCGGCTGCAGTCGACGCGCAGCGCGACTTGGAGGCGCATCCGTTGCCCGAGGGAGCGCGCGTACGGGTGCGGGTGGGGCTGCACACAGGCGAGCCCAAGGTGGGCGGCGAGCGCTACGTCGGCATCGGCGTGGACCGAGCAGCGAGGATCGGCGCGGCCGGCCACGGCGGCCAGGTGCTGCTCTCCTCCCCGCCGAGGACGCTTTCCGCTTCCGCCACCTGCTGATCCGCGACGCCGCCTACGACGCTCTGCCCAAGGCAACGCGTGCAGAGCTCCATGAGCGTTATGCGGATTGGCTGGAACAGCGTCGACAGGATCTCGTCGAGCTCGATGAGATACTCGGCTACCACCTCGAGCAGGCAGCGCGCTACAAGGCGGAGCTCGGACAGCCGGAGCCGAGCCTCGCTGAGCGCGCAGGCGAGCGCCTCGCGGCAGCCGGCCAGCGCGCGGTCTCGCGCGACGACAGGCGCGCCGCGATCGGGCTGCTTGAACGCGCGCTCGAGCTGACGCGGCCGATTCGAGTCGACGTGCACCTCGAGCTTGTTCTAGGAGAGACGCTCACATGGAAGGACGCGCGGCAGAGCGTCGCGGTCGCCGAGGCAGTGGCAGAGCGCGCAGACGCCGCCGGTGACATCACCGGCGCCGCACTTGCCCGTGTTGTAGCGGCGAACCTTGCGAGCGAACAAGACATCGACAAGCTCGAAGTACTCGCCCGCACGGCTCTGCCGCTGCTCGAGCAAGCAGCCGACCACGCCGGTCTCGTGCACGTCTGGACCGCGCTCGGCTTCGGCGTCGCCAACGGCCGCGGCCGTTTTGAGGACTGGACCGAAGCGGCGGAGCGGGCGATCCACCACGCGCGACTTGCCGGTCAGCAGCGCAGCGGGCTATTCGCCACTCGGTTGGGCGCTAATCAATGGCCCCCGTCCCGCAGACGAAGCGCTTCTGCTACTCGATGCCGCTTTGCCTGCGGTGCCATCTCCGAACCTACTTCTGAGCCGTGCCTTGTTGACGGCAATGCTCGGCCGATTCGACGACGCTACGTCTATCGCATGCCAGGCGACAGAGCGAGCACGTGGCTGCAGCCGTCAGATGACCATCGCTACAGGCCCCGCAGCGAGATCAGCGGGTGCAACTCGAACTGGTTCTGGGCTGTGGGGTACCAAAACTCGGTTCGTGCCTCCGGAACCCGGGGACTTGCAGGTGCGACCAGTATTTTGGCCCCCAGGGGCCTGCCTGGGTAAGACGTATTTGCCCATCGTCCCGGCCGGCTTAGGCCCTTGGGGTCGAGCCCTCCTGTCTGTCTTCGCGTCTGATCGCGTCCGTGGCAAGCGCCTCCAGCGCCTCGCGCCTGTCCACGATCAACTCACGGAAGCGGTGGTGTTCGTCGACGAGGGCGACGACGTCCTCGTCCGGGATCCGCAAGGCCGCTCGGGCACGATTCGCCGGCTCACCCGGCGTATCCTCGCGCACGTAGGCGAAGCGGTGGAGGGCGTCGCCGAGCAGCCTCTCGAGGTCGGCACCGCTCAGCCAACTCGCGTGCTCCGCGAAAACGCCGTCCGGTCGTGGCTCGATGACCCAGCCGGCGGGCGCTACCCCTGGCGTGACGGGCGGCTGGTTCGCCTGCACAGCAAAGACGAAGTCGGTCGCGATCTGGTGGGCGACGGATTGCGCTAACCGCCCCATGGTGTCGGTAACGAACGCTGCGTCCTCGTTTGGCATGGGCGGGCCTGAGGACGCTTTGGCGTACGCCTGGACATACGCCTGCTCGAGCCACGGATACGCATGTGCGAGTGACCAGCGGACCCGCTCGCAGGTGGCCATGCCGACGAACCGGCCGCGAATGTCTCCCGCCGTCTCGATGAACACGAGTATCCGTGTCCGGCGCATCGCGCGAAGCAAGATCGCGAAGATGTACAGACGACTCGTCAGCCACTCGCGACCAGTGCCGACATCCACGGTGAGATAGGGGGCGGGCGCTTCGAGGTTGAGCTGGGCGAACATCGTCAGCGCCGCGCTGTCGACCACCGAAGGTGCCTGATCCGGCCGGCGGACGCCGGCGAGCGCCGTCTCCGCCTCACCCGGCACGTGGGCAACCGTTGTACCCAGTTCGATCGAAAGCCCGTGCGCGCCGACGGAGAGTGCCTGTGCGGACGTGCTGATGCGATCGGCCAATGCACGGATCGGCCCGCGTAGGAACCACACGACCCCGATGATCACCGCGGGCCACACGATCGCCGACACGAGATCGGCGATGTCACCGAGCGTGCTCGCGATCGGAGCGGAGCGGAGCATGATGCTCAGGGTCACACGGCCTGATGGTGGCGTCAAGCTGTCAATCTCCCTGTCAGTGCTAGCCAGCTATAGCCTCATGCGCGAAGCGCTGGCAGACCCTGACGCCGTGCGGCCGGCGAATGCGAGAGTTCGCGTCACGTCCGCGCAATCGCTTGACGTTGTGGACCGACCTGCCAGCCGCTCCGTTTTCGCGTCGGTGGCTCGCGACGCTTCCGAGCGGTCACTCTCAACGTCTGATTGAAGGTTCACCTCCCTCGGCGCGGTCACCTGCGTTTCGACACGCGCCACGCGGGGTCCACCGCGATGGACCCACTGCCGTCAACGCCTCCCATCCCTCGCGCGGGCACCTCGAGCGTCCCGTCTGAGGAGCGTCGCTCATCGCGTCCACGCGCGGTCGTGACCCCGACGCAGCCCAGCCGGATTCGCATGCAAATCCGCGGTGACCGAATATTGGCACCCCACAGGTTGCGCTGTTCCGCTCCGCACGTGGTACGCCCTCGGACGCGGCGACTCATGCGGCGGCTCCGACCACGGACGATCGCGAGCCGCCGATGACCTGCCGACGCAGAAGCCAGGTCCCGCACTATCCCGCGTTGTTTGCAGATTAGCCAACCCCACATCCCGCACACATCCCGCAGGAGGTCGCCGGAAGCTCCCGCCTGCACCCGCAAATCCCCGCAACGTCAGGGGCGAAACGCCCTGCTCATGGCGGGAATCCCCGCCTATCCCCGCTCAGGCCGGAACCACCAAGACCGGCCTGTCACGCCGGAGGTCGCGGGTTCGAATCCCGTCGCTCCCGTAAAATTCTTGCAAATCAGCATGTTTTGTTGTCTGAGTTGGCGCAAACGGCCGTCGGCTTCATTTCATCCCGCGTACATCCCGCACGGGAATAGCCGCCGGGAGCCGCTCCGCCCCGGCAATTCCCGCAAGGTGCTTGCCGGTCCGCATGGCCGGCGGTCGTCTGTGCATGAGGTCGAACCCGAGCCGGATACAGCGGGGCAACGCCACGATCACTGGCTTCGAGCCAGAAATCGGGCGTTCGTGCTCTGGCGAAGCGCTAACCGGAGGCTTGAACAACTGAGAGCCACTCGCGCGACCCTCAGTCCTTGTACAGATCGTGCACGCCGGCGTCCCGCCATTGCGACGCCGAGCGGCCGGAACGTGTACATCACGCGGATCGAGTCGCCACGCGAAGCGATGACCTCAGGGGAGGCGCCGGTACACCTCTTGCTTTCGTCTTCGGCTAGCTGCTCGGGGGCGGCCTCTACCGCGACACGCGATCACGCGATGATCGAGAGGCGGCCGAGGAAGGTCGCTATGCGGATCGCGTCGCTCAGCCGAGGACGTAGGGTGCGTCCATGGCCGACAACCTGACGCCCGAGCAGCGCGCTGGGACGATGTCGCGCATCAGAAGGCGAGATACACAGCCCGAACTCCTCCTTCGACGCGCCCTCTGGGCGGCCGGCGCACGCGGTTATCGGATCGACGACCGTCGACTACCCGGTCGTCCCGACCTGGCATGGACGCGGAACCGCGTCGCCGTTTTCGTCGACGGAAAGTTTTGGCATGGGCATCCGTCGGCGTACAAGCCGGGGCAGCACGGCGCTTACTGGGACGAGAAGATCAACCGCAATATCGAGCGCGACCGTGCCACCGACGACGCGCTTGCCTCTATGGGCTGGACCGTGGTCCGGATATGGGACTTTGAGCTCCGCCGCGATCTCGTAGGAACCACGGCGAGAGTGATGGCTGCGCTCCAGACTCAGCTGACGCTGGTCTGCGATGTCGGTCTGAAGCCGTGACTTCGCGGCTCGCTCGAGAACCCACTCGGGGATTCCCGTCCGCGAATGATGGCACGCGCTTCGGGTCTCTATTCCGGAAAGTGTGGTGGGACCGTACTCACCAAGCTACAAGAGCCCTTTCTGGTCAAGCGGCGCTGAGGCCGGGGAGTTCCTCAAGCATCCAGTCGCGGGGCATTTCGTCGACCGCCTGTCTGAGCCTCCCTGAACTCTGCACGAGGTCGAGCCAGCGCGGTCGGTCGATCAGAACCGTCGGGATGACCGAGAAGAGATCCAACCAGCTGTCGTCCTGTGAGCGGTAAGCGTACGGTATGAGCGTCACGGGGACGATCGGACTGACGGGCTCGAGCCGGTGGTCCCAAGTGAGCGACGCAACCTCGTAGGCTTTCAAGTGCCAATCGTCTCCGCAAGCACACTGTCCGAAGTACACCGGGAGACGCTTTCGGGGTCCGATTATCTCCGGCCAGCCAATGAGGTCGAGACCGCCGTCACCGCTTATACGAGGGGGTGCGTTCCTGCCGTGACTCCTCCCTTCAAGGGTCAGCTGGGTAGCAAGGTCATCCGCCAGCGTCTCCAGGCGGTCGATCAGCTTGGCCTGGCTGTAGCGCTCGCCACTTCGGCTACTCGTGCCGAAGATGCTCACAGTCGACGTCGGGGGCAGCAGACCTGCCACGGCGTGGCAGCTCGCGCGTTCGAAGCCACCGGCTAGCAGGTGCCGGTCGGTGTTCGCGAAGGCCGCGAGGTTCGCAGCCGCAAGGAGGAACGCATACGCGAGCCGCGCCTCGTCGAGTGCGACCGTTCGGAGCTCGAGGACATCCTCTGCGAGCTCGAACGGATACACCGTCTCGTAGAACGAGCCTCGATTTCTCAGGAGCGCCCAAACCTCCTCCGCCTCGCCCTGCCAAGCGTCCTTCTTTCGTGGCGTAGTCTCGCGTGCTCTGCGGTTCTCGAGTTCCTCACGCGCGTCGACAAGAGCGTCGCCGGCGACCAGCCCATCGGCGTTCGCCGCAGCGGCGAGCTCGACCCAGTCTGCGACCAGGTCCGGCCGACTAGCCGCCGGCGGATCTGGCAGATTCATCGATTCCGGTGCTTTCGGCATCGTCCGCTGAATCGAGCGCCTTCGACAGCTGGTCAGTGCGCTCGCTGATGGCGTCCATGGCTGTTCGATGTGCAGTGGTGGGTGGCTCGGTGAGCCGGTTTGCTTGATTCACCGCGCTCGCGATTGCCTCTCCTGCCTCGTCCATCGCCTCCAGAAGCGCGGTGCCCGCGGCACCGGTCAAGCGGTGTGCGCGCTCAATCGTCTCGCCGCCGCGAAAGGCGTCTAGCGCCTCAGCGTTCTCGACGACGTCGTTGAGCAGCGGCAGCCGGCGAGTATTGACTCGCGGCGCGCTCGCCGGCTTATCGGGGTCGGCCGGCGTGAGCGTCCAGTCAGCGAGCTCCTGGAGCAGATCCGGCCTTACGTCTTCCTCACCCTCGGGCGTACGTACGCCGATCCCGACCCAGCCGGCGATCTTGTTGTACTGAAGTGCCGTCTGCAAGATCGAAAATCGCGCCTCGTCTTTCGGCTGCTTCACCTCGACCGACTCGAACGCTTGAAGGCTGTTCAACAGCCGCCGGACGTACGGTGCGTTACTCCCGATCCGCTTCGCGAGCGCCTTGTCGCTGCTTTCTTCTCCAAACTCCTCCGCGCGCACGCGAAGCTGCTTCACGTACCGAGCTTTCGCAAGCGGCTTCCACTCCTTCACGCCCACGACGTGACGGTTGCCGAGGTACAAGAGGATTTGGTTTCGGCTCTCGTAGACCAAGCACGGAAGCACGCGCAGCTCCTCAAGCTCGGCCTCCTTCGCGAGTTCGCGAAACTCTGACACGCGTGGCAGAAGGTCTGGGTTCAGCAGCACCAGCACTGCCGCAAAGCGCCGATTCCCTTCCACAACGACTAGGCGCTCGTCCCCGTCGTCACGCGGCGCGACCAAGAGCGGCTCGGCCGCGTGGTAGCCGTTGGCCGCGATCGACGATCCAACGGCAAGCAGGTCGGCGTCGGCGTTGAACCACGGCAAAAACTTCGCCAAATCGGTGGTGTCACGATCCGTTACAAACCGCGGATTGTCCGGATCGAGGCGAAGCCGCTCGACCGGTATGTCCTCCGGCTTCGGGCGAAACTTCGCCATCGTCAGATGCGCCGCTCAGTCACGCACGCCGAAGCTGCTGACAAGACTCTCACCGCCCATCGAGCCTATATGAGTTGCGACGCGGGGTCTGCGACCGATCCGGAAGTCACTGTGGCCGTCGCCCCGAGGCGCGCGCGCTGCATGTTCAGCCGCCGTCTGGACGGGCGCCATATCCTTTCAATCGTGGTTACGGGCCATCGGAGTCGGCGACAGTTGCCTGCGGACGCGCCGCTTGGCGTTGTTTCGGTGTTCTCTGGTGCGGGGGGACTCGACCTCGGACTGGAAATGGCAGGGTTTCAAACACTTGCCGCCGTCGAGATCGACAAATGGGCGTGTTGGACCTTGCGCATGAATCAGGCGACTCGACACACACTGTTGAACGGACGCACCTATCTGGACGAAGCTGAGATCCTCGAGCGCGACGTCCAGACGGTGAGCGGCCAGGAGATCCTGCGCCGCAGTAGCCGCAAGGCGGGCGATGTCGTCGTCTTGTGTGGAGGCCCCCCCTGCGTCTCCTTCAGCGTCGCCGGAGCGCGCGAAGGTCTTGCGAGCGAGACCGGAATGCTCTTCGAGGCCTACGCACGGATGCTGCGTGTCCTCCGCCCGCACGCATTCGTATTCGAGAATGTCAAAGGCCTGTTGACGGCGGCGGGCGTGAACGGGGAGCCGCGCGGGGCCTGGCCGGTGATCGCTGCGCGACTGAACGAGGCGGGCTATCGGATCTCGTGGCGGATCGTTGATGCCGCCGAGCACGGTGTAGCTCAGCATCGCGAGCGCCTCATTGTCGTCGGCTTGCGGGGCCTCCGCGGCGCGCCGTTTGTCTTTCCGGAGCCCATGCACGGCGACGCTGCCGACGCCTCCCTCCCGCGGTTCGTCGACGTCCGCTCGGTGCTCGAGGGCCTTCCGGAGGCCGCCGCTCCGGGCGAACTTCCTCAGTTGGCGAATCACGTAGCGCGCGCACACACCGAGGAGGTTCGGGGGTCGTTCGCCGCGACGCCTCAGGGCAAGCGTAACGATCGGTTCAAGCGAGATCGGCTCCGCTGGGATCGGCCTGCGAAGGTCGTCAGGGCCCAAGGGAAGCTAAAGCGTGACGGGAAGGCACGGCACAGCAGCCATCAGGCGATCCACCCAGAGAAGCACCGCCAACTCACCGTGCGCGAGTGCGCGAGGATCCAGTCCTTTCCGGACTGGTACGTGTTTCCGCCGACTCACTGCAACGGCTATCGAGTCGTTGGTGATGCGGTGCCGCCACTGCTGGCGGAAAGCATCGGCCGTGCGCTGAAGGCCCAACTCGACGAACTCAGGCAGCCCGCGCGAAGTATCGCTGCCTGAACTAGCAGCGATCGAGTCACGCACCGGGAGTACCAAGCCACGGAGGCAGACTGGACCACATTCGTGGACGATGTCGAGAGCGCCATCTCGCGCGCGCATGTGGTGTGGCGCGCTTGGCGCGACCGGATTCTTCCAACAGAGCTCGGGTAACGCCGACGATGCGCGGCAATTGGTCCCAAATCTCAGCTTGGTGATGTCGCGGCTCCGCAACACGTCCGGCGGGTTCCGGCATCGACCTGCCTCGTCCCCGCTCGAGCTTCCAGACACTCACTCCACTCGCCCAGCTATTCCATGAGGCCGACCATTCGTCCACGCCGACCATCGTTGCATGGACCGGGCGGCGATCCGAATCCCGGCAGCGCTGACGCGGGCGTTGTTCGAAAACCGCCGCTATTCCAGCACGGTCGAGCGACGACCCGTCCGTTCCGCTCGCGCCTCAGGTGACGGCCCAGTCGAGGAGCTGCTCGAACCATGCCATCGACACGAAGCAGCACGTAGCCAGCTCTCGCGCCAGCATCCGCGCTGGGGCTATCGCCGCGCCTGGGCTCTGGCGCGAGGAGGGCCTGCGCGCGCCCTCGCAGCGACGCAAGCGGCAGCGGCTCGGCTGCTCGAATCTTCTTGCGGTTGAGCTCGAAGCCCTCGGCACGCAGCGTCGAGCGTGTCCGCGGGTGGCTGCGGGCAGAGCGCCCGAACCAGGTCTGGGCGCTCGACTTCCAGTTCGATACGACCACGGACGGCCGGACCCGAGAAGCTGCTCCACGTCGTCGACGAGCACAGCCGGGAAGCACTGGCGATCGAGGTCGCGCGCCGGATCGACGCCGATCGCACCGTCCGCGTGCTGGAGCGAGTCGTCGCCGTCCGCGGCTGCGTGCCCGAGCTGCTGCGGATGGACAACGGGGCCCGAGCTGACTGGTGCCGGCTCGGCGGCGCCGGCAGCCGCTACATCGAGCCCGGGTCACCTGGGAGAACCCGTTCGTGGAATCCTTCGGCGGCAAGGTCAGAGACGAGGTGCTCGCCATCGAAGCCTTTGACTCGCTGCTCGAGGCGAAGACCGTCATTGAAGATTGGAGAGCCAGCTACAACACCATCCGCCCGCACAGCAGCCTGGGCTGGAAAGCTCCGGCTGTCTACGCCGCGGACTTCGAGGAGCAACCGAGAAGCCGACTCTCATAACGAGTGGACCGACGAACGGGGTCCGGTCACCGCCCCTTTCGCGGCGGCCGTTGAGCTGCTCTGCACGATCCCTGGCATCCAGCGTCGCGGCGCCGAGTGCATCATCGCCGAGATCGGCACCGAGATGAGCGTCTCCCGACGCCGAAGCACCTCGCCTCTTTCGCCGGCCAGTGCCCCGGGCAACGACCAGTCGGCCGGCAAACGCCGCTCCGGCCGCACCCGCAAAGGCAGCAAGTGGCTCGACTGGACGCTGGAGGAAGCACTGGCGGCGATCCGCAGCAAGGACGTCTACCTCGCCGCCCAGTACCAGCGGCTGCGCCCGCGCCGCGGCCACAAGAAAGCGCTCGGCGCCGTCAAGCACTCGATCATCTGCGCCTGCTGGCAGATGCTCACGACCGGCGAGCTCTACCGCGATCTCGGCGGCGACTACTTCCAGCGCCGCGACCCCGAAAAGACGACCAAGCGCCTGATCGCCCAACTCGAAGCGCTCGGTCACCACGTCACCCTCGAACCGCTCGCCGCGTAGGAGGCGCCCGCAGCGTTATTTTCCGTCAGGACTCGCGCGATGAAACTGAGAGCGAGGCTAGGAGGCTATTGGCCCGCTGGAGTGTCGCGTCCGTGGGCCACGATCCAAAGCCGACATAGAGCATGATCGCGCGGTTGTGGATCACTAAGGGCAGCACCGCATTCGCGGGAAGGGACTGTCCTTCAACGTACCGGTGCAAGTCAGAGGGCCGGATGACGACGGGTACGACTAACCGCTGCCATCCTGGCTCGCGTCCCATGTAAGGAGGCGGGGCGCCGATGTCCGAGATTCGGATGTAAACGTCGCCCGGCCCCATCTGCGACTCTGTGCTTTGAAACGAGTCATCGGCGATGGGGGCAAGCTGGACGGTCGCGGCCTCAAGCGTAATAGCGTCCTTAATAGATGATCGATAGATTCGGCCATCCCACCCAGCCGGCACCTGGAGCGTTATGCCGAAGCCGCTCACTGCTGCGGCTCGCTGAAGTGCTCGCGCCGAACTTCTCGACTCGTGATGCGATTGGCTTGAGCCTGCGGCTACGGCGAAGTAGGCGACGAGGGCGCCGAGCACGAGAGCCACGCCTGCGGCCGCGCCGGCGAGTCGCGTCCAATGTCTCTCCGGGGCATTCGGTTCGACGGGAATAGCCAACCACCACCTTCACAGCCTGTCGGGGGTTCTTGTCCTACATACGGTCGAGATCACCCGCCGGGTCCCGGCAAGACCTCCAAGCCCGAAAGGAGTTGGGTCACCTGAGCGAGCTCTGAACGCCCTGGCCATGACCCAAAGCCCACGTACGTCATGAGCGCACGGTTGTTGAAGACCACAGGCTTCGCGATCCCCGCTGGCAAGGAGTGGCCCTCTATCGCGTCGCGCACGTCCGACGCTCGGAGGCCGAAGGGAGGCGCGGCGATGTGCCAGTCCCCCTCGGCGCCAAGATTGGGAGGCGGAAGACCGATGGCTGAGATGCGGATGTAGACGTCCGATTCCTTCATTGTCGCCTCTGTCTGCTGGAACGAGTCGTCGGCTGGCGAGGCTAGCCGAACGCTGGCGGCTTCAAGCGTCACAGCGTCCTGGGAGGACTGCTTGTAGACGCGGCCGTCCCAGCCAGCCGGAAGTTGAAGAGTAAGTCCGTATCCAGTTATGTCCATCATGTCCTCCTTACTGAGGTCCGACTGTAACCGTTGTGACTATGAGTGCTACGACCGCTGCAGTGATCGCGTACTCCGCGAACGTGGTCTTCGGCTCAAGGAGCCTCAACGTCGGGTCGACGCGCTCGAGCTGTTCCGGCGTCCGAACCCGACGCACTGAAAAGAGTGTGCTTGCGCGGATCGTTCCGAAAATCGCACCGATGACCGCGCCGCTCGCGACAGACGCACTGAGAAAACAGGCGATGAAGGTTGTGTAGATCGCAGCTGTAGAAACGACAGTGACCACGCCCATACCAAGCTGGAAACCGAAGCCAAGCCCGTACACCCAGCCGCGGTACTGAGTCAGCCAATCTTGTCGCACCTGGCGGTGGATCGTCGGCAACTTGAGTCCGGCTAACCGCAGATCAAGGAACAGCCCGATCGCGACGACGGCCGCGAGGGCGACTAGTTGAGCATTCTCGTTGAGGTGGCGAAGCTCAGGCCCGATCGGCGATCCTGCTGCCCCCAAGAGTGCGCCGAACGCCGCCCCGCCGCCCGCGGAGCCCAACACGTAGAAGCCGGTCGTCAGCCACCACCTTTGATCGCGGCTCCACTCACCGAGTGGAGTGATGCTCGCTAGCACCGAGACTCCTCAGGGCGACCACGCGGATCGCACAGCGCCGAGGATGGCCAGCACCAGGCCGAACGCCAGGATCTCCGTGCCTGTCGTCATCTCGATTGAGCGACCTTGACATCCTCCGCAGGCCGAGCTCGATCGGAAGCTGAATCGCGATCCCTCGAGCCGTTCCCACCGCCAGATGGCATGGCGTGCTCCTCGAACTCTGCGTCGTCGAGCGCATCCTCGAGAAACGAGAGCACTCCCTGCCACGAATCCGCCGACCCTTCCCCACGTACGTTCTTGCCGTCGAGGCAGACAAAGTAGGGCGAGCCAGGAACCCTGTACGCCTCCCATGCGCTGGACGACATGACGAGCGGCACAGCGCTTGCTCCCAGCTTGCGGAGGCGCGAGGTCGACTCGGAGGTTCGATCTCTTGTCACCACCATCAACTCGGCATTGCCGGGCAGTTGCAGGTGCTCATTCTGGAAGACCCGCCACATCGATCTGCAGCTCGTGCATCCACTCGTCAGGAAGGCCAGCACGAGCCGAGAGCTCGGATGAGGCACGGGAACGTGTACTGCGTCGCCCCTCATAGTCGTGCCCGTGAACTCGACCGCCTTGCTCACTCCGCCGACTTTCTCCTCGGGCGGGATTTCACTGGCGCCCTCCCCGATGGCGGGGGCGTTCAGCGAGCGGAGAATCTCGGCGTGGCTTCGCAGGAGGCCGGCGACGAGGAACGCCAGCAGGACGAGCAAGAGTGTTTCAATGGTTACGAGCGCTGTCACGATTTCTCTTCGCTCTTTCAGACCGCCGCGCACGCTGGCGGCGTACTGCAATCGCCACCTGGATTCGTGCCGCCACAGCAGGCAAGGTTCGGCGGCAGGGCGCGTCGCGTGATCCGGCACCGAATCTTCGTTGGGCTCCCATTACAAGCACAGCTTGGATCGAAGTCGCAACCGCAGTTGAAGTACTCGCGGTCGAACTTGCAGCCCGATCGGTTGGCGCAGTCGCTGTGGCAGCAGAATGAAGTGCTGCCGCAGCCTCCGCAACAGTCGATGTACGTGATCCCGTTCGACGAGCAGTACCACCATCCGCACCGCTGGCTGTTGGTCGGACAGTCGTTGGTTCCCGTAATCGTGCAGCAGAAGCAGCTCGATGTCGCCGTACAGCAAAGTGAGCTGCCGCTGCAGTCAGCGCACATAATCACCGCCCACGCGGACTGCGGGCGAACCAGGTACCGGATGCCACCGACGGCAAACGCCGAAGCGCCTACCGCAACTCGGATCAGTAATCCGCGACGGGAAGTCCTGCTCTCCAGAACCGAAACAGCCTTCTCGAGGAGCTTGTCTTCGCCGGGCATGACCTCAACTCCCTTCTTAACCACCGCCGTCGGCGGTGTTTGCAGTCCGCGTATACGACGAAAGCGCCGTTGGCAGAAGAGCTACCGAGAGGTACGCCAAATAACCGATCGCGCTGGCTCCTATGACGAAGGGGACTCCCAGGTATGAGAGGTGTGCGAGGAACGATACGAGCCCTGCCGGCCGTATGCCGCTCGCGACAGTCACCGCCGCTGCGACCGCGCCGAGATTGAGGACAACATGGATTAGACTCGGAGGCGTCTCGCGGGCGCCAAGACAGCCGCAAGAACTCACCGGCACCTTCCGCGCGATGACCCATACAAGGAACAGCGCGAACAGGGCATAGAGCGCTGAGACGGCCGTACCCGTCCAGACGTCTGGCCGGATGAGCGCAGCGACACCGGCAGCCAGTTCGAAGCATCCGACGATGCGCACGAACGCGAGACGAGACGGCAGCTCAGTGACACGAAGTACCTGCGAGAGATGCTCTGGTTCACGAACCTTCGCGACGCCCCCAAGCGCAAGGATGGTTGAGGCGACAAAGAACGGTGCTGCGACGATCCCGGCGCCCGTCCCCATCAGCAGGCAGTACGCAGCCGGGCATCCGAGAAGACGGACGAAGCGACGAGGAAGCTCACGAAGCACCGAATCGTGGATGAAATACCTGCTCCCCTCTCGGGAGCATGCGCAAAGCTTCCTCCGATTGCCGCGTGCTCGCACTGAAGCTTCCCGGATCCCTGGGGTGTATGGCCAACGGGCGCGACAAGACGGTCCACGCCGCCCGTGGATCGCGTTTCTGATGACGCATCAGGCAAGGCTGACCGGATGGAGGAATCGCGATCGATTCCTGCGCCGAACCCGTGGGGCGCCCGAGGGCGTGCCGAAGGAGCACGCCTGTGGAAAGCCGCAGGTCGAGCAGACGCCATGGGTCCGCCACGCTGCCTCCTAATCGAATCGGAACTCACCAACACCATACGCGAAGTGGTATCCCATTGTCAAGAGCTTGCTGCCCGACATCGCTTGGTGTCCGGTATCCCATTGTCAAGAGCTTGCTGCCCGACATCGCTTGGTGTCAGCCGAAAGCTCGATTATTCTGAGCGGTGCGGCCGGCGATTGCCTCCCTGGAATCGGAACTCTAGGGGTTCGTCGTCGGCCGCTACCACTCCACCGGTGGACGCGGATTCCGAGCCCCGTTCCCGAACGCAGCGCCAGAGCGCCAGAACGCCAGAACGCCTACCGGGCACGCCCACAGAGCCGAAGACCCCGCGCACGGTGGACGAGGCCCGGGTGCAGCGAGTCCTGGTGAAGACCCTCGAGCCACCGCTGGACGGGACGACTCACTGGAGCGTGCGCCGCGTGGCCGAAGCCCATATCGGCGACGAACACGTCTTCCTCGCACTCCTCCACCAACAGCACGGAACCGCTCGACGCGCGCTTGCCGACCTCGGCGTCCTCCTCGAATCCGCGCGCGCGGCACTCGACGAGCTCCTTCGCGACGGCGCGATACCGCACCGAGAGCCGACGACCGCCAGCCTCTCGCCACCTTCGGCGTCGACCTCCAACAGATCCGAGAGAAGGCCGTTGCGTCGTTCGGATACGACGCAGTCGCCGAAACCTCGGGCCGTCTCGCGCGCGAACACCACATCTCGAGTCCCTTCTGCGGGCGGACACTGCTCGCCAAGCGAGCGCTGGAGATCGCGCTCAAAGAAGCCGAGCGGCGACCCGAGCGCGACGCTTTCGACGTCCATCTCCTGCTCGGACTGCTCACCGACGCCGAGACACCCATGGGGACCAGACTCAGTCGACGCGGAACGAACCGTCTCCGCGAGCTCGGCTTCAACCGCGCCGCCGCCAACCCCCTCAAGCTTCTGCTCGAGCGCCTCGGAACCTCGATCGAAGAAGTCCGCGGCGTAGCGCTCGCCGCGCTCTGAACCCACGGACCCCCGGCTGCCCATCAGCACGGACGCCGCTCGCGGGCGCAAGAGCCGTCTGATGACCCGCGGCGGGCTTCCCCACCCACCACCCGAGCTGCGGCTGATCGATGTCGTCTCTCCCGGACGCCAAACGACGATGCCTCGGGCAGCAGAAGGGCAGCAAACGCTCGATATCAAGGCTCGGCAATCCTGCGGAAACCAGACGCCAGACCCCGCAGGGCCGCATGAATAGAGCGATTGTGCGTTAGTCGTCGCCAATCGTCGTCTTGGTGGAGCAGGCCTGTCACGCCGGAGGTCGCGGGTTCGAGTCCCGTCGCTCCCGTTCTAACAGTACGTGCAAACTAGCATATTTAGTTGTCTAACTAGACACGGATGCAGGCTCTGAAGTGCTCCGTTTGCTGCCCCAGGCGGTACTTAACGGCAGCTTTGACGAGACGCCGCGGAAAACAGGTCACGTGCATGAATGGGCCGATGGCCTCAGCACGACACATTCGAAGACCAGATCGGACGCGTCGATCGAGCCGTCCGGTTCCGGCACCAAGTGCCGCCCGTGATCGGGAGTGAACCGCATCGGGGGTGAGGGAAGGTCTGCCACGCGCCTACGATGCTCCATACAATGTCGCGACTGCTGTGCCTCCTCCTAGGCCACGAGCCCGGTCCCGTGCGCACCGTCTCGGGGATCGAAGTGCGGTTCTGCAGGCGTTGCGGCGGCGCGTCCTAGCGACCTGGACAGTCTAGGGCGTCGCCGGAGGAACGATGATCAGCCCGCACTCGGCGCAAGTAGCTACAGCGGGCGACCAAGCGTGCTGTCACCTGGCGAAGCAACCACCGCGTTGAGCCCTACACCTGAGCCAGCGGCTCGGTCAGGAGCTCGGCGGACGTGACGACGCAGAGGCCAAGCTCGGCGTCGTGATCGGCAGGACGGCCGCTCCGTCTCGGTCGACGCTGCGCTTGACTTCGTCGCCGGCTACACCTGCGCGAACGACGTCAGCGCCCGCGACGTCCAGTTCGCGGACGTCCAGTGGACCCGCGGCAAGTCCTTCGACACGTTCTGCCCCGTAGGCCCGGAGCTCGTCCCCGCCGGGCGGATCGGCGATCCTCAGAATCTGCGGATCCGCTGCCTCGTCGACGGCGAGGTGCTCCAGGACGCGTCCACGGCCGCGATGACCTTCCCCGTCGCCGAGCTGATCGCCTTCATCAGCGACGGAATCGAGCTCGAGCCCGGCGACCTAATCTTGCCCGGGACCCCGCCCGGCGTCGGGTTCGCGCGAACGCCGCCCATCTACCTCGAAGCCGGAGACGAAATCACCGTCGAGATCGAGGGGTGTCGGAACGCTGACGAATCCTGTGCGCCGCGCCTGAGCACGACACCAGGGATTGCTGGTAGGAGATCGAATCAGTATGAGTTCGTCATGCAGTCGGCACAGGGACCGGCGTCGGCGGGACTGCTTCAGACGAGCTGTCCGGCGGCGACTCGTCGCCGCCCATGTCGAGCCGGAACGGTGGATAGGCATCGGTCATCAGCAAGCTGTAGGCGGCGACGCGAAAGACCCAGCGGTTCATCCCCATCACGAACGCATACAGGGACTGCGGATACCGCCCTGTGAAGAGCAGGACGACGCCGGCGAAGAGGACGAGGAGTCCGATCAGCCCTGCGCCTGCGTAGTCGCTGTTGCTCGTGGCAGCCCAACCTAGGCCGCCGAACACACCGACGACGAGGTAGTGAGGTATCGCGAGTAGCCACCACTTGACCAGCACCAGGCCGCGGGACAGCGACTGCGGATACTCGACGCCGAGCCGGGCCGGGTAGTCCGGATCATCCTTCAGCGAGAAGGGCGGGTAGCGATCAGTGCCGAGCGCTTCATAGGAGTAGAAGCCGACCCGCCAGCTCCAGCGCAGGACGCCGACGTTGAAGTCGAAGATGCCGCGTGGATAGCGCTCGGTAAAGAGGATCGCGAAGAAGGCGATCACGGTTGAGACAACCACCCCGATCCAGAGAAAGACAAGCACGATCAGGTGCGGGATCAGGAGGAGCCACTTGACGAGCCAGAGCCATCGGCTCAGCTGTGGCGCCATCTCACCTTGAAGCTGGAGGGGGTAGACAGAGGGGGACATAGACATGAGTTCTCCTTGTTGCGGAACGCGGGTTCGCGCGCCGAGATCGCACCGCCGGACGGCGGGTCAGACGACTGGTACGGGCGGGGCCTCCGGTACTTCCTCGAGCGGCTCCCGCTGCGGGATGCGCAGAACAACGCCCAGCCACTTCGGCATCCACCAGTTGGCGTCGCCTAGGAGCTTCATCAGGGCAGGCACGAGCAGGGCACGAATGACGGTCGCGTCGAAGATGATCCCCGCCGCGAGTCCGATCGCGACGGATTTAACTTCGTACCCTGGGCTCGAGGAGAGCACGAGGAAGGCGAACATCAGGACCAGCGCAGCACTCGTGACGAGCTTGCCCGTTCGCGCGAGACCGAGCTCGATTGCCTTGTCAGTGGAGCCGGTCTCGTCGTATGCCTCGCGCATGCGCGAGAGCATGAACACCTCGTAGTCCATCGAGAGCCCGAACAGGAAGGCGAAGATCATCACCGGGATGTACGCCGTGATGGACTGGGTGGCGGAGAGCCCCCAGAGTGACGAGCCGTGTCCTTGCTGGAAGATGAGGACGACGATCCCGAAGGCTGCCACGAGCGAGACGAGGTTCAGCAGCACCGCCTTGAGCGCGAGCACGATCGATCGGAACGCCCGCGTGAGCAGGATCAGCGTCAACAGGAGGACGAGGGCGAGCGCGTACGGGAAGCTGCCGAATAACGCGTGCAGGAAGTCGCGGTCGACCGCGGCGATGCCGGTCAGCGTGCCGCCCGTCCCCTCGAGGCTCGCGTTGGCGCGATCGATAGTCCCCTGGATGCCGGGCGCGGCGCCGTCGATCGTGGCGAACGCTTCGACGAATGAGTTCTGCCCGCGGCGCCATTCCGGCGGCGCGGACGCTCCGGCCACTCCGGGCACCGCGCGCAGCTTCGCCGCGACCTGCTCGGCGTTGCTTCCGTGCTCGACGAGGACGTTGAGTGGCTTGAGAACGCCGGGGGTGATCCCTGCTGCGGTCAGTTGGTCGCGGCCGGCGGTCGCCGACCCGCTGCCGGGGAAGTACTTCATTTGCGCCTCGCTGGGGTTCAGCTGCGTTCCGAACCCCGCCAGCACGGCAACGATCAGTACGCCGAATGCCGCGACTACGGCGGGGCGTCGGAGCACGAAGCGTGCCCAGCGGCCCCAGGCACCGTCTTCGGGATGTCCGCTGTCGATCAGGCGCCGCGGCATGACCCGGATGCGGTTCACCCGCTGGCCGAGAACAGAGAGCATCGCCGGCAGCAACGTGAGCGTGGCGAGCACGGAGACGACCGGGATCAACATGCCGCCGATGCCCATCCCTCGGAGCAGCGGCAGCGGCAAGACGATCATCGAAAGGAGCCCAACTGCCACAGTTGTGCCCGAAACGATCACCGAGTGGCCCGCGTGGGTCATCGTCTCGACGAGCGCCGACTCGACGTCGTTCCCCTCGCGGAGCTCATCACGGAACCGGAAGATCATCAGCAACGCGTAGTCGATCGCCACACCGAGGCCGACCAGCGCGATCAGGAACTGCACGATGATCGAGACGTCGGTGATGTAAGTGAGGATCCAGACCAGAGTGAACGTGTTGAGGATCGCCGCCAGCGCAACCACGAGGGGCATCACGACCGCCGGCAGCGTCCCGAAGACGAAGAGGAGGATGATCAGCGCGCCGAGGCCGCCGATCAGAGCTTCCAACAAGACGCCCGAGCCCTTACTCGTACCTTTGGTCGTCCCTTCCTCGATTGGCTGGTAACCGGTCACATCGACGGTGATCCCGGCCGGAAGTCCTGCTCCCGCCAGGGCGCGCATCTTCCCTGCGCCACTCTTCACGTCAAGCCGGTTCTGACCGGGCGGGTAGACCTGCAGAAAGGTCGTGTGCCGGTCGCGCGAGACGTACATCGCGTTGCCAGTCGAAAAGTACGAACTCGTAAGCGCGCGGGGATTCGCTTTCACAACCCGCGCCACGGCCGCGCGCACTGCCAAGCTCTTAGTGACGTCACTGCGCGACGAGCGCAAGACGACGACGTTCGGCGGACGATCACCAGCGCCGAAAGCCTTGAGCGTCCGCAGGCTCCCCTCGTACGCCGGCTTGCCAGGGATGGCGGTGCTCTGATACCAGCGCGTCGACAGCTTCCCGGCCGCGACCCCGCCGACCACCGTCAGCACGAGCCACAGCGCGATCACCGGCCAGCGATACCGCGTCGTGAAGTGGCCGAGGCGGCTCAGCCCGCTATCGACTCGGTTCGCGGGACCACGAGATGCGGCGGCTCTAAGCCTGTCGTTACTTTCCATTTCGGCACTTCC
Source organism: Gaiellales bacterium (assembly GCA_038237235.1). GTDB lineage: Bacteria > Actinomycetota > Thermoleophilia > Gaiellales > Gaiellaceae > JBBRYW01. Next base: position 24,548 of record JBBRYW010000014.1, read on the forward strand.
TCTCGAATCGCTACCTGGGTACCGGCCGGCACCGCAGTCCGCGTCTTCTCGAGAGGCATTGCGCCGACGGCGGCGAAATGCGCTTCGAGCCGGCGCGGCGATCGCTCATTCGGTCTCCTCACCGTCGGGGAGAGCCGCGCACGGGTCAGCGTTGTTCAGACCACCGTACTCCGCCCGCAGAGCGCGCACAAAGAAATTCCCGAAAACCGGGAATCGGTGCGATCTCCGTGGTTACGAGCTGTCCGCTTTCCGCCGCGGTTTGGCGCGGACGTGGATGCGTTCTCCGTCCCTGCCGAGCAAGCTGAGTATCTCGACGGGCTGGCGATCGGCAGGCCCGAACCAATGCGGAAGGTTGGTGTCGAACTCAGCGACTTCGCCAGGGCCCATCGTGATGTCGTGCTCGGCCAAGATGAGGCGTAACTGTCCGGACAGCACGTACAGCCATTCGTAGCCTTCGTGCGAGCGCAGTTCAGGCTCGCCCCGCTCAGGCGGGATGATCACCTTCCAAGCACGCAGCCCACCTGGTTGCCTGGTCAGCGGGACGACAACGCGGCCGTTGCGCTTCCCAGGGGTCATCCGGATGCGAGGGTCGCCGACTGGGGGCGCCCCGACCAGGTCTTCTAGGGGAACTTGGAACGCTTGGGCGATCGGCAACAGCAGCTCGAGGCTGGGCTTGCGTTGGCCGGCTTCCAGGCGAGACAGGGTGCTCTTGGAGATCCCGGTCGCTGCGGCCAGCTCGGTCAAGGTGATCGACCGTTTGAGCCGGGCACCCTTGAGCCTGGGGCCGACTTCGGCCAGCGCGGTCGCGATTGCCGAGGGCTCCGCCATCTCCCCAGCCTACTGCTGTTCCCAGAAACAGCAACAGAATTTGCTCATTCGGAGTGCGTCAATCACCTTGGATCTATGACCGACACACAAACACAGAAGTACGACGTCGTGATCGTTGGCGGCGGAGCTGCCGGACTCAATGCCGCCCTCGTCCTCGGCCGGGCCCGGCGCCGAGTTGCTGTCGTCGATGGCGGAGCTCCACGCAACGCTCCCGCATCTCACGTGCAGGGCTTCCTGTCTCGCGACGGGATGCCTCCGGCCGAGTTGCTGGCCGCGGGCCGAGCCGAGGTGGCCGCTTACGGCGTCGACCTGCTCGACGATCAGGTCCTCGAGATCGAGGCTGGGTTCATCGTTCGCCTAGCCACTGGCCGGGTGTTGCAGGCGCGGCGGATCCTGGTCGCGACCGGCGCCCACGACGAACTGCCGGAGATTCCCGGCCTCCGTGAGCGCTGGGGGCGCGATCTCTTGCACTGCCCCTACTGCCACGGCTGGGAAGTCCGCGATCAGCCGCTCGGAGTCCTCGGCACCCACCCCGCCGCAGTCCTGCACGCACAACTCGTGCGGCAATGGTCAGACGACGTCGTCTTCTTCGTCTACAGCTACGACTTGACCCCAACCGAGCGCGCCGAACTCGACGCACGCCAAATCCGGGTCGTTGAAGGTGAGGTCGCGCGACTGGTTGTAGACGCCGACCGGCTGATAGGCGTCGAGCTCGCCGACGGTCAGTTGATCGAACGAGCAGCGGTGTTCATCCGCCCCGCCATCGTCCCCCACGCAGACGGTCTGCTGGCCGGCTTGGGCTGCGAGGTCGACGAGACCGGCTTCGTCACCGTCGATGCGAGCGGACGAACAAACACCGTCGGTGTCTGGGCTGCCGGCAACGTGGCCGACCCACGCGCACAGGTCGTCACCGCCGCCGGCGCCGGCTCCGCCGCCGCGATCGCCATCAACGCCGACCTTGTCGAAGAGGACGTCCGCGACGCTCTCGACCGCGCAGCCAGTCCTAACACCACCTGAGAGCCGGCCGACCACCGCATCCCCCGACCGAACCGGAGGAATACCCATGACCGAAACCCCCCATCAGCCCATACGGACGCCGCCGCCGAGCAAGCACCAACTCGCACTCATGATCTGGCTGTGCGTCTTCCCCACGCTCACCGCCATCAACCTGGCAGCCGGAGACTGGCTGAAGACCCTCTCGCCAGTCCTTCGCACCTTCGTGCTTGCCACCATCGCCGTACCGATCGTCATCTACGGCCTGATGCCACACCTACACCGACTGCGTGCACGTCTAGTCTGGGCCGCCAGCCGTCGGAGCTAAGACATCCGCCATGCGCGGGATCTCGATGGTTCCCCCGCCAGTGAGACTAGTGCGCGATGCAGCGCCGGTTCCACCCACCGACCAGCGCATGGTAAAGATGGGGTCGACGGCCCGCGGCTGAGTCACCAATGGCACCGCATGCCGAAAGGCAGGAGTTCATCGTCGTAATCGAGTCGCCGACATGGAATCATCTTCGATATGACGGTGGTTCGGGCCCTGCTCGTGCCCGCGCTCATGCGCCTGCTCGGAGATGCGAACTGGTGGATGCCCGCCTGGGCCCACCGCCCCCTCCTCATCCGGGCGCCCGAAGAGCTTCCCGAAGCGGCAACCGAGAGCACCTAACGTCCGCCACTCGCTGACGTACTCCAGTCGCTGGGTCTGATACTCGATCAGTGGTCGGTTCAGACCAGAGGGCTAGGCAGAAGGGCAGCAAACACCCGAAATCGAGCCTACGCGATCGTGGTTGGTGGCGTCCCATCGTCCGGGTGAAATCGTTCGGACGTAGCTCCGCTTGGACGCCATCCTAGGCCGCGATCACCTCCTCGGGCGACAGCTGGTCGGATTGGCCGGTGGCTGAGCTTCGCCGCAGCCGCTCGATCTCGGCGACCTCCTTCGGGGTCATCACGACGCCGCGCCAGCCGCGCGAGGAGAGCTCGAGCACGGCCCAGATCAGGCAGAGCGCCGAGGTCTCGCCGGGGAAGCGGCCGATCACCTTCGTCCGCCGCCGGACCTCGACGAAGGTGCGCTCCAGAAGATTCGTGGAGCGGATCCGCTTGCGGTGCTGGGAGGGGAAGCGCAGGTGGCAGACGAGCACGTCGAGGTCGCGCTCGATCACCGCCATCGCCGAGGGGTAGGCGGTGCGGTAGTCAGCAACGAGCGCGAGCAAGGCCGCGCGCGCCTCCGCGACCGAGCCGGCGTCGTCGAGGATCCGCCAGTAGCGCGCCTTCAGCTCGCGATGGAGACGCTCGGGCAGCTTCTTGGTGACGTTGCGCAACGCGTGGACGGTGCAGCGCTGCTCGAGCGCGTCCGGCCACAGCTCGCGCGAGGCCTTCCAGAGGCCCGGCGCGCCGTCAGCGACCAGCAGCGCCGGCGCTCTCATGCCGCGGGCGAGCAGCTCGCGGCCGAAGTCGAGCCAGTCCTCATAGCTCTCGCGGCTGCCGAGCTGCAGGCCAAGCAGCACTTTGCGTCCCTCGAGCGTCACGCCCCAAGCGACCAGCACGCCCTCGGCCGGCGTGTCGTCGGGCCGCAGCTTCAGGTAGACCGCATCGAGGAACAGGTAGACGAGGTCATGCTCGCCCAGACGTCGGCCGCACCAGGCGCGGTAGCGCTCGCGCGTCTCGGCGCAGATCCGGCTGACCGTCGACTTCGAGACGAGCGGCCCAGCGAACGCCTCCTCCAGCGCAGCCTCGACGTCGCGCACCGACAACCCACGCAAGAAGGAGCAGGCGACGAGTGCCTCCAGCGCGTGCGTGCGCGCCACACCCTTGCCGACGATCTCGCTCGCGAAGCCGAGCAAGGACGCGTTGCGCACGCGCGGCCGCTCGAGCGCGAGCGGGCCCGCGGTCGTCTTGACCGTCACCCGCTCATAGCCGTTTCGGTGCGAGAGCGGCTCGCCGCGCCGCTCGTAGCGTCCCCGTCCGAGGAACTCGCTCAGCTCCTCCTCGAGCGCCTGCTGCAGGATCAACCGCGCACTCAGCCGACCGATCGCCTCGATCGGATCATCCTCGTCACCAACACCGGCAACCAGGTCTTGGAGCTCGCGGCGCAGCCGCTCGCTCGGGAGCGGCGCAGCCGCTCGCTCGGGGCTATGCTCGCCATCAGGGCGTACCTCCTCGTCGACTTCCAGGTCAACGCGGAGGCTACGCCCGATTCATTTCCCCCGGCACATGGGACGCGACCTCGTGCGCAAATCAACTCGAGAGGCCCACAGACCCGCATGAATAGAGCGATAGCGCGTCAGTCGTCGCCCATCGTCGTATCCGTGGAACAAGCCTGTCACGCCGGAGGTCGCGGGTTCGAGTCCCGTCGCTCCCGTTCCGAAAAGCGCTGCTGCCGCGGGGTTTTCCGTTTTATGGCCGACTGAGCGGTCGCTCTCGGGCAGCAGACGGGCAGCAAACCTCCCATTGCGGAACCCGTTCCGACGCGCGCGGATCGCGGCAGCCCACGTCGTCACGATCGCCGTAACCGAGCTCCCCTCAGAGTTCCGCACGCTCCAGCTCAAGATCGGGCGGCGCCAGCTCGTTCGGATCGCGATCGGGTTTCATCCGTTGCGAGCCGGCGCCGCGGCCAGGGCCGAGCTAGACGTCTTCGCGCGGCGCGTCGATGGGACCGAGTACGTCGGCGAGATCGGCCTCGACCTCTCCCGAGATGGGAAGCCATCGGCGAGGCGTCAGATCGACGTCTTCGAGACAATCCTCTCACTGCCTGCGATCCGAAAAACCCGCCGAGAGAGCGCCGTCGATTTCGCGAACCGGGCCGGAATACCAGTGGAGAATCGCACAGGCTCGTGCCTCGATCAGCCGCTCAATTGTCTCGCGTTCGGCGCGACGAGAATGGACCGTCAGGATTCTACTTCTCGGTAAATCGCCCGATGCTCCGCAGCGAGCGCGGTCGCCGAATCCTGGCCGCCCTTCCCCCTGATCGGGTCCTCACGGAGACGGACGCGCCGTTCGCGCGCGTCGAGCGCCGGCGGTCGCGCCCCGCCGACATCGTCGCGCTGACCTCAGAGCTGGCGCGCTACTGGGACGAGTCCACGGAAGGCGTCGTCGCTCGCGTCTACGAGAACCTCAGTCGCGCATACACCGCGGTTCACGTCGGATCCACGGAGCACACGCTTGTGGAGTGATGCCGGTAGAGGGCGTCGTCTTCCATAGCTTCGACGCAGACCTGCCACCTGCCTTCGAACGGGAATCACGGGCTGCCCGACTGAGAACCTCCCGCGCCTGCGTCGTCGTCCACCTTCCGCTTTGCCTCTCGACGGGCCCGCTCCTCGAGTGCGGAGCGCACGCGATCGAACGAGCCGCGCACGAGGTGACCATAGGTGTCGTCGATCACCTTCACAGACGTTCCCATGAGCCGCGCTAGTTCGAAGATGGTCACCCCCGCATCGAGCGCAAAGCTTGCGTACGTGTGCCGCATCGCGTACGGAGTGAGCTCGGGATCGAGTCCGGCGGCGTCGAGCGCGGGCCGCCAGTCGCGTCGGCGCCAGTTGCCGAGGTCGATGAATCCTCCCCTCGCGGCTGGAAAGAGCAGCGGCGTGTCGATGCGAGCTGTCAGCGTGTCGACCGCCGCGAGGGCGCGGCGCGTCAGCGGAACGTTGCGCCGGGAGCGGGCAGTCTTTCCGTACTCCTTCACCCGTGCGTCGACCACGGAGCGCCGCACCTGCACGACCCCGGCGCGCCGGTCTAGGTGACGTCGCTCGAGCGCCGCCCATTCCGACGGACGTAGGCCGGTCTCGACACCGAAGATGGCCACCGGCCCGAACGCCTGTCCGAGCTCAGCGGCAAGGCTGTCGACGTCGGCAAGCGAGTCGAAGAAGGCCACTTCCTCGCGCCTAGCCTGTGGGTTCGCGCCGGCATCGTTCGCAGGGTTTCCTTGAATCAGCTTCCAGCGCAGGGCTGCGTTCAGAACCTGACGGAGTGAGCGCATGATCGCGTAGCGGTAGCCCGGAGGGAGCGTCGCCTGCCATTCGGCGATCTCCACGTTCATCGGCTCAAGCTCGGCGAGAGTGAGGTGTCCGAAGGTTTCAAGAGCCGTCCGGTAGGAGCGGCGCTTGCGCCGCTGCTCGGGCGTCGCGCCGAGTCGGTCGCGGAGCGTCCTGATCGTTGAGGGATCCACGGTCGCGCCGTGCACACGCAGGTAGCGCTCAACGTGCTCCTTGAACGTAATCCCGCGTCCGGGCGGAGCCGCTACACCGCTGACGCCGTCCTCGAACGATTGCTGCATCCGACCGCCCTTGAGGTTCTCGTCGAGCCAGCGCTTCGCCTCGGTCTTCGATCGGAGGAGTTGCGGGCCTGTGCGCTGCCTGCCGTCCTCGCGCCAGCAAGCCTGCCAGCCGTTTTTCCGCTTCCGAATCCACCCGCGCTGGTCAGCGGGCATCCGGGCACCTCCTCCTGCTGGAATCGGTCACTTGTAACCTACGCCCGCCTCGGCAGATGCGGAAACGCCTGCGGTGGCCCTCACGGCGTGCCTCGACCCAGTCCAGTACTTCCGACTCGCGGAAGCGCAGCGCCTTCGTGGAGAGCCGGAAGCCGGGTAGCTCGCCCGAGCGCCAGCGGCGAAGAACGGCCTCGCTCGAGAGCCCGAGCATGTTTGCCACGTCGCGCGTCGTCATCAGGAACTCGCTCATCAACGATCCAGAACTGCGGCGACTCCGCTTCTTTGCTCGGGTGTCGACCAGAAACGGGCTCGAAACGCGCGCTCGACCGCAGCCGGTGAATATCCACAGCGCGCAGCGACATCGCGAATCGCGTCCTCTTGCTCGAGCGCGAGCCGAGCGGGAAGGGATCCCAGCCAGGCGCCCGCACGGCCGAGGGCTTCCCTCTTCACCGCCGGCGCCCCGTCTGGGGCCGATCGCTCGAGAAGCTCGACCGCTCGCCATGTGATGCCGCAGTCGCTCTTCTCGAGCAATTGCCGCCACTTTTCGACGCCACGGGCTCGAACGAATGCGTCGGGATCCTTCGCTGGAGCGAGATGCTCAGGGTCAACCACGAAGATCGAGGGAGTGCGTCTCGCGCAAGCGGCGTGCTCGACGGCGCGAGCACTCGCTGCTCGGCCCGGCTCGTCCCTATCCAGGCAGACCGTCACGCGCTTGAAAGCAAGGCGCGCGAGGTGCTCGAACACCTCAGGCCGGGTCCCCGTACCACCGAGGGCGACGACGTTCGTGACTCCACGAGCTCGCAAGTGATGGACGTCGATCAACCCCTCGACAAGGATCAGCTCACTGCGCTCGCGGGCTGGCTGCGCGACGACGTCCGCAAGTCCGTACGGCGGGAGCCCGGTCCGACCCGCTCCGCGGAGATAGAGATACCGCACGCCGGCGTCCGAGCCGTCCTTGAGCGCGCGCGCCCACAGCGTGCCGATCTTTCCCCGCTCGTGCCGCCAGGCGCCGACGAGCCGTCCAGCCCAGCGCGAGTCGGCGTGAATCCCCGCGTCGCGTATCTCATCCGCCGAGTAGCCCGCCTCGGCAAGGGCTCGCGTCGCTCGGGCTCGATCCGGAACGACGCCGAGCCCGCTGCCTTCGATCGCTGCGGACGGGAGCCCGCGCCGCTCCAGGTATGCACGTGCGCCTGCTCCTCGATCGCTCGCGAGTTCGGCTTGGCAGACAGCAAAGAAGTCGGACAGGAGCTCGGCCCGCCGGTCGCGCTCGGCCGGGCGTGCAAGCGGCTCAGCACCGACCCCGGCTCTAGCAGCGAGCTCCTTGACCACACGAACGAAATCGTCGCCGCGCGGCGGAGTCCCGCCGTGCAGGTACGCCGTCCAGAGCATCGGCTCCGCCCCGTGGACGAGAAAGCCGCGCGGGGCCGGACCGTGCGCAACCACGCGCGCAGCACGGGCGCCGAGAGCGCGGTGCGTCATCTCCTCGTTCGTCGCGACCCAGCCGCGAGCGTCACGCCGCCAACCGAACTCCGGGAAAGCTGCATCGAGGCGCTCGGCGAGCGCCGGCAGGACAACATCCGTGTAGAAGTCCACAATCGACTCCCGTCCGTTCGCGCCAGTCATCGACTAAAAACCCTCCCTCGCGAGGAAGCTGTGGGCGCGACCGGCGTGATCTCGGACTGCCGGAGCCCAAGCTCCGGAGCGGCGTTCCGCAGCCGTTCAAGCAGCTCCGGCGGAGGGCGCGTCGAGAACTGCACAAGGACGAGTGGCATCCCCGTCGCGGTGGAGCTCTTCTCACCTTGAATGATCTTCCCGGCATTGGAAGTGCTGCTCATCTGGACATCGCGTAGCATATATGAATAAGAGGATGGGATCAAGTCGCGTAGTAAACTCGTCTCGATGGGAAGCGCTGCTCTGATCCGGGAGGCGAGGCTCCGAGCCGGCTTGACGCAGGCCGAGCTCGCCGAGCGCACGGGGCGAGACCGCTCCGTCATCGCCCGCTGGGAGCAGGGCGTCGTTGCGCCGAGCGTCGCGACGCTGGTCGAACTCGTCCGCGCTTGCGGCTTCGACCTTCCGCTCGAGCTCGCCTCGCACGACGTTTCGGGGGCGGATCGACTCAAGAGGAACACCATGCTTTCGCCCGAGCGGCGCGTGAACCGCCTGCTCGCTGCGGTTGAACGCGGGGAGGCGCATGGCTGAGGACGGACCGAAGTTCGACCCGCTGGGCCTGCTCGCGACACTCGACCGGCATCGGGTCGCCTACATCGTGGTCGGCGCCTTCGGCCGGGTCGTTCAGGGAGCGGAGGAGATTACGCGCGGAGTCGACATCGTGCCCTCGACGAAGCCCGAAAACATCCGCCGCCTCGAAGCCGCGCTCGCCGACCTCGATGCCCGCCGCGTCGACGGTCAGGAAGTCGATTTCGAGCAGCACACTCAGACCGACGAGCGAGTAGTCGAGCTGTCGACGGCCCGCGGTGAGCTCAAGATCGTTCCGGAGCCCACTGGCACCCGCGGCTTCGACGATCTTCGGCGGGCGGCAACGCGGGAGCCGCTCGGGCGGGGTCTTCGACCGTCAGTCGCCTCAGTCGACGACCTGGCGCGGATGCTTGCCGCTCTCGGACGCGAGGAAGATCAGGTGAAGCTGCGAGCGCTACGGCTGCTTGCGGAGCTTGAGCGCGGCCGCGGCATCGAGCTCTGACGAAGACGGAAGTGAGCCGGGTGCTGGTGCACCTCCATGTCTGGACCGTGGCCAAGGGTGCGCTCATTTGTTTGGCGGTGCCAATCGCAGGGCCCGTACGGGAGCAACCGGCAGACGTCGCAGGTCGGGTCGCGTTCGGCGCGCGCAGCCACAGTAGAGGCGCTTCCACTCGTGGGAGCCATAGCCGATTCGGTCGAGCGAGATCCGTTGCCCCTTCAGCAGGGAGACGGTGGGCACGCAGCCGCGCTCGCGCGTTTTCGGCGAAGACGCGGTTGTTGCAGTAGCACCCTGTCCATGGCGCACGTGTCGGGGCGGAACCCGCGCGCGCGGAGCCTCGAGCTACATGTCGCGATATGGGCGGCGAGTAGATCGCAGTGCGGGTAGTTCTGCACCTCGGAATGCTCGGACGGCAACATGGCCGGAGCGTAGGCCGCCGTGTCGCGCTGCGCACAGAGCGCGACGCTACCCGACGTCGCCGGCGCTCGATGGGCCTTGAACCGGGCTCATTGTGGCGCCACCCAGGAGTAAATCGGCGCGCGATTATCCCGTAAGCACGTTCCACCGCACCCACCCGGTCGGCGCGACGTACCCCGCAAGCGGCCGGATGTTTGAGCCACCACCGCTCGACGAGCATTGGACGATGACGCCGCTGCCGAGCCAGAGGGCTACGTGCCCGTCGGCGCCCTCGCTGTGCCCGAAGAAGATCATGTCGCCGGGGCGATAGCCGCCGGCCGGCTCCGACGCACCTACGCCGCGCGACACAACTCGCGTTCGCGCCGCAGTTTCGGCGTTCGGCAACAGGCCATTCGCGGTCCACTGGGTCACCGTCGTCGTCCCGACGTCGATGCCCGCCTGCGCCATCGCCCACCGGGTGAACATCGAGCAGTCGCAAGTCGAGCTTGCCGGCTCGCGCGCCTGCATGTCCTGTACCGAACCGCCGCGGTCGGTCAGCGGACCGAGGTTGTAGCTGAAGCGGCCAACGTGCGCGATTGCCCACGAGAGCGCTGCGCCGGCGCCGCCTGTCGCCCCTAGCGCGAACTGGCCCCGGTACTCGTCCGCTTTGGCCATCACTCGATCGACGTACCAGTCGGCGTGGTTGTAGGCGAAGACCGCTCGCCGGTAATCCGCCGGCGCTCCGTTCGCGCGCAGCAAGCGGGCGGCGCCGGCGATCGCGTCTGCCGGGTTCCAGACGTCGGCGAGACCGTCACCGTCACCGTCGGCGGCGTAGCCGGCGGCGGTGGTCTTCGTCGGCGGGCCGCTTGCGGGAACGGTCATCGGACCCGTTCCTGCGCGCCAGGTCGAGCCGAGGAACTGCATCGGCCCCGTCGCACCGGCGCCGTTCACGGTGCCGGGCGGGAAGCAGCCCGCCGCCCGACTGCGCCCGTGGTCGCACTCGACCTTGCCGATCGCGGCTAGCACCGCCCAGTCGATGCCGTACCGAAGCGCGGCACTCTGGTAGGCGACCAGGTAGTTCGTCGGGATGTTGGCGAGGGCGATCGGCGAGGGCTCAAAGCCGCCCGATGTTGAACTGCTGCCCACCAGCCCTCCGATGATGATGAGGAGCACGATGCCGAGCATTCCGAGGCCGAGAAGCACCGCCCGCGAGCCGGCCCGCGAACCGGGGAGTCTGGCTGCGGCGACCGGCGCGGAGCTCATCACGGACGACTCTAGCAGGTGATCTACTGGCTATCCAGTTGATCTGCTGCCATAGCGACGAACCGCCTCCCACAGGCACTCGGCGCCCCACCGGATCGCATCGGCGGGCACCCGCTCGTCGGGCGCATGGATGAGCGCGGTCGTGATGCTTTGCGGGAGCCGCATAGGCAGGAAGCCGTACGTCTGGATGCCGAGCCGCGCGAAGTGTCGCGCGTCCGTGTATCCGGGGACAAGTGTCGGCATCGGAGTGCCGCCGGGCTCCCGCTCGCGGACAACCTGGGCGAGCATCGGGAAGAGCGTCAGGTCGGGCACGCTCATCACCGCCGGCTCCTCGCGAACGACCTCGTAGGTCGCGACGCCCGGGACGAGCGCCTCGAGTTCGCGGACGAGGTCGGCCGGCCTCTGCCCAGGCACGAGGCGCCCATCAAGGTCGACTGTGATCTCGGTTGGGATCACGTTCGAGCTTTCCCCCCCGCGCACGCCGGTCGGAGTCGCCGTGTTATGGAGCAGCGGATCGAGCGAGGCAGCATCTTTCCCGAAGAGGTCGAGCAGGCGATCCGTGAAAGGCGGGACAGTAAGCGGCCGCAGCGCGAGCCGTTGGTGGAGCGGTAGGACGCCCGCCATCGCGCCGAGCATTGCTTGCACAACGGGCGTCACATGAACCGGAAGCCGCCGCTTTGCTAGTGCAGTGAGGAGCCGACCGAGCTTGTCGGCGGCGGTCTTCCGAACCACCGTAGACGAATGACCGCCGACACCCCGAATCGTTGCGCGAACGAGGCACCGTTGCTTCTCCGCTACCTGAATCGGATAGAGGCGCCGTCCTCCGACCCACTCGGTGAAACCCCCGATCTCGCTAAGCCCGTACCGCACACCGTCGAATAGATCAGCATGCTCGTCGACAAGGAACTTCGCACCAAGCTCGCTGCCCGTCTCTTCGTCGCTCGCGAGTGCGAGGACGAGGTCCCCCGCTGGCTTTGGCCGCTCGGCAGCCGCCCGGAGAACCACCGATACGAGCATCGCGACGCCGCCCTTCATATCGATGGCGCCTCGCCCCCACACCTCGCCCTGGGCGAGGTCGCCGGCGAATGGAGGGTGCTTCCACTCGCTCGGGTTCGCGGGCACGACGTCGACGTGCCCATAGAGGAGGAGAGGCGGCGAGTCGCCTCTCCCAGGCAGCCGCGCGACGAGATTCGGCCGTTCGGCATCTCGGGCGACGAAAAGACGCTCGATGCTGGCATTCCGCAGAAGGTCGGCCACGAACTCAAGGCACGGTCGCTCGTTTCCGGGCGGGTTCGAGGTGTCGAACCGAATCAACGCCCGCAGCAGTTCGACGGGATCGGGCCACGCGTCAAGGGTCGTCATCGCTGCGGATCCGCTGTCCTCACGGCAAGGCGGACGATACACGGCGTGCGAGCATCACCGGCAGTAGAATCCCTGCCTTCGGGTAAGTGAACAAGCGAGGAGTTCGCTTGGGAGATGTCCCTGAAGATCACGGTCGATTACTGATGGATCCCGGGGCCGCCGAGCGGCAGTTCCGCTTCTTCGGCGTGCTGGCCGCGGTGGTCTACGCGGCCTACTTCGCCGCGGCAGTCGGCGGGGCGCCGAGGACGCTGGTGAGCGTCGCCTTCAACCTGTTTGTGCTCCCCGTCCCCTTCCTGGCGTGGTGGGCGTACGCCCGAGCTGCGCCAAATCTACGAAGGCCCGTGCTGCTCTTGGCATTCGCCGCGACTCTTTGGCTGAGCGGCACGTTTGTGTGGTACGGGTACTACTTCGCCGGCGGACGCGAGGTGCCCGAGCCGCCCGGAACGTGGGACGCCTTCTTCGTCCCCGCCCTCCTGCTCATTATCGCCGCCATTGTGATGGCGCTGCGATCGCTGATCTCCTTCAGGCTCGCCGCGTTGGATGCGTGCGTGCTCATTGCCGCGGGCGTGACCATGGCCGCGCCGTTCATCCGCCACGGTCTCGAGCAGGGCGTGTCGGCAGCGTCCCTCTTCACCCTCAACCGGCCGCTCCTGAGCATCGCGACCCTGATACTGCTCGTGTCGGCGGCACTCGGCTCGTGGGAGGGCCTGCCCCGCTCGATGGCGCTGATCGGCCTCGGAGAGATCCCTCTCACCATCGGCAACCTCATTTACGGCTATGCAGCCGTCCAGGGCGAGTACCACCAAACGAAGTGGGCCAATCTCGGGTGGGCGCTTGGAGGTGCCACCTTCACTTTGGGAGCGCTGGTCATTATTCTCGGCATCGACCGGCCCGTAAGACTTCGAGCGGAAAAGAGGATCCCAGACCATCCCGCGGGCTCACGACCGGTGCTGCTCCTGTCCCTCGCCGCCCTGGCGCTGACTCTGGCTGTTGCGGCCTACGGTCTGCTCGTGGACGCTCGAGGGCTCGCGGTCGTCGGCCTGACCGCGAGCGTCTCGATCGGTGCCGCGATGGCCCTTCGAGCGAGAGCGGCAATCCGGAGCGCCGAGAACGCTTACGGCCGGCTCGACCGCTCCCTGGCCGACGTCGAACGAGCGCGAGACGAACTAGCGCTCGCGAACGAGGAACTCGGCCGCGCGAATGCTCACATTCGGGCGATGCAGATCGTGCACGCCGAGCTGCTCAACCTCGCCGACGAGCGAACGCACGGACGCATGAGGGAGCTGATCGAGGAGACCGGCAGCGAGCTTGCCGATTTCCTCGAAGAGGAGCTCGAGCGGGCTCGGGGGCGTTGACCTCGGGGGTCCGCCGCGGTTAGAGTCGCCGCCATGCGCGGCGACTTCTCGATGCGCTGGACACCGCGGGCGATCAAGGGCCAATGCGGCCGCCTCCACAGCCGCTACAAGCGAAGTCTCGAGGAGCGATACGCGGTGTACTTCGGCGACCTGACCTCGCAAGCTCGCATCCGCGCAAGGCCCAAGCAACTTGCAGCCGTGAGCCAGGCCGGTTACGACGGAGACCTCGATCCCAGGATGTCGTCCTGGGGAGAGGAGATTCTCCACAGTCATGTCGAAATCGAGGAAGTACCCGGAGGAGTTGCTGGAGCGAGGCGTGCGGCTGGTGTTCGAGTCCGGC
>JBBRYW010000015.1:0-35516 GCA_038237235.1 Gaiellales bacterium
CACACTCGAGAACCGGCCGAACACCGCACTCCTCGTCGTCGACGTGCAGAACGGCGTCGTCGAGGGGGCTCACGAGCGCGACGCGGTCGTCGCGAACGTCGGCAGCCTTGTCGAGAAGGCGCGGCGGGAACGGGTCCCCGTCGTCTGGGTCCAGCACTCCGACGAGCAGCTTGCGAGGGGGAGCGACGACTGGCGGATCGTCCCCGAGCTGACTCCGGGCGACGCCGAGCCGCTCGTCGAGAAGAACCACGGCGACTCCTTCGAGGACACCACCCTTGAGACCGTGCTGTCGGGCGCCGGTGTCGGGCGTCTCGTCGTCGGCGGGGCACAGACCGATGCGTGCATCCGATCGACGCTCCACGCGCGTTCGTCAGGGGGTACGACGCGACCCTTGTCAGCGACGCCCACACGACGGAGGACCAGACGGCATGGGGGGCGCCGCCGGACCAGGTCATCGCGCACACGAACCTGTATTGGACCTACCAGACGGCGCCGGGGCGGACGGCCGGGACGGTCGAGACCAAGGACGTCGACTTCGGCGGCATGTCCTGAAGCCTGTGCGACGCGGACGGGAACGCCTCGGGACGGCACCACGTGCGTGTCGTAACCCTTCGAGACTTTTCGTGATCGAGCGAGCGAGATGTTCAGCTCCGACGACGCGATCCTGCCGGAGCGTCGCTGACGAGCTCGTCCGGCGCCGCTCTCGTCACGCCGAGGGACGCCCGGCCGGCTTCTTCCCGCCGTGGGGTGCAGCGGAGCTTCCCGCTGACGTTCGCCGCGAGGTTCCTGCGGGTGACGCATCAGGCGCGGAGCAGCGCGAAGCTCGATGGGTTCGCTGACGCGAACGTCGTCCTTTCGGCGCTGATCGGCGGCCTGCGCCCGTCTCGCTCGCGTCGCCATTGGGGCCGGCGTGTCTCACCGCGGAGGCGGTGGCTGAGGAGGCGTGGCTTGGACGCTGATCTGCTCCTCGCTGCGCTCAGCGTCATGCCGGTGGGCTGCAGGCTCCCGACGCCTACGAGGCGCAGCGCGAGGAAGCGGAGCGCCGCATGCGGGACGTGACCTCGAGGACTGGCCCACCGTCGCGCTCGCCCTTACCCGCTCGCTTCCGATCTGGTCGCAGGACGGCCGATCTTGTCGTGCACACGACCGGAGAGCTCCTCGACGCGATCCGGCACGTCGGTGGCGAGTCGCCGTAGGTGGCTTCCGGGACGGGACCGCTTAAGGGCCTGTCCGAAAAGTCGACCACGGCGCATGACAGGCGATACGCGGCGCGAGGCTGCGTCCTCGGTCGCGCAAATGTGCTGCACATTCACGCTCCCTGCGTCCTTGCCTCGCACCACGTATCGCGCGTCAGCCACCGCGGCCACTTTCCGGACAGGCCTTTAAACGCAAAGGAGGGTGGTTCCCGGGCACCGGTCCACGGTGCGCCTCCCTGCCTGCGCGCTCTTGGCGAGGGCCCACAGTGGACGCGCGTACCGTGAGCCCTCCGTGCCGGCTGAGCTTCTCTGCCCGATGCGCCACCTCGACAGCGACACAGGCCCCACGCAACCGGGGTTACTTCCTGGGGTCAGGCTTTGGCGTGGACTGCGACCTCGAACATTTCGACGCCCGTGCGCCGACCAATGCCCTCTGCGCCTGGGGGCGGGCTCATCGCGTTCAGCGCCTCGTCACCCTTGCGCAGGTCCTCCTCGCTGTCGAAGAGCCCGATCGCGAGAATCTTGCCGCTGTCGCGTCCGGTCAGGAGCAGGAACTCCTTTCCCGGGACGCCTTCGGGCGGGCCGGACTCGGACTCCTTGCGGATCGTCTCCGCAACTTGCCTCATCTGACTCTGCTCGCCCTCGAACGTCGCTACACGTGCGTACATGCTGCACCTCCTTGGTGGCTTGCGCTGACCTTACGCTTCCTCCGGCAGGCGCGCGCCGAGTAGGAGCCGGGTCGGAACGAGACGGGCGCCGGCCGGCCGACGTCTTCAGCCATCCCAGCGCGGACTCCAACTCGTCTGCCGCTCAGCGAGTGAGTCGGCTCGGACTTTCCCACGATGCCTCGTGCGCTCATCCGATCGTGTTCGACATGACCGCGGCCATCGATCTCGGATACGCGCCGGTCGGCGACTACGCGACCACGGTGGCCGATGGGGTCGAGTGGCTCGTCTCCGCCGCCCCCGGCGGAGACGGTGCGGAGAACCTGCCCGGTCTCGATGACGCTTTCTTCGGGCCGATGCTCGACTACGTGGCCGAGGACCGCCACCTCGCCACCCACTCCGGCTGACCTCGCGCCGGGCCGAGCTCGGCGCCCGACGGCATCTCTCTCGGCCGACCGGCCCGGACGCAGGCGGCCCGGTGTCGCGGACGGCGGCCTCTACGCGGCCAGCTCGTCCGAGGGCTCCCCTACGTCGATCGGGTTGTTGATCGGGTCCCGGCTCCACTCGTACCAGCCGCCGTCGTAGACGGCGACGCGCTGCCACCCCATCAGGTAGGCGTAGAACCAGGTCTCGCTCGCTCGCCAGCCGGTCCCACAGTAGAAGGCGACCCACTTGTCGGGGGTGATGCCGGCCTGCTCCCAGTTGGTTGCGATCTCCGGATGGGCGCGCATCGTGTTGTCCACGTTGCGGTAGTGCTGCATGTGGTAGGCGTCCGAGCCGCAGTTGCCCCAGACGTCGCCTGCGATCCGGCCGGCCGAGCCTATGTAGTTGTAGCCGCTGACCTTGCCGATGTGCTCGTTCCAGGTCCGGACGCTGACCAGGGCGGCACCGTCCGGATCCGCCAGGATCTGCTTGGCTTCGTCGATGTCGACGATGACCTCCGGGCGCCGGGGGATCCGGGCACCGAACGACGAGACCGGCGTGGGCTCGCGAAGGGTGGTCTCGAGCGGGTTGCCCGCCTGGACCCACGCGTCGTAGCCGCCGTCGAGCAGGCGGACGTCGTCGACGCCGGAAAAGCGCAGGATCAGCGCCGCGCGGGTGGCTGCGATCTGCCCGGCCCGACGCCCCGGCCACTTCTCGTCGGCGTCCCCTTCGGTATCGCGGCCATAGAGGATGACCGTCGTGTCGTGCGTGATACCGAGCGCCCGCAGGGCTGTATCGAGCTCCTCCGGCGATCGGCGGTTCCAGTCGGCGGGGTTCTCGAGCTGGTTGGTGTCGAGATACAGCGCCCCGGGGAGGTGATCCTCCTCGTACTCCTCCGGAACCCCGAAATTGACATGGAAGAGCAGGAAGTGCCCAGCCGGCACGGCCTCCGGTCGGTCTCCGTCGAGCAGCTGGCGGAGCCATTCGGTGTGGACGAGCCGCTCATAGTTCGGGAGATGCGCTATGGGCAGGGTCTCGTCGGCCGCCCACTCTGCCCAGCCGCCCTCGTAGACGCGGACACCCGCATAGTCCAGGTCAGCCAGCCTGCTCCTGACTACCGAGACGTCATCGGAGCCATCGCCGTAGAGGACGACCTCTCGGCCGGGAACGATCTCTTTCGAGTGCAGGAGCCGTACGACCTCGGCACTGTCGATGCTCGTCAGCCAGGCGCTCGGGAAAGCGACAGCTCCGGGGATGTGACCTCCTCGAGCTTCTCCGTCCAGGCGCCAGCCGTTGTACCCGGGCAGAGGCCGGACGTCCACGATCGCCAGGTCAGGGTGTTTGAGTCGCCGGCATAGCTCGGCCGTGGAGACGGTCGGACGGGCAACGTCCCGGGACACCTGCGGGCCGAGCGACCGCGAGTGCTCCTCGTCTGCGCCAAGTACCTCTTCGAAACCCGACATTCAAAGCTCCTCTTGCCGAAAGGGGACGCTGGCGTGAGCCCCGCGACCCAATCTTAGGCGACCGAGTTCAGAAAGTAAGCGACTATGCGAAATGAAGCGTCTGGGCAACCTGCCCGGGTTACTGCGCCGGCGGCGGCCTGAGCTGGGTAGCCTCGCCGATGGGATTCGAGGCGCTATGCGATCTTCTTCCAGGGCTTGCCACCTTGCGTGACCTTGCTGCCGAGATCGGTCGCTCGGGTGACGCGTAGCCGGAGCTGACCTTTCTGGAGCGACCAATGGCCGGCGACTCGACCGCCACAGCGCGGTGACGGTCCGAAGTTGATCGTGAGGGTGCTGCCGGACACGGCGTAGGTGCCAGGGCAGGGACTCCAGGGGGCCCCCCGTTCCCGCACTTGGTAGCGACCATCTCGCAGCGTGACCGTGAGGACGCCTTTTTTCCCATGCAGGAACCCGAATTCGCTCGCGACGTAGCCGCGACCGGCGCCGGCCGCGATCAGCTCTTTCTCCGACCACTCGATGTGGTAGATCCCGTTCAGGACACTCGGGTCGTTCTTCGCCGCCGTAGCGACCGCACGCGCCGTGCTTGCGCTCGCGGCTGTAAAGCCGAGGGCGAGCGCAGCGGCGACGATCGCTGCGAGCGCCGTGACCGTGACCCTCCGCGTGACTTTCCAGACGACGTTCATCCGACGGCCTCCTTCATCCTGCTGCTCGACATTCCGGCCATGCTCACTCCGATCAACGTTTCGCACATCGGCGCGCGCACCAATCTTCGTGCGCCTCTGCCTTGGTGGCAGCACGGAGGCGGCCGGCTCTAGCCGATCTTCTTCCACGGGTGGGTCGTGAACAAGGTTCGGAGAGCGGGGTTGCTCTGGCCTACCAGCGTGAAACGCAGCTCGCCCTTAGCAGCCCTCCACCGCATCGTCGTGGGCGGCGGGGCGCCGGGAGGAGCCCCCGGTACCGCGAACACGAACGTGATCCGGTGCCCCTTCACCGCGTACAGCCCGCCGAAGTGCCCGTTACCACTAAAGGGAAGCGGATTGTTGGCCCGCTGGTACACCCGCCAGCGCCCGTCGTGGAGAAACCACGTGTAAAGCCCGTGATTCTGAGAGGTGATGGTGCGACCCGTGACACCGTTCGCCTTGAAGTCGGCGTCGCTGACCGCGACTCGGTAGATCCCGTTCACGGCGCTCTGCTCGGCGACAGTGCCATGGACGACTGTCGGCGCCCGTACGCGGTCCGTGCAGCCGGCGGGGATGGCAAGCGTGGGGCCGCTCGGCGTCGACTGCTTCAGTTGCACGATCGCCGCGACGAACGCTTTCGTTCTCGCGTCCCGCTCGAGGTAGGTGTAGATCGGTACGAACGCCTGTCGCAACGCCGCCAATCGCGCCGCGGAAGCGTTCGCGAAGCGGGCACCCGACTTGCACAGCGCTACCGCCAGCTCGCCGTCGCGCGCGGACAAACTCGTCGAGCGCTTGGCAGCGGCCTCAGCTGCTGCGTGCAGCCACCCTTGCTGCTCGCTCGTCAGGTGTGCGAAGCGATTGGGATTGGCCAGCAGCGCCTCCGTTCGCGGCCAGAGGTTGACGTTCGCCGTCACGTAGGGCGCCTGCTCTTGCCTCGCCTGGCCACTGTAGGTGCGCAGGTCACTCTCGGCTCCCTGCACCTCGCCGGCGGTGAGGGCGTCCGCCAGCGCACGGCCCCAGAGAAACTCTGGCCGGGCGCCAAGCGCGCGCACCGCCGTGGCCGCGCCGCGCGAGCGGAAGGCGGCGAAGGTGATGCCGCGCCAGTCGGCGGGACCGAGTAGCGGCCGACTGACCGCGACCGGTTTCCGCAACCCCTCGCCGAGCACCGCGAGGCCCGTCAGCTTGAGCTTGCCGAGACCGTCGAGCATCTGGCCGGGAATGTCGCTCGCGATCACCGCCCGCTCGAGCGGATAGCTGTCGATCAGCATCGGCGCGGTCAGCGCCTGGAAGCTCGAGACCCCGAGCGTGTCGAAGATGCGCGTGCCGACCGCGCCCAGATCCACCTTGCCGGCGGCTACAGCACGGACGATCTGCGCCTCGGCGCCCGGCTGCCCGTTCCCCCAGTAGGGAGCGACCTGGATCCGCAGCACGCCGCCGGAAAGCTCGCCCACGCGCCTCACGAAATCGCCTACTGCAGGATCGCCTGCGAAATCCGTCTCGGCATCCCGATTCGCCATCCGCAGCACGACAGGCCCGTCCCGCTTACCCGCCTTCGTTCCGCCCGGGGCCCCGCAACCGAGGCTCAGCCCGACGACCGCTATCGCTCCCGCCGCCAAAACCGGCGCCCGACGCGAGCCTCTCCCGGGACTATCCATCCGATCACCTTCCTTCACGACCGTGCCCACCTTTCGGCCATGCTGACTCGGATCTGCGGGCCAGGCAAGTGATCCGACCGGTTCCCCGTATCTCGCGACCCGCCCTGGCGGCGCTCCTCTCCTGGCACGTTGCGGCGGATCGCGGGATTCTCGGAGCTCGAGCTCATCAGCCTGCGACGGCGGTTCCCCAGCTGGCGCGGTGTGCGCCATGCCCGTTCCGTACGAGTGTCAGTGCGCCGCCGGACGCGTTCGTGGTGTAGAGGTGGGTGTCGGTGTCCGAGGCGCAGTTGTCGATCACCAGGATCTTCGTTCCGTCTGGCGAGAACGAGGAGGAGCAGTAGTTGGCCGCGCCGCTCGTGAGTGTCGTCAGGCCGGAGCCGTCGGGGCGGATGGTGTGGATCTGGCTCCCCAGATCGTTCGTGTGGAAGAGGATGCGCGAGCCGTCGGGTGCCCAGTCGAGCTTTCCGACGGCGGCCATGCTCCAGGGGGTGAAGCGCCGCAGGCCGCGCCCGTCGAAGCCGACGACGAAGAGCGCGGAGCGCGTCTCGCTGGCCGCGCGCGCGAACGCGACGAGCTTTCCGTCCGGTGAGACGACCGGCGTCTCGTCCTGCTGACCGGACGATGCGTGCGTGAGTTGTCGGCGGTGTCGGCCGTTCAGATCCATCACCCAGAGCGAGGAGGTCAGAGCGCGCGCGTAGACGATGGAGCGCCCGTCTGGAGTGAACGCCGGCGCGTCCTGCAGGCCCTTCGGCGTCAGCGAGCGGAGGCCGCTGCCATCGGCGCGCATCAGGAAGATCCCGGCGTGGGTCGGGAATTCGCGGGCGAACGCGATCTTCTTCGCGTCCGCCGACCACACTGCAAGTCCCGAGCTGTGAGCGCCGCGCGTCAGCTGGCGCAGCCCGCTGCCGTCGGCTGCCATGGTGAAGAGCTGCGAGTAGCTTCCGACCTGCTTCTGAAACAGGAGCAGGCCGTTCGTGCCCGGCGGCGTTGCCGACCCGCTCGAAACGGCAAGCGAGACGAGAGCGGCGACGACGACCGCGAGGGTGCTGATCCGTGCAGGGGTTCTCATTGCTGGTTCTCCTTCTCGTGAGGTGGTGTTGCCGGCTCGATCCCCGGGGCGCGAATCGCGGACAGCCAAGGGCAGTTGCGATCAGCCGAAGTGCACGGAGCCGGCGAGATGGTCATTCACCCTGCCCGGCAGCTCGTCACCGACAAGCGTTCCCGCTCCTCGGAGCTTCGCGTAGGCGCCCGTTCCGGCCACGATCTTCCACGCACCAGACCAGGTGGGTCTGCCTACGACCAACCGGCCCTGCATGATCGCTGCGAACGTCCCGGAGCCACAGGTGAACGTCTTCCGAAAGTGGAAGCTCCAATGGTCTCCGCTGCGACGTGGCGGAGCGATCTCCTTGTCGCTCGACGTTCCTCGGCGGCAGAGGGCCGCGCCCGACGTCGTGAACGTCCCGGGATGACTCGCCTTGGTGAGGTTCGTCTTCACCTCGATCTTCACAGGGGTCAACGCGGCTGGGAGAGCGGGCTCCGCGGCGGCCAGCAGGATCAAACCGGCTGCGAAGACAAGAACGGTGCTGATCAGTGAAGGCGTTTTCATTGCTGTTCTCCCTCCGTGAGGTAAGGGCGCCGTCAGATCGAAGATCTGTCGCGACTGGCCGGCAGGGCATGCGGCAATGCTGGCTCCGATCAACGTTCGGCACATCGGCGCGCGCACCAGTCTTTCCACGCTCTCGCGCTGGTGGTAGCACCGAGGCGGCGTGGCTCGTTGCGTGGAACACTTGTCTGGGATGCGGCCGACCGTGCTGATCGTCGACGACCACCCAGCGTTCCGGTCGCTGGCACGCGCGCTGCTCGAGTCGGAGGGGTTCGCTGTCGTGGGCGAGGCCGAGGACGGCGCCGGGGCGATCGCCGCGGTCGAGTCTCTGCGCCCGGCGATCGTTCTGCTGGACGTCCAGCTTCCGGATCTGGACGGCTTCGAGGTGGCCGAGAGCCTTGCCCGCCGGCATGACGCGCCGTCCGTGGTGCTCGTGTCGACTCGAACGGCGGCTGCGTACGGCGTGCGTCTCGAGACGACGCCGGCGCGCGGCTTCATCTCGAAGACGTCCCTTTCGGGCGCTGCTCTGGCGGCGCTCGTCTCGTAGGCCGCCCCGGATGTCCATTTCCGTTCGCCTGGGACTCTGGCCGGCGATCGGCGCGCTCGCGGTCGGAGTCGAGTGGCTCGGCGCCGGTGACAGCCTGGGGCTTGCGGCAGCGGATCTGTCCGTCGGCCTGGCGCTTCTCGCCTGTGGCCTGATCGTCTGGGAGCGCGGACAGCCGGACCGCCTGGCGTTCCTGTTTCTCGCGACCGGGCTTGCGTGGTTGCTCGGAACGCTCGCGGACAGCGACATCGGTGCCCTTTCGTCCGTCGGAACAGCACTGCTGTACGCCCATCGCGGCCCGTTCGTCCACCTCGTCCTCGCCTACCCGACCGGGCGCCTCCGCTCGCGGCTCGACCGAGTGGTGGTCGGCGCCGCTTATCTGGACGGCGCCGTCATCGCGGTCGCGCAGAACGATGCCCTGACGCTCGCGCTCGCCGGGTGGGTCGTTGCGGCCGGTGCTGTCGGCCTCCTCGGCCACTCGCCGGACCTGCGGCGCGCGCGGGCTCTCGCGACGGGCGCCGCGGCGATTTTCGGTATGGCACTCGCACTCGGGAGCATCAGTCGCCTCGCCGGCGCTCCGAGGCTCGCAGACGGGACGCTCGTGCTGGCCTTGGATGCGACGCTGCTAGTCAGCGCGATCAGCCTCGCAATCGGGCTTCTCGCCGGACGGTCGAGCTCCGCCGCGGTCGCTGATCTCGTCGTCGAGCTCGGCAGTAGCGAGCGCTCGGGGACACTGCGCGACGCGCTTGCGCGAGCGTTCGGCGACCCGTCGCTCGAGCTCGGCTACTGGATGGGCAACTCCTACATCGACGAGGAGGGCGAGCCGATGAGGTTGCCGGCGAGCAGCAGCGCGCGTTCCGTGACGCTGGTCGAGCGCGACGGCGAGCCGGTTGCGGCGCTTGTCCACGACTCTGCCGTGGCCCGAGAACCAGCGGTGGCCGACGCCATCGCCGCGGCCGCGCGGCTGGCCGCGTCGAACGCGCGGCTGCAGGCGGAGCTTCGTAGCCAGGTCAGGGAGCTGGAAGTCTCCCGACGGCGCAGCGTCCAGGTGGGCGACGCCCAGCGAAGCCGTCTCGAGCGCCGCCTGCGTCAGGCGGCGGAGCTGCACCTGGAGGAGATGCGGCTTGCGCTCGAGCGAGCTCTCGGCGCCGCAACCCCCGAGGTGGCTGCCGCGCTACACGTCGCGCAGCGAGCCCTCGACGACGCCGTGGTGGAGGTTCATGAGCTGGCGCGTGGGATCCACCCGCACACGCTGACCGAATCCGGGCTGGCGCCGGCGCTCGCCGAGCTCGCCGCGACGGCACCGACACAGGTCTCGGTCGGAGCTCCGGGCGACCGGTTCCCCCCGGCGGTCGAGGTTGCGGCGTACTTCGTCTGCGCGGAGGCGCTGGCGAACGTTGCGAAGTACGCCCGGGCTGATCACGCTTCGGTCGACGTCCGGCGCGAGGACGGGCGGCTACGCGTCGCGATCTCGGACGACGGCGTCGGGGGCGCCGATCCGACGCGCGGTTCGGGGCTACGCGGCCTCGCCGATCGAGTCGACGCCGTCGGCGGACGGCTCATGCTGACGAGTCCATTGTCGGGCGGGACCTCCGTGCTCGCCGAGATCCCCCTGGAGCAGGCGCAGTGAATCGATCTTCTTGGTTGAAAGCGGCGCTGGCGGTTGCCGGAGTCGCCTACGGCCTGGCCGCGGAGAGCGTCGCCGCCCACGATGGGCAGCTGACGACATATGCCGGCGGCTCCGGCTGGGCGACCGCGGTTGAGCTCGCTGCCGGCTGGGGGCTCATTGCGGCCGGACTGCTGACATGGCGTCTACGCCCGGCGCTCCCTCTCGGGCCGCTAACGGTCGCTGCCGGATTCGCGTGGTTTGCCCCCAACTGGGTCGGCTGGGAGGACGGTCCCGCGCTCATCCGCAGCGTTGGCATGCTGGCGGCCGGCGTGTGGCTCGTTCTCCTCGTGCACGCGCTCCTCGCCCTCCCGCACGGCCGGCTCACGTCGTTCCCGGCCCGCGCGCTTGTCGCAACGGCCTACATCGAGACATCGATCGTCAACGTCGGACGTGCGCTTCTCCGCGAACCGTACGACGTCGTCAACTGCTGGGACAACTGCACCGACAACACCTTCCTGATCCACTCCGACCCGGGCCTCGCGCGCACGCTGGGATGGCTCGACCTCCGCTTCGCGGTCGCCCTTGCGGTCGCCTTTGCCGCCGTCTCAGCTTGGCGCCTCGCCGCGGCCTCTGGGCCTGCGCGCCGCCTCCTCGCGCCCAATCTTGCCGCGGGCGCCGCCGTCACAGGTCTCCACGCCGCCCACGCCGTCGTTCTGCTACGCACGCCGCTCGAGAATCCTCGAGACCCGACCTTCGCCGGGCTGTTCGTTGGGCAGTGCCTCGCAGTCTCGGCCGTCGCGCTCGCGCTCGGCTGGGAGCTGGCGCGGGCCAGGCGTGCGCGACGAGCCGTCGAGCATCTCGTCGTCGAATTGGCTCAGGCTCCGGGGCCGGGCTCGCTCGAAGCGGCCCTCGCGCGCGCGGCGGGCGATCCCTCGCTGAGAATCGTCTACCGACGGCGGCACGTCGAGAGGTACGTCGATGGGCGCGGTCGGGCGGTCTCGACCCCGTCGCCCTCGGCAGCTCGGGCTACAACGCCGATCGTCCGCGACGGCCGTCCGGTCGCCTTGCTCGAGCACGATCAGGCTGTGCTCGACGAAGCCTTTCAAGACGAGATCGGCCCTGCGATTCGTCTTGCGATCGAGAACGAGCGGCTCCAGGCAGAGGCGCTGGCCCAGCTGATCGAGCTGCGCGAATCACGCGCACGCATCGTCCAGGCAGGCGACGCGGTTCGCCGGCGACTCGAGCGGGACCTGCACGACGGTGCCCAGCAGCGGCTCGTAGCGCTCAATTTCGCCTTGCGGCTTGCGCTTGCGAAGCTCGGCCCCGAGCCGGACGCGCGCGTCGCAGTCCCGCTCGCGGACGGCGAGCGAGCTCTCGCGGAGGCACTCGCCGCGGTGCGTGCGGTCGCGAACGGCCTCTTCCCGGCCACCCTGGCAAGCTCCGGGCTCGCCTACGCGGTCGAGGAGCTCGCCGAGCTCGCCCCGATCCGGATCGCCGTCGAAGCCGTGCCCGATCGACGTCTCCCCGCCCCGGTCGAGGCAGCTGCCTACGGCGTGATCCGGGAGGCGGTCGAGAACGCGGCCCTGCATGCAGACGCAAGCGCGGTGTCGATCAGCGCGGCGTGCCGCGCGAACTCGGTGGTCGTCGAGGCGGCCGACGACGGAGCAGGAGGGGCCGACCCCGCGAGGGGTGTCGGCCTCCTGGAGGTTGCCGACCGGGTCGGGGCGCTCGGCGGACGATTCACGATTCTCAGTCCTGCCGGTGGCGGCACGCGCATCCAGGCGGAAATCCCGTGCGGGTAGTCGTCGCAGACGACGTCATGCTGATGCGCGCCGGCCTCGCACGCCTCCTCGGCGACGCCGGCATCGAGATAGTGGGCGAGGCGACCGATGCCCCCCAGCTGCTGCGACAGGTCTCGCTTTCGGAGCCGGACGTGGCGATCGTCGACATTCGCATGCCTCCGACGCAAACCGACGAGGGGCTCGTCGCCGCACGAGAGATCCGCTCCGGTCACCCGAACGTCGGCGTGCTCGTCCTGTCCCAGTACCTGGCTCCGAGCTACGCAACACAGCTCCTCGAGCAACATCCCGAGCGAACCGGCTACCTGCTCAAGGAACGCGTCGCCGACGTCGCGGTCCTCGTCGATGCTCTCAACAGAATCGCCGAGGGCGAGTGCGTGCTCGACCCAACGATCGTCGCGCGGCTCCTCGCACGCTCGCGACAACAGGAGCCGCTCGCCGAGCTCACCGAGCGTGAACGAGAAGTGCTCGCGCTCATGGCCGAAGGCCGCTCGAATGCCGCGATCGCCGAACGACTCGTCGTCACCCAACGAACCGTCGAGGCCCACGTCCGTCAGATCCTCGGCAAGCTCGGCCTCCGCGAGTCGCCGGACGACCACCGCCGCGTCCTTGCGGTGCTCGCCTACCTACACTGTTGAGAGCGAGGTCGAGGCGGGCAGCGTAGTGCGACTCGCCGCGCCGTAAGTCCGAGTCTGCACCCCTGCTGCCCGCTCGGGTACCGTTGCCGGCCGTGCAGCACCCCGAGACGCGCTACGCCCGGAGCGGCGACGTCTCCATCGCCTACCAGGTGCTCGGCGACGGTCCGCCCGACATCGTCTTCGTGCCGCCGCACGTCTCCAACGTCGAGCTCGTCTGGGACATCCCGTCCCGCGCAGCGGGGATGCGCCGGGTCGCGGAATTCGCCCGGCTGATCACGTTCGACAAGCGGGGCACGGGGCTGTCCGACCGCGTTTCCGGCGCCCCGTCGCTCGAGCAGCGGATGGACGACGTCCGTGCCGTGATGGACGCGGTCGGCTCGAGCCGTGCCGCGCTGCTCGGCGTCCGCGAGGGCGGTCCGATGAGCATCCTCTTCGCGGCGACCTACCCCGACCGCTGTCTCGGTCTCGCTCTGTTCGCCACCTTCGCCCGCGCGGCCTGGGCGCCGGACCACGCGTGGCGGCCGACCGAGCAGGCTCTGGAGCGGCTGGCCCGCCGGCAGGAGGAGGCATGGGCTTCGCGGGAGGACGTCGAGCCGCTGGTCGACGAGCTGCATCCGAATGTCGACCTCGAGGAGCGAGAGCAGGTGATCGCGACGTTGGCACGCTTTCACCGGCAAAGCGCGAGTCCCGGGGCCGCGGCCGCGCTCGTCCGGATGAACGCGGAGATCGACGTGCGCGACGTCCTCGGCGCGATCCGGGTTCCGACCGTGATCTTCGTAAACCCAGCCGCGGCCGAGCCGTCGCGGCGCGATGCGACATTCCTCGCCGATCGCATCCCGACTGCTCAGCTCGTCGAGTTCGCCGACGACGGAGGGCTCGCGTTCTTCAGCGGAGATCTGGATCTGCGCGTCGGCGAGTTGCGGCGCTTCCTCGAGGATGCTGCGCTACAGGAAGCGGTGCAGCCCGAACGTGTGCTCGCGACGGTCCTTTTCACGGATGTCGTCGACTCGACTGCGCGGGCGGTCGAGCTCGGCGACCGCGCCTGGCGCGACCTCGTCACTCGCCACCACGAAGCCGTGCGAGCGCAGCTCGCGCGCTTCCGCGGGCGCGAGCTGGACACGGCCGGCGACGGGTTCTTCGCTGCGTTCGACGGCCCCGCGCGCGCGATCCGCTGCGCCTGCGCGATCCGCGACGCAATCGCCGAGATCGGCATCGAGCTGCGAGCTGGCCTGCACACCGGCGAGTGCGAAGAGGTTGACGGCAAGGTCGCGGGCATCGCCGTCGCGACCGGCGCTCGGATCGCCGCGCTCGGCGAAGCCGGCGACGTCCTCGTATCCGCAACCGTTCGCGACCTTGTCGCCGGCTCGGGAATCGAGTTCGAGGACAGGGGCTCGTTCGTGCTCAAGGGGCTACCCGAGGAGCGGCGCATATTCGCGGTCGCGCGTACGTGAGCGGTCAGACGGCCTGAAGGATCGGTGGTACCGAGCAGAGAGGCGGAGCGCGGAGGAGTCGATCCCGTACGATCGGTTGGTGGTGCTGGCGATCGTCATCGGCAAGCCGGGGCAGAAGGCGTGGGACGCGATCAAGGTCGGCCCGTGCTGAGGATCCGTGCGGCAGTGCTCGAGGAGACGGGCGGGCCGCTCGTCCTGGAAGAGCTCGAGCTCGAGCCGCCTCGGGCGGGCGAGGTGCTCGTCCGGCTGCATGCGAGCGGCGTCTGCCACTCCGATCAGAACGCGATCGACGGGACCGCGGAGACGCGTTGCCCTGCCGTCCTCGGACACGAGGGCGCAGGCATCGTCGAGGCGGTGGGGCCGGGTGTGACGCGCGTCCGGAAAGGCGACCACGTCGCGCTCTCTTGGGCGCCGTTCTGCGGCACGTGCGCGGAGTGCCTTCGCGACCTGCCGCAGCTCTGCTCGATAGCGTGGCCGGCGATGGGCACGGGCGGCCTCCTCGACGGCACGACCCGGCTCTCCCGTAACGGCTCGCCGGTCTACCACTATTCGTTCATCTCGTCCTTCGCCGAGGCGGCCGTCCTGCCGGAGCGGTCGTGCGTGCCCATACCGCCGGACGTGCCGTTCGACGTGGCGGGGCTCGTCGGCTGCGCGGTCACGACCGGCGTCGGAGCCGTTTGGCGCACCGCTCGTGTGCGTCCCGGTGACCGGGTCGCCGTGGTCGGCTGCGGCGGCGTCGGCTTGAGCGCGGTGTTGGGCGCGATCGCGGCCGGCGCGGGAACCGTGGTCGCTGTCGACATCAACCCTGACAAGCTCGAGCTAGCCCGCGAGCTCGGCGCCGACGAGATCGTCGTCTCGACGGGCTCGGCGGAGGAGACGGCGGCGGCTGTCGCGGAGGTCTCCGGCGGAGGCGTCGACTACGCGATCGAGGCGACCGGGCGACCCGAGGCGATGCTCGCAGCGTTCCTCTCGACGCGCGCGCACGGCGCGGCCGTCCTGATCGGGATCCCGCGTCCCGACGCCGTCCTGACGCTGCCCGCTCGCTCGATCCCGCGCCTGGAGCGGCGGGTGCTCGGCTCGATGTACGGCTCCTCGCGACCGGAGCGCGACTTCGGGCTGACGCTCGACCTCTACCGGCGGGGCCGGCTGCCGCTCGACCGGCTGATCTCCCACCGCCTCCCGCTCGAGGAGGTGGGCCGCGCATTCGAGCTGATGCGCACCGGCGCGGCGCTCCGGACCGTGCTCGACCTCACCCCGACGCGGGCTCGAGTCGCCGCGTGAGACCCACCCCTCCGGGTCTGGGATCGCCGAAGCAGTCCCTCGCGATGAACTGTCGTAGGCTCCGCATTGGCCACAAGGTTGGCTTATGAAAGGCGAGGAGCTCGACGGGCGGATCGGCGAGGGCTGGGGGGGCGTCAAGCCGAACGGCAGCCATGTCAACATCGTGCTCGCTCGTCGCGGGAGCGTTACGGCCGCCGCCGCGACGAGCATGCTCGCGCATCCCTCGCCGGGCCACACCCCGGTGCTCGTCTGCGTCGGGCCGGAGGAGGCACGCTACGAGCCCGTCTGGCCTCCGACCCTGATGATGAACAAGGCGACCGCCGTCGACGAGCGCCACCAGACGCTCACCTGGGGAGCCGCCCAGCTCGGGATCGCCCAGGGCGTTCTCGACGCGGTCGCCGACGGCGTGATCGAGGCGACCGCCGACCTGCTCCTCCTGGTGGCAGTCTGGGTCGACCCGGATGCCGACGAAGAGACGGCGCTGCGCCTGGCGAATCGCGAGTCGGTCCGCAAGGCGATCGCCATGTGCGTTGACGGGCGCGATCCCTCGGCTGTCGAGCGCCTCGTCGCGCGACGCGACACGCTCATGCACCCGTTCTACGGCGGCAAGTAATGCGGATCAGCTCGATCGAGACGAGACGCTTCGCCGTGCCGCTCGAGCCGCCCTTCGACGTAGCCTGGGATCCGGAGCCGCGCACACGGCAGGAGGCGACGCTGACGATCGTCCACAGCGACGAGGGTCTCGCCGGATACGCGGGCGGCGACCACCTCCCGGATCGCGCCCTCCTCGAGCGCCTGCTCGCCGGAGTCGACCCGCTGCGGACGGAGGTCGTTCGTGAGCTCTGCGAGACGGTCGACCTCCACGGCGGGAGGCCCTGGACGGCCGAGGTCGCTGTCTGGGATCTCGTTGGCCGCGCGCTCGACCAGCCGTGCCGGCTGCTGCTAGGCGGCCGTTCCGAGCGGCTGCTCGCGTACGCGTCGTCGGGCGAGCGAGTCGCTGACGACGAGCGAGTCGCCCGCTGCCTGGCGCTCCGGGACGCCGGCGTGCGGGCGGCGAAGCTGCGCTTCTGGCACGACGACTGGCGGGAGGACGTCGAGCTGGTCGAGCGGATCCGCGACGCGGTCGGCCCGTCGTACGAGCTCATGGTCGACGCGAACCAGGGCTGGCGCATGCCCGGGGACCTGAGGCCCCGCTGGGACGTGGCGACGGCCGCGCAGTGCGCGCGGGCGCTCGAGCCGCTCGGCGTCTACTGGCTCGAGGAGCCCTTGCCCGCCGAGGACGTCGAGGGCTACGCCGCGCTGCGCCGGCTCACCGGCCTGCGCCTCGCGGCCGGCGAGCTCGTGCGGGGCGCCCACGAGGCGCGCGACCTCGTCGTGCGCGGCGGCATGGACGTGATCCAGACGGACGTCGTCCTGAGCGGCGGCATCGGCGGCTGCCGCCGGGTCGCCGCACTCGCCGAGCTCCACGGGCGGACGTGGTCGCCGCACACGTGGTCGAACGGCCTCGGGCTCGTTGCGAATTTGCATCTTGCCCTCGCCGTGTCGACGTGCCCGTACGTCGAGGTGCCCTTCGATCCGCCGGGCTGGTCGGCGGAGCGGCGCGACTGGCTCCTGCCGGAACCGCTCAGGATCGCGGCGGACGGGACGATTGCGCCGCCGGCCGGGCCTGGCCTCGGCGTCGTGCCCGATCTCGAGGCGCTCGAGCCCTACCGGATCGGATGAGGATCCGCGCCGCGGTTCTGCACGAGCCGGGCAAGCCGGTCGTCATCGATGACGTCGAGCTCGAGGTCCCGCGCGCGCGGGAGGTGCTCGTGCGCGTCGCGGCCGCCGGTGTTTGCCACAGCGACGTGCATCTGGCCGACGGCGTCCTCGGCCCCGGCCGCTGGCCGATGGTGCTCGGGCACGAGGGAGCGGGCGTCGTCGAGGCCGTGGGCGCAGGAGTGGCGCACGTCCGTCGGGGCGACCACGTCGCGTTCTGCTTCGTCCCTGCGTGCGGCTCCTGCCGGTCGTGCCGCGCCGGACGGCCGAACCTCTGCGAGCCCGCGGGCAGATGCTCGCTCGGCGGCACGCTGCTGGAGGGCAGCTCGCGCCTGCGTTTGCCCGACGGAACGGTACTCCAGCACTCGCTGATGACGGCCTGCTTCGCCGAGTACACCGTCGTCGACGCAGCCGCTGTGATCCCGCTCCCGGCCGATCTCCCGCTCTGGCAGGCGGCACTTCTCGGCTGCGGGGTCGTCACCGGGATCGGTGCCGTCCGCAACACCGCCCGCGTGCGGATCGGCGAGACGGTGTGCGTGATCGGCTGCGGTGGCGTCGGCCTCCAGGTGGTCGCGGGCGCGCGCCTTGCCGGGGCGGCGCGGATCGTTGCGGTCGATCGGGACGGCGCCAAGCTCGAGCTGGCCCTGCGCCGCGGCGCCACGCACGCAGTCGACTCGGGCGCGCCGGACGTCGCCGCCGTCGTGCGCGGGCTTACGGCAGGCGGCGTCGACCACGCGTTCGAGGTCGTCGGGCGCGCCGAGACGATCAGGCTCGCGTGGGACGTGCTTCGTCCGGGTGCGACCGCGATCGTCGTCGGCCTCGCCCCGCGGGGTGTCGAGGTCGCGCTGCCCGCGAGCGAGTTCCTGTCGGAGAAGGCGATCAAAGGCTGCTACTACGGCTCGGCGAACGTGGCTGCCGAGCTGCCCCAACTCGTCGAGCTCGTCGCCGACGGGCGGCTCGAGCTCGCCGACGTCGTCTCCCACATCACGCCTCTCGAGGGCGTCGAGGAGGCCCTCGGGCGACTGCGGCGAGGCGAGGGCACCCGGACGGTGCTCGTCGTCGACGCGTCGCTGGCGGGGGCGCCGCCGTCTGGATGATGCGCCGTGCGCACGCGCCGGCCCTGGCGGTGCTCGGGCTGGGCGCCGCCGCCGCCTACGTTGCGCACCGGGCGATCCCGTCGGTGCCGTCGCTTCCCCTCGCGGTCGGGCTGGGCCTCGCAGTCGCGAACATCGGCTCCGTTGGCGCGGCGCTGCCCGCTGGGATTCCGGTCGTGGCGAGCCGCCTCCTCCGCGTGGGCATCGTCCTGCTCGGCTTCCAGCTCGCCGCCGGCGACGTGCTCGCGCTCGGACCGGCGCGGCTGGCGGTCGTCGTCGCAGTCGTGCTCGCGACGTTCGCCGGCACACGCTGGCTCGGCCGTCAGCTCGGAGTCAGCGCACCGCTCTCGCTCCTGACGGCGGCCGGGTTCTCGATCTGCGGCGCGTCCGCTATCGCCGCGCTCCGCGAGGTCGTCGACGCCGACGAGGAGGAGGTCACTGCGGCGATCGGACTCGTCACGCTTTGCGGCAGCCTCGCTATCCTCGTCCTGCCGCTCCTGCGCAGTCCGCTCGGGCTCCAGGCCGAGGAGTTCGGCGTGTGGACCGGCGCCAGCGTGCACGACGTCGGGCAGGTGGTGGCGACCGCCTCGACCGCCGGCCCCGCCGCTCTTTCGGCCGCGGTGGTCGTGAAGCTCACACGCGTGCTCATGCTCGCGCCCCTCGTCGGCGCCGTCGGCCTCGCCGCCAGGCGTCGCGGGCGAACCAATGCGGCCGGACTCGCGTTCCCGGTGCCGCTGTTCGTCCTCGGGTTCCTTGCGGCCATTGCGCTCCGCAGCTCGGGAGCCGTCCCGGACTCGGCCCTCGACGCGCTCCACTCCCTGCAGACGATCGCGCTCACCGCGGCGCTATTCGGGATCGGTGCCACCACCCGGCTCGGCAGGCTGCGCCGTCTCGGGGGAAGGCCGATCCTGCTCGGCCTGCTCTCGTGGATCCTCGTCGCCGGCGTCGCCTACGCCGGCGTCCGGCTCACTTGAGCCGACCCGCTGAGTGCGGATTAGCTAGTTCGCATGTGAAGATGGCCATGCGACGAGCGGCTTTCCGATCTCCCAGTGATGTCCGAAGGGGTCTTCGATCCGTCCCAGCAGCCAACCATGTTCTTCTTCCACCGGACCGACTTCCGTGGCGCCCAGGGCTACAGCCCGCTCGACCACGGAGTGAGGATCCTGGACGATCAACATCAGTCGCACCGTGCTTCCGCCCAACGATTCGGGGCTGAAGTTCTTGTTCGGTGGTGACTCGTCGGAAACCCAGAACGACGCGTTGCCAACCGAGAGCTGCGCGACCACTTCCTCGTTTTCCTTCGTACCGCCCACACGGTAGATCTCGATCGCGCCGAAGGCGGCCTTGTAGAACTCGAGGCCTCGCGGCCACGCCGCACCGAGAGCTCGGGCGAGATAGTGGTTTCCGCTGCCTGAGCCGTTATGTCCCCCTCGGTCTCCATGACGGATTCTCCTCGGATACGCGTTCTCCGGACTCGTTAGCGCTCACGGTGACCACCCTGTCGAAGGCTACCCCTTGAGCTAGAGGTTCTTACACGCCTCTTCTATCCTCTCCTCCGATGGCCGTAACTCTCGTCGTCAACGAGCACACGGGCGCCCTTTCGCCGGAACCGATCAATTACCCCGAGGCGGTCCCGGTACGGTCCGAGACCGCCGCGGGCAAGGGGCCACCGGCTCTCCGCATCCTTGCGTGCGAAGCGACGTGCGTGCGCGGCTTCTTCGAGCTGCCCTGCGATTCGTGAAACCTCTCCGCGTGGGCATCGTTGGTTGCGGCGAGGCTGCCCAGATCATGCACCTGCCGAGCCTGCGCTTCCTCTCGGACCTCTTCGAGGTGACCGTGGTCTGCGACGTCAGCAGGGCCGTCGCGGAGCGGGTGGGTGAGGACTGGAACGTTCCCGTGCGGCTCGTCGACCACGCGGCGGCCGTGGCCCTGGAAGAGGTCGACGCGGTCCTCGTCGCCACGCCCGATGCCCGCCATTCCGTCGTCGCGCTCGAGGCGATCGCCGCCGGCAAGCACGTCCTCGTCGAGAAGCCCCTCTGCATGACCCTGCGGGAGGCGGACGCGATTGCCGCGGCGCAGGAGCAAGCCGGCGTCGTCGTCCAGGTGGGCTACACGCCGGGACGTGGCACGACGGGTGGTACGTGACCGCCGCGTTCGACTGCGGCACCTTCGTCTGTCACCTCGCTGCGGGCTTCGACTTGATCCCTCGGGTCGACGCCGCGACCGAGGTGTTCGGTGAGCGACGCGTCGTCGAGGTCCGCTTTGACGCCTCCCACGTCCGAAACCTGCCGGTCCGCGCCACCGTCACCGACGCGAACGAGACCGGAGGGGTCGACGTGCGGACGATCCATCCGAGCTTGGGGGATCCCTTCGTCGAGGAACGGCGGGCGTTTCACGGGCACGTGACCGAGGGCAGCCGACCGAAGACCTCCCCGGCGGACTTCCGTGAGGACCTCGAGCTCTGCCGCGACCTCGCCGACGCGATGGCGGCCGGCCGAGTGAAACGAACGCCGGCATGGGGCTGAGTGAGCTCGAGGGGCGGATCGTGAATGAGATCGACCGCCGCGGCGACGAGCTCGTCGAGCTCGCAGCCGCGCTGATCCGCTTCGACACCGAGGCGCGGGAGCCAGACGATCCGCCCCGGGAGGAGGGAGCGCTGCAGGAGTACCTCGCCGGCCGCCTCGCGGCGCTTGGCGCCGAGATCGACCTCTGGGAGCCCACCCGCGAAGACGTCGTGGGCAGCAGGCTTGTGCCGGCCGGCGGGCTCGGCTTCGAAGGGCGGCCGCAGCTCGCCGCCCGCTTCCGCGGCGCCGGCGGCCGCAGCCTGCTCCTGAACGGTCACATCGACGTCGTTTCGTCGGTGCCGCGCGAGGCCTGGGCGAGCGATCCGAACGAGGGGGATGTCCGCGACGGCAAGCTCTACGGCCGCGGCTCGTGCGACATGAAGGGCGGCATCGCGGCAATGACGTTCGCGGCCGAGGTGCTCGCGGAGCTCGGCGTTCGCCTGGCGGGCGACCTCGTCGTCTGCACGGTGACGGACGAGGAGTCGACCGGCGCGGGAGGGCTCGCGGCGGTCGCCCGCGGCGTCCGCGCGGACGCGGGAATCGTCACCGAGCCATCCGGCTTCGACGTCTGGACGTCCTGCCGGGGCAGCCTGATGCCGACGATCACCGTCCCCGGCCGCCCGGGCCACGCCGGCGTCGGCCAGCCCGACTGGCGGCAGGGGGGCGCCGTCAACGCGATCGAGAAGGCGACGCTGATCATCGACGCGCTGCGCCGGCTGCAGGAGGAATGGCGTGAGCACCCAGATCACCAGCATCCGCATCTCTCGCCGGGCGACATCGTGCCGACGATCGTCTCGGGCGGCGAGTGGATCGTCAGCTACCCGGCGTCGTGCCGGATCGCCTACCACGTCGCCTACCTCCCCGCGCACGCCGACGAGGGCGGCTGGGGGAGCGCGGTCGAGAAGGAGATCGTCGAGCAGGTCCGGCGCGCTGCCTCCGCGGACCCCTGGCTAGCCGAGAACCCGCCGGTGATCGAGTGGGCGACAGACGTTCCGTCGAGCGAGGTGTCGGAGGACGAGCCCATCGTTCTGGCGATCCTCGGCACGGGCGCGGACCTCGGGCGGCCGCGTCGGATCTCGGGCATGGATTCGTGGCACGACGGCGCGACGTTCACCCGCTTCGGCGGCACGCCGTGCATCTGCTTCGGGCCCCGCGGCCTCGGGGTGGCCCATACGATCGACGAGTACGTCGTCGTCCGAGACCTCGTGGAGTGCGCCCAGGAGCTGGCGGTGGCTGCTGTCCGTTTCTGCGGGCTCGCGCCCTGAGCGCTAAGCGTGGAAGGCGCGGGGCTGCGTGAGCAGCATCCACGCGGCCACGGCGAACCCCGTGGTCGCCGTCGCGACGAACGCCCACCTCGCGTCGCCGGCGCTCAGAGCCACCCCCGCGGCCAGCGGGGCCGCGAGCGCCGTCGCGGCCCAGGTGACATTCATCACGCCTGCGACCGGAGTCGCGAGCGCCTCGGTCGGGACGTGCGAGCGCGCAAGCGCGTAGACGACGGTGTTGAGAACGGCGCGGGCTCCGGCCGAAAAAATAAGGAACCCGATCATGGCGAACGTCGAGAAGCTGACGAACGGGATCAGGAAGGTGGCGCCGAGCACGGCGGCAGCGGCTCCGACGAGACGAACGCCGACACGCGCCCGCGGGATCCGTGCGGACATCGCGCCAGCGGCCGTGAAGATGACAGCGGCGAGCGCGATTGCGGCGCCGATCCGTCCCGCGGAGAGGCCGTTGGCGGCGAGGACCAGCGGCGCCAGGAGGCCGGAGACGCCTGTCACGGTGCCGAGCAGCCCGGTGACGAGCATCGCACCGGTGAGCGCGGGCTCTCTTCCGGCAGCGGCGATCGCGTCACGCAAGCGTGCGGCGGGCGCCCGCTCCGGTCCGAAGCGGTCGCGGGCGAGCACACCCACGAGTGGCACGGTGAGGAGGGCGATCGCGGCGAACGCGGCCCGGTAGCCCCACACATCGGTCACGGCGCCCGAGAGGAGGGGGCCGATCAGCCAGCCTGCGCCGGCGGCGGCGATCAACCGCCCGGTGCCCGCTGCGCCCCGCCCGGAACCGGCGGCGACCGCCGGGGCCACGGTCCACAGGATCCCGAAGCTCAGTCCGAACAGCGCTCGGGCCGCCATGAGCATCCCGAGCCCGCTCGCGAGCGCCTGCACCAGGAGCGAGCTTGGAAGGAGTGTGGCGCTCGCGAACAGCAGATGGCGCGATCCGATCCGGCCCGCCAGCAGGCCGATCGGGATGGAGGTTGCAAGTGTCACGATCGTGGCTGCGGAGAGGAGGGCACCCGTCTCGGCGCCGGACATGCCGAACTGCTCCCGGATCGTCGGGAGAACGGGGAGCAGCGCGGCGTCGGTGACGGCGCTTGCGAACGCCAGCGCGGAAACCGCGAAGAGGGCGCGATCTGCGGGGGCGCGACGATGAAAGAAACGGAGCACCGACTCAGGATCGGCTCAATCGACCGATAAGTAAAATACGAGTTAGTGAATGATGCAAGAAGCAACACTGATCGATTGCTAGGGATCGAGTTCCGGCACCTCGCCGCGCTCGAGGCGATCGTCGAGACCGGCTCCTTTGCCGCTGCCGCGCGCCGGCTTGGCTACACCCAGTCGGCGATCAGCCAGCAGATCGCGGTACTCGAGCGGGCGACCGACCTGCAGCTACTGGAGCGCCCGGGGGGCCGCCGCCCGGTGACCGCGACCGAGGCCGGCGAGCGCCTGCTCCGCCATGCATCGCGCGCGACCGCAGCGATGCGCGCCGCCGAGGCCGACCTGCACGCGCTCGCCGAGGGCGACGCGGGCACGCTCCGCGTTGCCACCTTCCAGAGTGTCGGTGTGCGCGTGATTCCACCCGTGATGCGTCTCTACGTCGCGCGCCGGCCTGCGATCGAGGTCAAGCTCGTCGAGGCCGACCACGGGCGGCTGATCGAGCTGCTTGTCCGCGGCGAGCTCGACCTCGCCTTCGTCGCCGACCCGCTCGAGACCGCGATCGAGCGGGTCGACGTGCTGACGGACCCCTACGTGCTGCTGGCCTGTGCCGGCTCCGAGCTCGCGCAGACGAAAAAGAGCGTGAGCATCAGGGAGATCGGCCGACTCCCGCTCATTGCCTACCGCGTCTCGTCAGAGGGCGGCGAGGCGCACCTCCTCCGTAAGGGCATCGAGCCGAGAATCGTCTTTCGATCCAACGACAGCGGCATCGTCCAGGGCCTCGTCGGCGCAGGCGTCGGCTACGCACTCGTACCCCGGCTGACGGTCGACCGGAGCGATCCCGAGATCGCCACGCTCGACGTGCGCGGCATACCACCGCGGGAGATCGGTCTCGCCTGGCACGCCGACCGCAAGCTCTCAGCCGCAGCCACGGCCTTCGTCGAGGTCGTCGAAGAGGTCGCCGCCGACCTACGCGCAGGGGAGCTCGGCTAATCCGGCCGATCGAAAGTGACGACGACAGCCGCCGATCTCGAGCATCCGTCCGCGAGATGGGTTCGGTCGAGAGCTGAGCTTACGTTCCGTCGCCTGTAAGGGGATCGACAACCCGTAGTCGTGAGAAACGACGGAAGCCGTGGTCGTGCGAGGCGAGGACGAGTCCGTGTTCGATTGCGAGCGCCGCGATCTCGACGTCGGGAACGTCGTCGCTGCGCAAGCCGGGCGTCTCAGCGAGCTCCCGAGCGATCGCCATGTGCCTGGTTCCGGCCGCGACGGGCCGGGCGGCAGGCTGCTTCAGGTAGGCCGCCACCACAGCCCAACCCTCCCTAACCGTCACCGCGTGCTGCCCGAATACCCTCGCGCTCGTGATGAGGCGGAGGAACGCGTAGATGACCGGCCAACACAGGGCGACGGCTCCCTCGCCTTCGGCGAAGCGCTCCTCGAGCCACGCGCGAGTGCGGTCGTGCTCCGGCGCGCCCGCGAACGTCGCGTAGACGAGAAGGTTCGTGTCGATGAGCATCATGTGACGCCGCGCTGCGCACGCCGCTCGTCGTCGAGCGCCGCGAGCAGCGCCGATACGTCGGACACGTCGAGGACAGGACGGCCGGGAAGCTTCGGCAACGGCGATGGAACCGGGGGCGGGGTGGCGCGCGCGCTCCGGCGGAGAAGCCGGTTGACGACGGCACGGAACGACTCTCCCGTACGCGCCCGCTCGCTCTCGATCAGCGCTGCGACCTCGTCATCGAGCGTGATTGTGGTGCGCATGATGCCCGAATCATAGCATCATAGGCATCAACGCGAGCCGACCCCGACCGCTCGCGCCATTACTTGCGCGAACTGGCGGTTGAAGTTGGACAGGTTGGCGAAGCCGACGTCGTGCGCGACGGTGGAGATCGGATCGCGACTTTCCAGGAGGCGCTCGCAGGCGCTGACACACGCACCTCGTTCACGTAGTGGCTGAATGATCGACCCGTTGCATGCGAGAAGTACCGGCTGAAGGCTGATTCGCTCATGTGCGCGATCCTCGCGGCGTCGGCGCGGCGGAGCCGCGTATGCGTCCTGGGCGAAGCGAAGGAGGCGGCGGTGCCGGAGGTGTCGTGCTCGACGGCGCCGACGGAATAGCCGCTGAGCTGCAGCTCCGGGAAGACGACGAGATCGGCGCCGCCCGCGCGCGCCTCCGCCACGGCCTCGGATGCCCGCCGCACGTTCGCCGCGACGTCGCCGAGCCGCGAGTCGAGCTGGGCAGGGCGATCCGTCCGCCGTGCAGCCTACGGCGCGCGGCGGCGCCGGGTCGGGTTAGTGTTGCGCGGTGCGGGCGATCGTGTTCGTGGGTGAGAATCTGCGGCTGGAGGAGCGGCCGGACCCGGTTCCAGGAGGCAGCGAGGTCGTCGTCGCCGCCGAGTTCGCGGGGATCAATCCGGCCGACCTCGCCCAGCGGGCCGGTCGCTATCCGGCCCCGCCCGGCGCTCCGCAGGACGTTCCCGGCCTCGAGGTAGCGGGCCGCGTCGTCGCCTGCGGCGAGCAGGTGCGGGACTGGCAGGTCGGGGACCGCGTCTTCGGTCTCGTCGGCGGCGGCGGGCTGGCCGACCGCGTCGTCGTGCACGAGCGCCACG
The DNA here is from genome assembly GCA_038237235.1 of Gaiellales bacterium. Lineage (GTDB taxonomy): Bacteria > Actinomycetota > Thermoleophilia > Gaiellales > Gaiellaceae > JBBRYW01. The sequence goes on from JBBRYW010000015.1 coordinate 25,459, forward strand.
TGGTCGCGGTGCCCGAGCGCCTCGACGAGCAGGAGGCTGCGGCCGTACCCGAGGCGTTCGTGACCGCGCACGACGCGGTCGTCAGTCAGGCGGGGCTCCGCGTGGGCGACGTGCTGCTCGTGAACGGCGCGAGCGGCGGCGTCGGGACGGCTGCCGTGCAGATCGGAATCCTCTCGGGTGCCCACGTGTTCGCGGCGGCGCGCTCCGACGACGCACGCGGACGGCTTGCGGAGCTCGGCGCCGAGGCGATGGGCCCCGACGAGGCATTTCGCCTCGTCCGTTCAGAGGGTGGCGCCGACGTGGTGCTCGAGCTCGTCGGCGCGCCAAACCTCGAAGCCGATCTCGAGGCGCTTGCGACGAAGGGCCGCATCGTGATCGTGGGGACGGGAGCCGGCGACGAGGCCCCGCTCTCGCTGCGGGCGCTGATGAGCCGCCGCGCGCGTATCCTCGGCACGGTGCTGCGGGCCAGGCCGCTCGAGGAGAAGGCCGCCGCGGTTCAGGCGTTCGGGCACGACCTGCTGCCGTTCCTCGCCGACGGCCGTGCCCGCGGGGTCGTCGACCGCGTCTTCCCCGCGGAGCAGGCGGCGGAGGCGTTCGACTACATGGCGCAGCCGGGCAAGTTCGGCAAGGTCCTGCTCGAGTTCTAGAAGCTCGGGACCTGAACGGTCCCGCCGCTTGCACGCGCCTCCTCGCACGCGACCACGACCGCGAGCGTGCCCGCAGCGTCCGCCGGCGTGCAGAAGACGCGCGAGCCGTCGCCGTCCCTGGCCGATTCGACGAAGCGCTGGACGCTCCGCTCGATCGGATGCTGCTTCGTCCTCGCGTCGATCTCCCGGCCGCACGAGGTTCCGCGCAGCGTGAAGTCCGGATCGAGCTCGAGGCGCAGCGACGACTCGCTTCCGAGTACGTCGAGCGAGTAGCGGCCCGGAAGGCCGTCCCGGGTCCACGCGATCGAGGTCGAGCCGACGGCGCCGCGCTCGAACCGGAGCGTGATCGCCGCCGCGTCCTCGATGTCGCCGCGCTCGCCCGCGCTCTGGGCGAGCGGGATCGCGCCTGCGAACGCCTGCACCGCAACGACCTCGCCGCCGACGGCCCGCGCCAGGTCGATCCCGTGGCTCGCGCGCTCGAGCAGGTTGCCGCCGCCCTCGGAGCGGTTCAGAAACCACGGGCGGCTCTTCGTCGGGCCCGTGCCGATCCCGATCAGGAGGCCCAGCTCCTGCCCGTCGAGCGCCTCGCGGAGGTCGTCGAGCACCTCGACCCCGCGCCACTGGTAGCCGACGGCACAGACCGCGTCGCTCCGGGCAGCGGCGTCGACGATCGCCCGCGCGTCGACGAGCCCGCGCGCGATCGGCTTCTCGAGATAGACGTGGATGCCCTGCTCGAGCGCCTCGACGGTCATCTCGCGGTGCAGCAGTGGCGGCGTACAGACGAAGACCGCGTCGGGCGACTCGCGCTCGATCAACTCGTGCCAGTCGGTGTAGGCGGGAGCCCCGCCGGCGAGCCCGCGGGCGCGGGCCCCGTCGACGTCGCAGACGGCGGCGAGCTCGACGCCGTCCAGCCGGCCGATGATCGCGACGTGCTCCTCGGCGATCCAGCCGGCGCCGATGACTCCAATACGCACGGGGGCGACCCTATCGCGCAGGAATAAGGTTCGGCAATGCGCCTTTGCGACAGAGTCGCCGTCGTGACCGGCGGGAGCTCGGGGATCGGTCGCGCGATCGCGCTTCGCTTCGCGCACGAGGGCGCACGCGTCGTCGTCGGCGACGTCGCCCGCGAGCCGCGCGAGGGAGGCGAGACGACCGAGGCGCTGCTCGGCAAGCACGGCGTCCATGTCGACGCGGACGTCTCCCGCGCCGCGGACGTCGACCGGCTCGTCTCGACGGCCGTCGAGCGCTACGGGCGCCTCGACGTGATGGTCTGCAACGCTGGCATCGCGGGGCGCTACTCCAAGCCGCTGCTCGAGACGACCGAGGAGGACTGGGACGCGATCATGGCGGTCAACCTGCGCGGCGTCTTCCTCTGCTGCAAGCGCGCGATCGGCGAGATGGTCGAGCAGGAGCCGATCGGCGAGGCGCGCGGCCGCGTCATCGTCATCTCGTCGCAGCACGGGATGATCGGCCCGCCCGGGCAGATCGCGTACGCGGTCAGCAAGGGGGGGCTCGTGAATTTGACGCACCAGCTCGCGGTCGACTACGCGAAGCGCGGGATCCTCGTCAACGCCGTCGCGCCGGGCAAGATCCTGACGGGCTCGCCGGAGCAGCACGACTCCGAGGCCCTCGCCTACTCGCAAGCCCGCACGCCATTCCCGCGCCTCGGCCGTCCAGACGACGTCGCCGGCGCCGTGCTCTTCCTCGCGAGCGACGACTCCGGGTACGTCTCCGGCGTCAATCTGCTCGTCGACGGCGGCTGGATGGCGTACTGAGATGGCACGCGACCTCGCCGGCTACGGACGTACGCCGCCGCTGGTCGAATGGCCCGGCGACGCCCGGGTCGTCGTCAACGTCGTGCTCGTCTACGAGGAAGGATCGGAGTACTCCGTCCTCTGGGGAGACGACCGCAACGACGGCTGGGGCGAGTACCCAGGCGCGGGCGTCCAGCCGCCGCAGCGCGATCTCGGCACGGAGACCCACTACGACTACGGCGCCCGCGCCGGCGTCTGGCGGCTCGCGCGGATCCTCGACGAGGCCGGCGTCCCCGTGACCGTCTCCGCGGCCGCCGTCGCGCTCGAGCTGAACCCCGCCGTCGCTGACTGGATGCGCGAGCGCGGCCACGACGTGCTTGGCCACGGCTGGCGCTGGACCGAGCTCTGGACGCTCTCTCTCGACGAGGAGCGGGAGCAGCTCGCCCGCGCGCTCGAGACCTACGAGCGCGTGCTCGGCGAGCGGCCGCTCGGCTGGAACTCGCGCTCCTGGCCGAGCGAGAACACCCGCGGGCTGCTCGTCGAGGCGGGCTTTCTCTACGACTCGGACGGCGCCGCCGACGACATCCCGTACTACGCCCACGGCTTCCTCGTCCTGCCGTACTCCAAGACGCACAACGACAGCCGCTACCTCGTCTCGCCCGGGTTCTCGAGCCCGCGCGACTTCCTCGACACGCTGACGCTGGGGCTCGACGAGCTCCTGCGCGAAGCGAACGAGCGGCGGACGATGATGACCGTCGCCGTCCACGCGCGCTGGTCGGGTCAGCCGGCGCGCGCCGCGGCGCTGCGCCTCTTCCTCGAGCACGCGCTTGCGCAGGACGGCGTCCGCTTCCTGCGCCGCAACGACATCGCTAGGTGGTGGCTCGAGCGCTATCCGCCGTCATGACGCGGCCGATCGCCGCCGCGACCCGCTCTGTCAGCGCCTGGGGCCCGACCGTGATCCGCACGTAGCCGTCGAGCCCGTACTCGCTGCCCGTGCGGACGAGCAGCCCCTCCTCCTCCGCGAGCGCCCGGGCAAGCGCCGTGTCGTCGCCGCCGACGCGGACGAGCACGAAGTTGGTCTGCGAGGGCAACGGTTCGACCCCGGTCTCGACGAGGCGCATGCAGAGCAGGTCGCGGGCCGCCGCCACGGTGCGTCGCCGCTCCTCGATCAGGTCGGGCCGGCTCAGGCATGCACGGCCGGCCGCAAGCGCGGCCCGGTTGACGTTGAACGGCTCCTGCACGAGGTTGAGGAAGCGCGCGAGCTCGGGGTCGACGACCGCGTAGCCGAGCCGCAGCCCGGCGAGCCCGAAGAGCTTCGAGAACGTGCGCAACACCACGAGCGGGCGCCCCGCGTTCACGTCGCGCTCGCGGCCGAGTCGCAACTCGGGCTCGACGTAGTCGGGGTACGCCTCGTCGGCGACGGCGACGCAACCCCCCGGCAACGCGTCGAGGAAGGAGCGCCACTCGTCGGCTCGCGCGAGCGAGCCCGTCGGGTTGTTCGGATCGCAAACCCAGACGAGCCGGGCGTCGGTCTCGCGCGCGGTCGCCGCGAGCGCCTCCAGGTCGACCCGGAGGTCGCGGAGCGGCACGCGGTGGACGAGGGCGCCGCGCGCCGCGCAGGCTTGCGCGTAGAGCCCGTAGCTCGGCTGCGGGACGACGACGGCATCGCCCGGATCGAGCAGCAGGCTCGCCAGCGTTCCGATCAGAGCCTGCGTACCGTGCGCGGGCACGATCCGGTCGGGCGTCGTACCGATCCAGGCGGCGACCGCCTCGCGGAACTCACTGTACGACTCCTCGGGGTACATCCAGACGCTGCCGAGCTCGGCGGCTGCCGCCTCGAGCGCGCCGGGGAACGGCTCGAACAGATCCTTGTTGCGGTTCACACGCACGACCTCATCGACGCCGTAGCGGCGCCGGAGCTCGTCGACGCTCGGCCCGGGGTGATAGGGCTCGAGCGCGTGCAGCGAGGGGCGGACGAAGCTAGCCCAGTCGGTCACGAGCGTAGAGTACGAGGGAGGCACCGCGCGCGGCTTCCCCGTCACGACGATCAGCCGCGGCGAGACGATCGTCGAGGGCGGCGCGCTCGTGGGCGCGGCGGGGCGAGGCCGCTTCGTCGCAGGAGGCTACTGAGCTGCGCGTCGGACGCCGACCGCGTGCGCGAGGACTTCGACGCGCTTGCCACGATCAAGGCGACGCCCGAGGGCGGCGTGCTCGGGCCGAGCCTCCGCCCGCGCACCTGGCCGCCCGCGCCTGGTTCCTCGAGCGGGCAGAGGCGCACGGGCTCGAGACGCGCATCGGCGCCGCCGGGAACCACTCAGCGGTTCTGCCGGCGAACGGGCCCTCTCTGCTCCTCGCGCGCACCTCGACTCGGTCCGAGACGGCGGGCGCTACGACGAGGCCCTCGGCGTCGTCGCCGCGCTGCACGTGCTCGTGGCCCTGCAGGAGGCGGAGCTGCCGCTCGCGCTCGAGGCGATCGACTTCACCGACGAGGAGGGCACGCTCGTCGGCCTGCTCGACTTCCGCGGCCGTCGACGACGATCGGCCACACGCCGATCGCGAGGAACGCGGCCGTGACCGTCAGGGAGGCGTAGAGCCACGCCTCATGCGTCCCGGCGAGCACCGCGGCGGCGAGCGGGCTGCAGCCGAGCATCGCGCCGACCGCCCGCTTGCTGCCGGCGGCGTGCGCGAAGGGCCGGCGGTCACGCTCCCGCCGATCTTGGCCGCCGCGACGGCGCCCGAGACCGCGCCGACGGCGAGCGGCGTGAAGCGGAGCTCACGGTCGAGGACGACCGGGGCGAGGTTGAGCCCGACACGGTGGCACATCCAGGGCTCGTTTATCGGACGATGGAGCAGATACCGACCCACGCGTGGCGGGCCTATGATCATCGCACCGTTCATCCGGGCGCCTTACGAGAAGCCGAGGGGTCCTTCTTCCATTCAAAAAGGTCCGAGCTTCACACTTCTTAACACGGACTCAAACGAGTCTTCGCGAAGCCCGCTCTACCGTACCGCGCGAATGGCACTCTGGCGCCGCCAAGTCGCCGTCACCTTCGCTTGCGCGGGCGGCGTGCCCGGGGAGGAACGGCTCCTTCTGGCGACTGCGGCATCCGACTCCGGGCTGCTGCGATGAAGCTTCTGATCTGCGCCTTCTATTTCCCGCCCGCGGGGGGCGGGGGAGTGCAGCGCCCACTCCGATTCGCGCAGCACCTCGCTGCACTCGGCGTCGAGACGCACGTGCTCGCTCCGAGCGACTCGCGCTGGATCCACCGCGATGAAGAGCTTGCTCTCCCGGCGAACGTGCGGGTTCACCGTGCCCGCTATCTCGGGCCGCGAGGGCGACTGCCGGCCGAGGAGCTGCACAACCGGCACGGGCTCGACCGACTTGCTCGGCAGCTCTCTCTGACCCCCCGCCGCCTGCTCGTCCCCGATGAGAATGTCGGCTGGCTGCTGACCGCGATCGGCGCCGCCAGCCGCATCGTTCGCCGCGAGCAAATCGATGTGCTGCTGACAACCTCGCCGCCGAGCTCCGTGCACCTGATCGGGGCAGCCGCCAAACGTACGACCGGCGTCCGCTGGGTGGCCGACCTGCGCGACTCCATGCTCGCAAACCCGAACCGGCGCGTCGCACGGCTTGCCCGAATCAAGGAGCGCAGTCACAACGCGGTCGCGCACCTGGTCGCCCGTCAGGCAGACGCAACCGTCGCCGTCACGGAGACGATCGCAGCCGAGATCGGTCGCCTGGGCTCGAGCGGAAAGCTCGTCGTGATACCGAACGGCTGCGACTTCGACGACTTCGCCGGCCTGGAGTACCGGCGCGGAGAGCGCTTCCGGATCACGCACACGGGCAGCTTCTTCGGCCCGCGCGACCCGCGCCCATTCCTGCGCGCCCTCGCGCAGCTCGACGCGGACATCGTTGCTCGCTTCGTCGGTGACTTCCGCGCTGCCGACCGCCTTTGGGCCTCGAGCCTCGGTCTCGGCAACCGGCTCGAGCTGCACCCGTTTCAGCCGCACGCACAGACACTCGCCCTCCAGCGCGACTCGGAGGCGCTGCTGCTGCTGCTGCCGGAGATCGGCGAGCGAGGCCGAGACGTTCCCTCCGGCAAGATCTACGAGTACCTCGCAGCGGAGCGACCGATTCTCGCCGCCGTGCCCCCGTCCGGGACGGCTGCGCGGCTCGTGCGCGAGTGCGACGCAGGAGTCGTCGTCGCCCCCGACGATGTCGAGGGGATCGCCGGCGCGCTGGCCTCACTCGAGAATCGCTGGCGCGCAGGTGATGACCTGCAGGTCCGACTCGCTCCGAGCGTGCGCGAAGCGCTCTCGCGCCAATCGCGCGCGGCGGAACTAGCCGAATTGGTCACGAAGCTCGCTGAGTAGGCCTTTCTACCGGCGTTCCGAACACCGGAGTGTCGCGATGCGGCTCGCGAGGAAGATCAGCACCTGGGGGACACAGATGTCGGCGCCGTCGGTGTTTGCGAGCGGATGGGACTTGAACACCTCTCGCAGGACTTCGTAGTCGGCGTCGACGGGTTGGTCGACGTCGACCCAGAAGAAGGAGCCGTCGGCGAGGAGCTTCTCGACGTTCTCGCGGCTGAACCGCATCTTCTCGCTGGCGCGCTCGTGGATGACTGCACGTGTTCGGGCCGGTCCGTTCTTCGCTCGCAGGAGGCGGGTTCTTGGGCGGAGACATCGCTGCCGCGGGGGCGAAGACGCGGAATCGGACTTGCTCGTCACGACGTCCTCCAGGCGGGCGCCGTCGACGTTGATCAACTGCCGGTCAAGGACGCCTTTTGAGGAGCACCTCCTGGTGCGGACGAACGCGATCGAGCTCGCGCGTTTCGAGGGCTGGTACCCGGCCGGCGTGCAAAATGCTGCAGGTCAAGACGCGATTGGCGGATCGCCACGCGGCCCGGAGCGATCTCCTGGATCAGCTCCAGGAACAAAGACGGCACGGCCCGCGATCGAGGCGAGCGCACCGGTGACCGGCGGATAGTCGTCAGCGCCGAGACCGACGATCAGATCCTTGACCTTCCCAAGCCGCAGCCCGTTCGCGTCGCACAGATCCCCGCCCACGACGAGCGAGAGATGAGCACCTGAACGGTAACGGCAGCGACGGCCATAGGCAAAGAGTAGGCGCAAGACGGCCTTGTGACCCTGGATCTACTTGAAGATGTTCACAGCACGTGCCGTGACGAGCAGGATGCTCACTGTCGAAACAGTCGACTCCGAGAGCATCAGGAGTTTCGCCCAGCGGGTGAGCGGCATCGCGTCTGTGGGGCTGAAGGCGATCGAGTTAGTGAACGAGACGTAGATGTAGTCAACCAGGCGTGGATGCCAGGCAGGTTCCGCGAGCTGCGGGTTCTCCATCTGGGGGAACTGGAAGTCGGGCGGCGGCGGGTCCGGCTGGCGCCGTCGTACCGGGCCGCCGCGATCGAAGCCCCAAAACCAGAGACCGTAGGCGATCACGTTGGTACCCCAGACTGTCATGCCTTTCAGCAGCAACTGGCCGCCGCTGTTCTCCTGGCCGCTGATCAACGACGCGATCAGTGCAAGCAATGCGAAGGCGTTGTCGAGGCTGATCACTCCCAGCAGGATCAGCGCGACGTTGCGCCGATGGCCGAGTCGTTCGAGCAGACGCCGCGCCGAGTCCCATGCGAGCGCGACCAGCAGGATCGTCTCGGGCACGACCGCGATCGTCCACACCCACCAGGGAAGGCCCGATAGCTTCCAGTCGAGTTCGCGGCTGACGAGCGCGAGCGTCAATTGAAGGGCGATGACTACTGCGACAGCCGGCGCTGCCTCCCAGCGCGACTCGACCGTCTCTTCGGCCCTCGTCCGCAGCTCGTCTGCATCCATTTAGCCGATTCTGACCAGATGCGAGTCGCCGAGCCACCCCCACCCGCTCCAGCCGAGTACCCGCAGCAGCTCTGTCTGGATAACACGTCCCAGTGTTGTTCGCTTATCCCACTCCCAGACTCGGCCATCTTTATCCATGGTCAACACTGAAGAGCCTGCGGGTCAGGGGCTGAAGATCTCCTCTGAACGGCTTGCCGCTGGTGCGCGTTCAGGACACGTTCAGACTCGCGGGCGCATCCTCGGCGGGTAATGAGAAGCCACAACGCCCGTTCGCGCAAACTCGATCGCAGGCTCAGAAGACGGGCACTCACGACGGCACTCGTCGCCGCCTCCGCCGGCCTCGCGATCGCGACCTCCGCGGTGTTCCTGCTCAGCGCGCGGGCGGCGACGCCGGTGAACGCGAGCGCGGCGAGGCAGCTGTCGCCGCTTCCGGGCTGGCGCAGCCGCAACTGGTCGGCGCTGACGGGCCGCGTTCGCCTCGTCCGGAGCTGGACGGTGCACTACCGCGCCCACAACGGTGCGCGCCGGATCGCGATCGTCGTTCTGCCGCGTTGGTACGGACCGCGAAATAACCCGCTGATCCCGCTCGTGATCTCTCCGCACGGGCGCGGGATCGAGCCGGGCGCCAATGCGCGGCTGTGGGGGAACATGCCGGCGCTGGGTCGCTTCGCTGTCGTGAACCCGGAGGGTCAAGGGAACTCGCAGGACGCCTATTCGTGGGGAGCCCCTGGACAGATCGCCGACCTCGCGCGCATGCCCCGCATCGCCCGCCAGGCGCTGCCCTGGCTGCGGATCGAGCCGCACCGGATCTACGCGATCGGCGGCAGCATGGGCGGCCAGGAGACGCTGCTGCTCGTCGCCGAGCACCCGCGCCTGCTCGCGGGCGCGATCTCGTTCGACGCGCCCACCAACATGGCCGCCCGCTACAGGCCTTCCGGAGGCTCAAGTACGGCCTCGGCCTTCGGCGGCTCGCCAGGCTCGAGTTCGGAGGCGTCCCGCGCGCCCGGAGCGATGTCTGGGCCGACCGCAGCCCGATCTTCTACTCCCGGGAGCTCGCCTTCGCACGCGTGCCGCTGCAGATCTGGTGGAGCACGCGCGACCGGATCGTCGTCAACCAGGCGGGCGAGTCGGGCCTCCTGTACCGGGCGATCAAGCGGCTGAACCCCAACGCCCCGGTCGTGCAGTTCGTAGGCACGTGGAGGCACACCGCCGAGATGCGCGCGACCAGACAGATGCCGTTCGCCCTCGCGCGCATCGGCCTGGTCCAATTAGGTCGCGCCGCCACGACTGCGCACAAATGACTGCACTCACAGTCGAGCCACGGCGTCGCCGTGCGCTCCATCGCCTCCCGCTCTGGGCCCTCGTGGTGCTGCTCGTCGCCTCCTTCGTCCCGCTCGGCCTGCTTGGCACCGCTCGTTACCTGACCAACTTCTGGCTCTACCGCGGCTTTCCGCCGCCGAAGGACCCGGCCTTCGTCAAGAAGATCGGGGCAACCCAGACCATCTCCGTGGCGAGCCCCGCGCTCGGCGGGCGCAGTCAGGAGGTCATCGTCTACCTGCCGCCAGGCTACGCCGAGCATCCGGCCAGCCGGTATCCGGTCTTCTACCTGCTGCACGGGTTCCCCGGGCGCCCCAGCGCGTTCATGCTGACCGTGCGTGCCGGGGTGGTCGAGGACATCCTGCTCGCCCGGCGGAGGATCCAGCCGATGATCCTCGTGATGCCGTTCGGCTCGACGGGAACCTTCACCGACAAGGAGTGGGCAAACGGGGTGACGCCCGGGAACGGCTGGGAAACCTTCGTCGCC
>JBBRYW010000016.1:0-35101 GCA_038237235.1 Gaiellales bacterium
ACGCGAGTTCTGGGGCTCGCTCTTCGGGTGGCAGTTCGAGGCATTCCCCGGCCCGTCCGAGTACCACATGACCCGGATCAGCGACCAGACGGGCGGGGCGATCACCAACATGGAGCCGGGCAAGCGAGGGACCCGCGCCTACTTCGACGTGGAGGAGATCAACGCCGGTGCCGCGCGCGTGAAAGAGCTCGGTGGCGAGGCGGACGAGCCAATGCCCGTGCCGGGCATGGGCTGGTTCGTGACCTGCAGGGACACGCAGGGAAACGAGTTCGGCCTCTGGCAGAACGACCCGTCCGCCACGGCTCCGGCCGGATAAGTCTCGGTAGCGGCAGGCGGCGTCTCCCACCAGGGCGCTGCCAGCCGTTGCCTGCGCACAGCGGATCAGGGGGCGACCCGCCGAGCTGAAGGTGCCGGGACCTACGCCTGTGCCGCGGCTCGCTCGAGAGCCTCGATCTCGATCTTCTTCATCTTCAACATCGCCTGCATCACCCGCTGCGACTTCTCCGGGTCCGAATCGCCCAGCAGCTTGGGTAGGGCAGTTGGAACGATCTGCCACGACACGCCGAACTTGTCCTTCAGCCAGCCGCAGGGGCCTTCTTCGCCGCCTTCGGCGAGTGTGCTCCAGAATACGTCGACCTCTTCCTGGGTCTCGCAGCTCACCTGGAACGAGATCGCCTCGTTGAAGGTGAACTCAGGCCCGCCGTTCAAGGCGACGAACTTCTGCCCGTCCAGCTCGAAGCTCACGGTCATCACCGTTCCCTCGGGCCGTGGCCCGGCCTCGCCGTAGCGGGCGACGTCAACGATCCTCGAGCTCGGGAACACCGAGGTGTAGAACCTCGCCGCCTCTTCGCCCTCGGTGTCGAACCACAGGCATGGCGTGATCTTCTGCATCGTTGTCGTCCTTTCTGCTGACGATGGAAATTAGCGCTGCATGCATCCGAATAGACGGCCGCAGGGGCGAGAACTCATCGGCCCGCGCCCGGCACGTCGCCTTGCCGCAGTGCCGAAAAGACCACGCCGACGGCCGGCGTGCTGCCACGGGCCTCGCCCATGAGCTGCGCGTGGGCAGCGCCAGCGTCGCATTGAGTAATGCGAACCGCAGAGACAGAAAACACAACGTGCTCGGTCGGCTGGACGGCATGACGGGTGATTGCCGCGGTTGGGAGCGGGCTCAAACGGCGGCGTGTCGTGGCCGCGCCCGGAATGAGCGCGGCTGGTCGACCTTGGTCCCCCACCACAAGGAGGCGGCGAGACGATGAGCGGCAATGGGACGCCCGATGATCCGTGGCAGCTGAAGACTCCTTCGGGAACGTCAGGGTTCACGGCGCACCGTGATGAGGACGTCGAGCCGCCGGCGCTCATCGTGCAGGTCGGCAAGACGCAGCTCCGCTACCACCTACGCGCGATCGACGATCTGCACGCGATGCTACGCCGGGCCGGAGATTGGGTGTCGCTCGGCAGCGCCGACGAGGGCAAGCCCGCCGCCGAAGGCACCGTCGAGGCATGGGCACGTGCGGACCAGAATCCTGTTGGCGGCTGGTACGGCCTCAAGAAGGGCCTGCGCGGCCGTTTCGCCAACTACGTGCCGCCGGTGCTCGAGGAGCTTGGCCTTGCCGAGCTCGAGCACAACTCGCGCAACAACCGGATGCGCGCGCTCTAGTCAGCTGAGCGGGACAAGGCGTGTCCCTGTTGCCTTGAAGGTCGCATATGCGGTGCCGCCGCGGGCGAGGTCGAGCTTCTCGGCAGACGGCGCGGTGACCTCGGCGGTAATCGGGCCGATGCGGACGCGGACCCGGTTCCCGACTGTGACCACCGAGCGGATCTCTCCCTGGATCAGGTTCATGGCGGAGTCTTGCTGGTGAAGGCGGCCGATCGAGACTTCCCAGGGGTAGACGACGACGCCGACTTCGCCTTCGCCCCGTTCGGTCGAGTAGACGAGCTCGCCGGAGTCGAGCTGGACGCGGGTGATGTCGTCGTCGACCCGGCGGGCCTTACCGCGGAGGAGGTTGGCGCCGGTGAAGGAGGCGACGAACGCGTCGGTCGGCCGGTCGACGAGCTCGCTGGGGGTCGCGAACTGGCGCAGGCGCCCGTCGACGATCACGCCGACCTGCTCGGCGAGCGCGGCGGCGTCCTCGAAGTCGTGGGTGACGAGGATGGTCGGCAGCGCGAGCTCGTGCAGCAGCTCCTGAAGCTCGGCCCGGACGGCCCCCTTGGTGTGGGCGTCGAGCGCGGAGAGCGGCTCGTCCAGCAGGATGACGCCGGGGCCGCGGGCAAGCGCCCGCGCGAGGGCGACCCGCTGGCGCTCCCCCCCGGAGAGCGCGGCCGGCTTGGCGTGGGCGAGATGGGAGATGCGGAAACGCTCGAGGTATTCGTCCGTGCGCTCCTTACCGGCATAGGCGACGTTCTGGCGGACGGTGAGGTGTGGGAAGAGTGCGTAGTCCTGGAAGACGAGCCCGACGCGACGCTCGTCAGGCTTGCGAAAGAGCCGTTGGTCGCTGTCGAGCCAGACGTCGGCGTCGAGCGCGATCCGTCCCCGCGGCGGTCGCACGAGCCCGGCGATCGCTCTGAGCACCGAGGTCTTGCCGGCACCCGACGGCCCGACCAGGGCGACGGTGCGGCTGACCTCGAGCGCTAGCTCCAGCTCAAACGATCGAAGCGGGAGCGTGAAGTCTGCCGTGAGGGCTGCCATAGAAAGGTCAGCTTGAGGGAGATCAGGAGGGCGGCGCTGATCAGGACGAGCAGCGCGCTGATCGCGAGGGTGACGTCGAAGTCGACCTCGAACTCGGCGTAGATCGCAAGCGGCAACGTCTGGGTCACCTTCTGCAGGCTGCCGGCGAACATGATCGTGGCGCCGAACTCGCCGAGACCGCGCGCGAACGCGAGCGCCTCGCCCGCAGCGAGACCGCCCCGGGCCAATGGCAGCACGACCCGGAAGAAGGTGCGGGCCGGGCCGGCGCCGAGCGTGCGGGAGGCGGCGACGAGGTTCGGGTCGATCGCCTCGAAGGCCGCGATCGCCTGGCGCACGTAGAGCGGGCTGGCGACGAACGCGACCGCGATCGTGACCGCGCTCTGGGTAAACGGGAGCGTGATCCCGACTGAGCGCAACGTAGAGCCGAGCAGCCCGAAGCGGCCGAACGCGGCCAGCAGACCGATGCCGGCCACGGCCGGAGGGAGCACGAGTGGAAGCTCGACCAGCGTGATGCAGAGCGACCGGCCGGGGAAGCGTCGGCTCGCAAGCAGATATGCAGTTGGTGTTCCGAACAGCAGCACGAGCGCCTGGGCGATCAGCGTCGTCTTGAGGCTGACGATCAGCCCGTCGGTGACGACCGGGTTCGAGAGCTGGTCGAACAGCCGGCCGGGAGAGACGTGGACGAAGATCGCGAGCACCGGCAGAACGAGAAACGAGGTCGCGACGCCGGCGGCGAGAAAATAGACGAGAGCGAGCAGAGCTCTGCGCACAACCTACCCGCTCGTGCTTGCGCTCAAAGGGCCGACTTCGTCTTCGGAATGAGCAGGAAACCGGCGGCCAGGAGCTTCTTCTGGCCGGCCTTGCTCAGCACCTCTCTGATGAACCGCCACGCCGCCGTCTTCTTGTTGCTCGAGGAGACGACCGTCAGCTCGTAGGTGACCTTCGGCTGCGCCCACGCGGGGATCTTGAGCCCGCGCACCTTGCCTGCCACCGTCTTGGCATCGGTGGAGTAGACGAAACCGGCGTCAGCTTCGCCGAGCGCAACCTTCGAGAGCACGCTGCGGACGTCTGACTCCTGGCTGACGACGTTCGAAAGCACACTCGTCAGCCCCATCCGCTTGAGCACCTGTCGCGTGTAGCTTCCGACGGGAACCGCGGGTGCCGCGATCACGAGCTTCACGCCCGGCTTTCGCAGGTCGTAGACGCTGTGGATGCCCGCCGGATTCGACTTCGGCACCACGAGTACGAGCTGGTTGCGCGTGAACACGACGGGCTTCCGCACGAGCCCCTTCCCAAACAACTGATCCGGGATCGTCGTGTTCGCCGAGGCGAACACATCCGCCGGTGCTCCCTGGCTGATCTGCGCGGCCAGCGTGCTCGATGCGCCGAACGAGTACTTCGGGCCGGAGTCGATCTGCGGGAAGACATCGGTCAGCGAGGCGGCCGCGTAGACGGTGATCCCGCTAACGCGGGCAGAGGGGTGCTGCCTGCTCGGCTGCGCCGCAACTCCTCCCACCAAGAGGAGCGAGACGAGCGTTGAGAGGGCGATGGTCAGCCTGCTTGTCGGGAGGCGATAAGAGGCGAACTGCACTGGAAACGATCCTCTCTAGTGCTCGACCATGACGGATGTGGACTTGATCACTGCGACAATGTGCTTGCCGGGTTTGATGCCAAGCTCCAAGACGGCATCGGCGGTGACGATTGCGGTCAGGACTGCCGGCTCCGTGATGACCATCTCGACCTGGGCCATCAAGCCGTCGATCTTGACCTCCCTGACGGTTGCGCCGACGCGGTTGCGCGCGCTGACCCGATGCTCGGCACGCGGGCCGCCCCGTAGCCGCTCGATCTCTGTCGCGGGCACGATCCTGCGGTTGCTGGGATCTCGCCTTGTCTTGATCCGGCCCTGACTATCCCAGCGACGGAGCGTGTCGAGGCTAATCCCGAGCGTCCGGGCCGCTTCACCTGCGCTGTAGAACTGTCTCGGCACACCTCACCTCCCGTTAGCTCGTAAACGCATCGAGCGCGTCCGAAGCCTCGTCAATCGTGAGGGGCCTCGGGAGGGAGATCCCGATCGGATCGTTCCCGGAGAGCCGCCTGAAGAGACTCAGATGCTCTGCCTCGCTCGCCGCGATCCGCGCGACCGGCTGCTTGAGAACATCCGTCTGCAGCCCATCGACAGCACCCAGATACGCGCCGAGAAACGCGGTTTCCAACCTGACGCCTAGCTTTGCGATCGACGCCTTCGAAGCGAAAGTGCCCTTCGGATACGAGAAGTCGAAGTCCGCCGCCGACGCGGGCGCCTGCCCGGCCTCGCTGAGGATGCCGGACACTGCGCGAGAGTGCTCCTGCTCGTTGAAACGCGCTCGCTTCAAAGACTTCGAGGCGTCCCTGCCGAACTGCTTCGACCCGATCGCCCGCACATAGAAATCTAACGCGAGGAGCTCTGCACCGACCAGGAGGCGTGCATAGGCAAGTTCCTCCTCCGAGATCGTGTCAGCGGCGGCCGAGCCGGTGAACGCTTCGGCGACGGAGCTCGTCAGCAGGAAAGCCGCTCCGCCCTTTGCACCGCGAGAGATCAACTGGGTCCTGCTGAGCGGGGCTTTCACGTCCCTGTAGCTCCCATGTTTGCGTGGACACAAATGCCTGTGGAATGCCTAAGAATCGAAGCGGAGCAACCTTACCACTCCACGCTCCTTCGCCTGCCCGCGACGCTCATGGCTCGCGTGCTTTGCGTGATCAGGTGGGTAACAGGGAAATCCGACAGCCCACCCGTTCGACATCGGCCGCGTGAGACCGCGTCTCGAGGCGAAGGGCGGCAGTAGTCTCCGCGCTCTTGTTGCTAGAGCTCGGAAGCCTGTGCTTGCTGTGGTCGTTCACTGCCGGCCGAGTGCTCGAGCGTCGCCACGACGCGGCGCTGCCACGCTCGTGAGCGCGAACGCACCTGCGGAGGCCGACGCCCCGCTCCGCCGCGACGTTCGACTGCTCGGCGCCGTGCTCGGCAAGGTTCTCGTCGAGCAAGAAGGCGAGGAGCTGTTCGAGGCTGAGGAGCGGATCCGGCTGCGAGCGCGCGACGCGCGGGCAACGGGCGACGTCGATGCTGTCCGCGACACCGTGCGGAAGCTGCCGCCCGGCGACCAGGCCAAGGTTCTCCGGGCGTTCGGTCTCTACTTCCAGCTGGCGAACATCGCCGAGCAGCATCACCGCCTGCGGCGCAGGCGGCAGTACGCCGCCGAGCCGCACCTGCCGCGGGAGTCGCTCGCCGACGCGTTCGAGCGCCTCCGGGGCGTCGACGCGGACGAGGTCCGCGCACGCGCGTCGCGACTGTCGCTCGAGCTCGTCCTGACCGCGCATCCGACCGAGTCGACGCGGCGGACGATCCTGCTCACGCACGTGCGGCTGGCCGAGCTGCTCGCGGCACTCGACGCGGCTGCAGCCAAGCCGGAGGAGGAGCGCATCGAGAGCGAGCTCGGCGAGCAGATCACGATCCTCTGGCAGACCGACGAGGTTCGTCACGGGCGGCCGCGCCTCACAGACGAGATCCGGCACGGGCTCTGGTTCTTCGAGCACAGCCTGCCGGGCGCGGCTGAGCGCCTGCTCGCCGAATATCGGGCGCGCCTGCCGGACACGCCGTCGCCGCTCTCGTTCGGAACCTGGATCGGCGGCGACATGGACGGCAATCCAGCCGCGGGCGCCGAGACGATTCGCGAGGCGCTCGACCGCGCGCGCGAGCTCGCGCTCGGCCGCTATCGCAGCGATGTGCGCGAGCTCGCGGTCGCATTCGCCATGCACCGCTCCCTCGTCGAGGTCGCGCCCGAGCTGGACGAGTCGATCGCACGCGACGAGCGCGAGCTGCCGGAGTACGCCGGAACGATCGGGCGGCGGAGCGAGCTCGAGCCGTACCGTCGCAAGCTCTCGTTCGTCTGGTGGCGGCTCGGGAACGACGGGTACGACGGCCCCGGCGGACTGCTTGCAGACCTCGACGTGCTCGCGCGCAGCCTGGCCGCGAACCAGGGCCCGCGCATCGCAGCCGGCCGGCTGGCCGCGCTGCGACGACGGGTCGAGATCTTCGGCTTCCATCTGGCGAAGCTCGACCTGCGGCTGCACGCGAGCGAGCTGCGGGAGCCGAGTGCGCGGGCACGGAAGGCGCTGGCCGCCGCCGCAGCGGCCCGCAGACGGCATGGGCCGGAAGCGCTCGACACCGTGATCGTCTCCGGCACCACGTCCGCCTCCGACGTCCTCACCATCCTCGAGCTCAGCGACGAGCCGCTCTCCGTCGTCCCGCTGTTCGAGACGATCTCGGACCTCGGCCGTGCGCCGGCCGTCGTCCGCGAGCTGCTCGCCGATCCGCGCTTCGCGCGACGGATCGTGCGTCGCAATCGCCGCCTCGAGGTGATGGTCGGCTACTCCGACTCCGGGAAGGACGGCGGCTTCCTCGCAGCACAATGGGCGATCTACCGCGCGCAGGAAGGGCTCGTCGAGGTCGCCCGAGAGGGCGGGGTCGAGCTGACGATCTTCCACGGACGTGGCGGGAGCCCGGGCCGGGGTGGAGGACCGACGCACGCGGCGATCCTTGCGCAGCCGGCCGGCCACCCGCCCGGCCGGCTCAAGCTGACCGAGCAGGGCGAGACGATCTCGTTCAAGTACGGCCTCCCGGGACTCGCCCAACGTAACCTCGAAGCCGCGCTGGCCGGAACGCTGCTCGCGGCGTTTCCAGAGGTGTCGGCCCGCACGCCGACGCCGGAAGAGCGCGCCGCCCTCGACACACTCGCAGAACGGGCGGAAGGGCGCTACCGCGCCTTCGTGCACGAGGAGCCGCTGTTCGTTGACTTCTTTCGCGCCTACACCCCCGTCGACGAGCTCGCCCTGCTGGAGATCGGCTCGCGCCCGACGCGGCGGCCCGACAGCGCCGACTTTCTCGGCTCCTTGCGGGCGATTCCGTGGGTGTTCGCGTGGACCCAGAACCGGACGATCCTGCCTGCCTGGTTCGGGTGCGGAGCGGCACTCGGCAGCCTGGTCGAGGCCGGACAGGTCGACGTCCTTCGAGGGCTGTACGCCCGGCTGCCGTTCTTTCGCTCGCTGATGGACACCCTCGAGATGACGCTCGCGAAGTCGAGCCTCGAGATCGCCTCGCAGTACGTGGAGCTCGTCCCTCCCGAGCTCGAGCCCGAGCGTCTGTACGCGGAGATCGCATCCGAGCACGAGCTGACGGTCGACGCCGTCCTCCAGACGCTGGAGTGCCGCACGCTGCTCGAGCGCCAGCCGGTGCTGCGCCGCTCGATCCACCTGCGCAATCCGTACGTCGATCCGATGAACGCGATCCAGGTAGAGCTGTTGCGCCGGTTCCGCGGCGGCGACGACGATGCGCGGCTGCCGCTGATGCGGTCGATAGCGGGCATCGCCACGGCCTTGCGGAACACCGGGTGACAGTCGGGCGGTTGCGCGACCCACCGGGGTGAAGTACGGTTGTGAGCTCGATGGAGCGCGCGACCCTTCTTCGTCTCGACCTTCTTGCGATCGCGCGCCCGCACATGCGCTAGTCGGCCCTTCGCCCTCCCCGCCCCGCCGACTAGCACTATCACCTGAGGCTGGGAAATTCGGCTCCGGGTCGGAGTGGCAGCGATGACGCACACCGTCCTGCGCTGCCGTCTCTGTGAGCGAACGCAGCCACTCAGGCCGCGCTCGACGTGCCCGACCTGCCAGGGTCCTCTCGACGTCGAGTACCGCCTCGAGCGCCTGGCGCTGAGGACGGACGGCGATCAGGCACCCCGCTCGATGTGGCGGTATGCCGAGCTGCTTCCACACGTTCCGCCCGACCTGTCGACGCCGGGGCTGACACCGCTGGTCGAGGCACCTCGTCTGTCCCGCGCGCTCGGGATCGAGTTGCTGCTCAAGCTCGAGGACGCCAATCCGACACACTCGTTCAAGGACAGGATCGCAGCGACCGCCGTCGCCGCGGCGCAGGTCTTCGGCTTCGAGACGCTCTGCTGCTCGTCAACGGGGAACCTCGGCGAGGCGCTCGCGGCGCGCTGCGCGAGCGTCGGGCTCGAGTCGGTGCTCCTCTGCCCGGCCGGCGACCCCCCGGCGGTCGCAACCGCGACCTACGGCGCGAAGATCCTCAGTGTCGCCGGCACCTTCGATGACTGCCGAACGCTCGAGCGGCGGCTCGAGGGGCTGTTTCCCTGGGGCTTCGTCGAGGGGAACCTCCGCGCAGTCGCGTCGGAAGGGGCGAAGACGATCGCCTACGAGATCGCCGAGCAGCTCGGATGGCAGCTTCCGGACGCGGTTGTCTCGCCGGCTGCGTCCGGAACGTTGTTCGCGAAGCTCGCCCAGGGATTCGACGAGCTTGCTGCGCTCGGGGCGGCCGAGGGGACGCGCCCGCGGCTTTACGGGGCGCAGGCCGGTGGCTGCCCGCCGCTCGCGGCCGCCTGGGCCGACGACCGGCCGCTGTCGAAGGTGCTTCCGGATACCGAGGTCCGCTCGCTCGCGATCGGGGATCCCGCCTACGGCGAGCTCGCTGTCGGTGCCGCCCGGATGTCGGGAGGCGCGATCAATGCCGTGCCGGAGGAGACGATCGCGGGTAGCGCGTCCTTCCTCGCACAGATGACGGGGGTCTACGCCGACTCGGCCGGCGGCGTCGCGTTCGGCGCCTTGCTCGAGCTCGTCCGCAGGGGAGACGTTCGCCCGGGAGAACGGGTGGTGCTCGTCGTCACGGGAACCGGGTTGAAACCCTACGGCTACGACGGCGACTGCTCTCCACAGGAGATCACGAGCGACGTCGATTCCGCGCTCGCAGCGCTCGGAGTCAGCCAGTAAGGGGCGCTAGCTGCGCACTGACGCAACCGGGTCGCCCGGCAGGAGCCAGGACAGCCCGAAGTCGGTCATCGCCTCGAGGATGGGAAGCAGATCGCGACCCTTGTCGGTCAGCTCGTACTCCACCCGTGGCGGAGACTCCGGGTAGCTGTGACGGCGCAGGATGCCGGCCCGCTGCAGCGCGCGCAGGCGCTCGGCAAGCGTGCGGCTGCTGATCCCGGCGCACGAGTGCTCGAGCTCGCGGAAGCGGCACGTGCCCGCTGCGAGGTCGTAGATCAGCAGCGCCGTCCACTTTGCTCCGATGATGTCGGCGGACGCCGCGACCGCCTCGCGCTGCCCGTCGGTGGTCGTCTGCACCGCCACTGGCGGCAGTCTATCTCCGCACGACCGGCCCTGAAGCACTAGCTGATTGATCTGAGGTCCGAGGGGCGTCGGATGACGGTCCCGGCACGGCGCGGGCCGGCGTGTATTCCGTGCCTTCGGCTTCGGCCTCGATCCGGTGGACCTCCTCCTTCGCGCGGATGAGTCGGAACTCCTTCGCGCCCGTGGGCCAGTCGGCCAGGAGCCGGGCGGCCCGGGCTGACCCCGTGTACTCGCGGTGGCGCTCGACCAGGACGCGCAGGCGCTCGGCCGCGACGGCGTCGAGCCGCTCGGCGACGACGAGCTGTCCGTTGAGCCGGAGGTCGAGCACCCGGGCCGGGTCGTGGACGAACGCCTCGCCGCCGGTCATGCCCGCGCCGATGTTCCGTCCGAACGGGCCCAGGATGACGACCGTGCCGCTCGTCATGTACTCGCAGCCGTTACTGCCGACTCCCTCCACGACGGCGGTCGCGCCGGAGTTGCGGACGGCGAAGCGCTCGCCCGCCGAGCCGCCGAGGAAGAGCTCGCCGCCGGTCGCGCCATACAGGACCGTGTTGCCGGCGAGGCACGGGTTGCCGGTGTCGTCGGCCGGGGGCCGGATCACGATCCTGCCTCCGCTCAGGCTCTTTCCGACGTAGTCGTTCGCCTCGCCGTCGAGAATGAACTCGACGCCGGCGGGGAGGAAGGCGCCGAAGCTCTGGCCCGCCGCCCCTTCGAAGCGAAAGCGGAGTGACTCGCCGGATCCGAGCCGCGCGAGCGTGCCGGCGAGCCTCGCGCCGACCGCGCGGTCGGCGTTGCAGATGCGGTAGTGCGGAGCCGACGCCGAGCGCTCGGCGGTGATCCGCTCTCCAAGCTCACCGCCCGCGGCCACCGGCTTCTTCGCGCCGACGTAACGGAGCGCCTCACCTCGCACAGGCGCGAGCACGCCGTCCAGCTCCAGCAGGGCAGCACGGCCGTCGGCTTGACGCCGCCGGAGAAGGTCGACGCGGCCGACGGCCTCGTCGAAGCTGCGCAGCCCGAGCGCCGCGAGATGGCGGCGTGCCTCCTCGGCCACCAGCAGAAGGTAGTTCTCGACCATCTCGGGCGTCCCCGCGAACTTCGCGCGGAGCTCCGGGCGCTGCGTCGCGATCCCGACGGGGCACGTGTCGACGTGGCACGAGCGAACCATCAAGCACCCCTCGGCGAGGAGCAGGGCCGTGCCGAAGCTGACCTCGTCAGCACCGAGCAGCGCCGCGACGACGACGTCGCGGCCGGTCTTGATCCCACCGTCCACGCGCACCCGTACACGGCCTCGCAGGCCGTTGGCGACGAGCGAGCGCTGCGTGTCCACTAGGCCGAGCTCCCAGGGCACGCCCGCGTTCTTGATCGACGAAAGAGGGCTCGCGCCGGTGCCGCCGTCGGCCCCGGCGATGTGGACGACGTCCGCGAGCGCCTTGACCACGCCCGCGGCTACGAGTCCGACTCCGGCCTCGGCGACGAGCTTGACCGAGACGTCCGCGTCGGGGTTCACCTGCTTGAGGTCGAAGATCAGCTGCGCGAGGTCTTCGATCGAGTAGATGTCGTGGTGGGGCGGAGGGGAGATGAGCGCAACGCCGACCTGCGTGTGGCGGAGGCGCGCGATCTCGGCCGTGACCTTGTGGCCGGGCAACTGGCCGCCCTCACCCGGCTTCGAGCCCTGGGCGATCTTGATCTGGAGCTCGGCGGCGAAGGCCGCGTACTCGGCCGTGACGCCGAAGCGCCCCGAGGCGATCTGCTTGATGCGTGAGTTCCGGTCGGTCCGGTAGCGCGCCGGGTCCTCGCCGCCCTCGCCGCAGTTCGAGCGGGCTCCGAGATTGTTGAAGGCGAGCGCGATCGTCTGGTGCGCCTCGGCCGAGAGCGCGCCGTGCGACATACCGCCGGCCGAGAAGTGCCGCACGACCGACTCGGCCGGCTCGACCTCCTCGAGCGCGACCGGTTGCGCTGCCGGACGCAGCTCGAGCAGGTCGCGCACCTCCATCGGCTCGCGTCCGTTGACGAGATCGGCGAAGTCGGCGTAGCGCTCCCACCCGTTCGTGCGAACAGCGCTGCGAAGCGCGTGCGCGGCGCCCATGTCGGCGGTGCGGGCCGCTGCCTGCAGCGCCTCGAGCACGTCCGGGTTCGTCTCGTGCGGCTCGCCGCTCTTGCGGAACTTGACGTAGCCGGGGTTCTGCAGGCGGGGACGCGTGCCGGTGGCCGCATGGGCGCGCGCGACGGTCTCCTCCTCCAGCTCGGCGAGACCGATCCCTCCGATCGACCACGGCGTGCCCGGGAAGGCCCTCTCGACCAGCTCACCGTCGAGGCCGAGCGCCTCGAATGTCTGGGCGCCGCAGTAGCTGGCGATATCGGAGATCCCGAGCTTCGACATCACCTTGAGCACGCCGTCTTCGATCGACTGCTTGAAGCGGGCCTGCGCCCCGGCAGGCGACGGTCGGTCGCCGCCGATCCGGTCGTCCTCGGCCAGCGCCGCGATCGTCTGCAACGCGAGCCGCGGGCACACGGCCTCGGCTCCGAAGCCGAGCAGGCACGCGACGTGGTGCACCTCCCTCGGCTCGTCACTCTCGACGAGCAGCGTCGCGAGCGTGCGCAGTCCGGCTGTGACGAGGCGGTGGTGCACGATCGAGGTCGCGAGCAGGATGGGAACCGGCGGCCGCTCGGGCGACGCATCCGCATCGGAAAGCAGCAGCATCCCGTGCCCCTCACGCACGGCGGCCTCCGCGGCGTTCGCGACCTTGTCGCACGCGCTCTCGAGCCCCTGGGCAGGGTCGAAGCTCGCGTCGATCCGGACGACGGCGAGCTCGTCGAGAGCAGACGGGAAGAGGAAGAAGCTCTCGAGCTCGATTCCCGCCGCGGCCTCGGGCGACTCCACGAGCAGCGGCGCGCGCGCGCCGAGCAGAGTCGCGAGCGACATCACGAATCGCTCCCGGATGTGGTCGATCGCCGGATTCGTCACCTGCGCGAACCGCTGGCGGAAGTAGCTGAAGAGCGGTCGAGCACGCCCGGCAAGCGGCGGCAGCGCCGTGTCGTCCCCCATCGATGAAGTCGGCTCGTGTCCATGGGCGGCGGACGGACGAACGATCACCGACAGCTCCTCGCGGGTGTAGCCGAAGAGAACGTGGCGTACCGCGAGGTCGCCCTCCGGCGGGGGCGCCGGCTCCCCGTTCGACGCCTCGCGCCGCCACTCTTCGAGCCAGCGCCCGTACGGGCGGGCCCGCGCGAGCCGCAGCTTGATCGCAGCGTCCTCCTCGAGGCCGCGCTCCGGATCGACGACAAGCATCTCGCCCGGCCCGAGCCGTCCCCGGCGAGCGCTCGTGCCGGCCGGCACGTCGAAGACGCCCGCCTCGGAGGCGCAGCAGACGAGGTCGCCCGCGACGACATATCGAAGCGGGCGCAGTCCGTTCCGGTCGAGAGCGGCGCCGACGACGCAGCCGTCCGTAAAGACGATGCCCGCCGGGCCGTCCCACGGCTCGACCAGACCGGCGTGGAAGCGATGGAAGTCGCGCACCCGCGGATCGAGCTCGGCGTCTCCCTGCCACGCGGGCGGAACAAGCATCGTGACCGCCTGGCGTGGGTCGCGACCGCCGCGCACGAGCAGCTCGAGCGCGTTGTCGAGCATGCCCGAGTCGGAGCTCGTCTCCTCGAGCACGGGCCCGTCCACGCCCAGCGTCACTGCGCGGGCGCGCATCCAGTTGACGTTGCCGCGAATCGCGTTGATCTCCCCGTTGTGGCACAGGAGCCGGAACGGCTGCGTCCGCTCCCACGACGGCTCGGTGTTCGTCGAGAAGCGCTGGTGGAAGACGCCAAATGGAACCTCGACGGCGGGGTCTCGCAGGTCGGCGTAGAACGGAGCAAGCTCGTCTGCGGCGCAGAGGGCCTTGTAGACAATCGTTCGAAACGAAAGCGATGCGGCGTAGACGTCGCCGCGGTCGTCGAGGCGCTTGCGAGCGCGGAAGGCAGCCGCCTCGATGCTCCCGGCATCGCCGGCCGGCGGCTCGAGCAGCGCCTGGGCGATCGTTGGCGCAGAGGCTCGTGCCGACGGACCGAGTGCCTCGAGGTCGATCGGGACCGACCGCCAGCGGCGCACGGTGATGCCCTCCGCCCGGCAGGCCTCCTCCACCGCGCGCCGTCCACCCGGGCCGCGGAGGAAGACCATCGCGATGCCGAGACCGGGCTCGGGCACGAGCGCCGCGGGCAGAGGCAGGAGAACGCCGGCCCCGTCGCCCGAGCGGTGATCCGCCGCCACGGCTCCCCGGTGGCGAACACGCCGCAGTGCCTCGAGGAGGGAGTCGAGGACTGCCCGTGAAGGGGTACCGGAGAGCCGGGCGACGAAGCCGATGCCGCAGGCATCGCGCTCGCCGACCGATGGATCGTGTGTGGAGAGAAGCGCCACCTGCGCACCTTTTCGATCGAAGGAGGAAGCCCCGCCCGGTGGATCTGGAGCTAGCCGGCGAGGGCGGGAAGGCGAAGCCGCCGGCTAGCGGACGCGCTTGCGCGCGCTGCCGCTAATGAGCGAAATCCGGCGGGCATTCGCGCGAGCCATGTGGGACAGCATAGAGACGCAAGGCGGACAGATCAACGGAGAATTGGCTTGAAACCCGAAATCTGTACGGTCTAAAGCGACTTGACAGGGTAAAGCGAATCCGCCACACTGCGATGGCGATGAGGACAGACACGACTTCCCGCACGCTCCAGACCCGGACGACCCCGTCCCGGTCAATCGTGCTCGTCCTCTCGATTCTCCCCCACTAGGGGGAAATGCGAACCACGCGCCGCTGGCGCACACACCCACCGTTTCGCGCCACCGGTACGCCCTCGGCGTGCCCTGAAGGAGGCCTAGTGAGTTCGCGCAAGATCCACATTTTCGACACGACGCTCCGCGACGGCGAGCAATCGCCGGGCATCGCCTTGCAGCCACACGAGAAGGCAGAGATCGCGGAGCAACTCGAGCGGCTCGGCGTCGACGTGATCGAGGCCGGCTTCGCAGTCGCCTCGCCCGGCGACTTCGAAGGCGTCCGCGCCGTCGCCGCGGTCGCCCGTCGTGCAACGGTTGCCACGCTCTGCCGCACAAGGCGTGAGGACATCGATGCGGGCGTCGATGCGCTCCGGCAGGCGCAGCGCTCGCGCCTGCACATCTTCCTCGCGACAAGCCCGATCCACATGGAGAAGAAGTTGCGGCTCACGCCCGACGAGGTCGTGGAGCAGGCCGCATGGGCCGTCGCGTACGCCCGCCCTCGCGGCGACGAGATCGAGTTCTCCTGCGAGGACGCGACGCGCTCCGATCCATCGTTTGTCGCGCGCGTTTGCCGCGAGGTGATCGCCGCGGGGGCGGACGTGGTGAATCTCCCCGACACGGTCGGCTTCGCACTCCCGAACGAGTACGCCGGCTTCCTCCGCGAGGTCATCCATCTCTGCCCCGAGCTCGAGCGCGTCACGCTCTCCGCGCACTGCCATGACGACCTTGGGCTCGCGGTGGCGAACTCGCTCGCGGCCGTCGAGGCAGGGGTCGGACAGGTCGAGTGCACCGTAAACGGGATCGGCGAGCGTGCGGGAAACGCCGCGCTCGAGGAGATCGTCATGGCCTTGCGGGTGCGCCATGACAGGCTCGGTGCCGAGACCGGTGTTGATCCCGCTGAGATCGGCCCGTCCTCGGCGCTGGTCGGGAGGCTGACCGGCTACGACGTCCCGCCGAACAAGGCCATCGTCGGCGCGAACGCCTTCGCACACGAAGCCGGCATCCATCAGGACGGCCTGCTGAAGGACACGACGACCTACCAGATCATCGAGCCGAAGGAGCTCGGACTGGCGATGACCCTTCCGCTCGGCAAGCACTCAGGGCGGCACGCGTTTGCACGCGCCTGCGCGGAGGCCGGCCTGCAGCTCGACGACGAGCGACTCGCGAGGGCGTTCGTGCAGTTCAAGGCGCTCGCCGACAGTGGCCGACATGTGGCACTCGACGAGCTCTTCACGGAGATGAGCGCCGCGTGAGCCGCCGGGCCTATACCGTCGTCTGCCTGGCCCGGCACGGGATCGGTCCTGAGATGATGGCCGAGGCGAGCCGCGCCCTCACGGCCGTCTCGCTCCAGCACGGATTTCAGGTCGACGAGCGACACGTCCCGTTCGGAGCCGACGCGTTGACGCGCTTTGGCCGCCCGTTTCCGCTCGCGTCGCGGGGCGCGCTGCTCGGAGCCGACGCGGTGCTGGTCGCCGCGAGGAGCGACGCCGCGCTGAAGGCGCTCGAGGCCGATCTCGATCTTCGCGCCGCGATCGTCCGTGTTCGGTTCGAGGGGCCGGCCGAGCTCTCGATCCTCGCTCCGCTCGGCATGGACGCCTGGGAGTGGACGCTCGGACGGGCCTTCTCGCTCGCCTGCGAGAGTCGGGCCCGGATCGCCCTCGTAGGCGTCGACGAGAGATGGGCGGGCGAGGTGGAGCGCCTCGAGCGGCGGCACGACGGACTGGAGGTCGAGCGGCTCACACCGCGCGACGCGATGCGCTCGCTCGTCTTCACGCCGGAGCGCTTCGACGTGGTTGTCTGCCCGCCCGAGCTCTCCCACACGGCGGTCGAGGTCGCCGCGAGCTTCGCCCATGAAAGGACGCTCGCATGGGGGCGGCTTGCTCCGACCGCACCGAGCATCTTCGGTCCTGACCACGGCGTCGCCGACACGCTCGCAGGCCACGGGGTCGCAGACCCGAGCTCGATGCTGCTCGCGGCCGCGCTCATGCTCGCGGAGGGCCTCGACGAGCGCAGCGGCGCCGCAACGCTCGCCGGTGCCGTCGGTCTCGCGGGCGGCGTCGATGTGCGGCGTCCCTCCACCCGCGGTCATGCTGACCTCGTGCTCTCGCAGCTGCCGGTCGCTGCGGCCAATGCTGAGTTCCACCGGGAGGCGGCATGCGGATGAACGGTGCCGATGCCTTGCTCCGCTCGCTGGAGGCGGAGGGGGTCGACGTCGTCTTCGGGATTCCGGGCGGCGCGATCCTGCCAACCTACGACGCGTTCGCGCGCGGCACGACCGTGCGCCACGTGCTTGCACGCCACGAGCAGGGCGCCGGCCACATGGCGGAGGGCTACGCGCGCGCCTCCGGCCGCGTCGGAGTCGCGATCGCGACGTCGGGACCGGGCGCGACCAATCTCGTGACCCCGATCGCCGACGCGTGGATGGACTCGACACCGCTCGTCTGCATCACAGGGCAGGTGCGCTCGCATCTGATCGGCACCGACGCGTTCCAGGAGTGCGACATCACCGGAATCACGATCCCGATCGTCAAGCACTCGTGGCTCGTGAAAGACGTCAAGGAGCTGCCGCACGTGCTCAAGGCGGCGTTCCACGTCGCCCGGACCGGCCGGTGCGGTCCCGTGCTGGTGGACATCCCCCGGGACGTCCAGGAGGCCGAGTTCGACTTCGAGTACCCGGACAGGGTCGACCTCCCCGGCTGGCGGCCGCCGAGCCGGGGTCACCCGCGCCAGATCCGCGAGGCCGCGAGCCGGATCGCGGCCGCCGAGCGCCCCGTCCTCTACGTGGGAGGCGGTGTTCTGAACGGCGACGCCTGCGCGGAGCTGCGTGAGCTCGCGGAGCTCGGGCGGCTGCCCGTCGTGACGACGCTGATGGCGAAGAGCGCATTTCCGGAGACGCACGAGCTGCACTTCGGCTGGCCGGGCATGCACGGGCCCAAGTGGTCGAACTGGGCTATGAACAAGTGCGACGTGCTCGTCGCCGTCGGCGCTCGCTTTGACGACCGAGTCACGGGCAAGCTCGCCTCGTTCGCCCCGGGCGCCACGGTCGTCCATCTCGACATCGACTCGGCGGAGATCGACAAGCTCCGCTACGCCGACGTGCCCGTCGTAGGGCCGCTGAAGACCGTGCTGGCGGAGCTCGGCCGCGACCTGCGGGAGCTCGGCCGCCCGGACGCGACGGAGCCATGGCTCGGGCAGCTGCGTCGGTGGCGGGAGGGAGCCCCTCTTCGCTACGGCCGTGGCGGCGAGCTGATGAAGCCGCAAGCCGTGCTCGAGACGCTGCAGCGGCTGACGGCCGAGCGCGACGACATCGTCTGGACGACCGGCGTGGGGCAGCACCAGATGTGGGCGATGCAGTACCTCCTCTGCGACGGCCCACGCTCGTTCATCACCTCGGGCGGGCTCGGCACGATGGGTTTCGGGATTCCTGCGGCGATCGGGGCCAAGGCCGCCCGCCCGGACGCCACGGTGATCTGCGTCGACGGCGACGGCTGCTTCCAGATGACCCAGCAAGAGCTCGCGACGTCCGTGCTCGAGGGCCTGCCGATCGTCGTCGTCCTGATCAACAACGGCCACCTGGGGATGGTCCGTCAGTGGCAGGACATGTTCTTCGAGGAAAGGTTCTCGCAGAT
This sequence comes from Gaiellales bacterium, assembly GCA_038237235.1. Taxonomy (GTDB): domain Bacteria; phylum Actinomycetota; class Thermoleophilia; order Gaiellales; family Gaiellaceae; genus JBBRYW01. Next base: position 18,236 of record JBBRYW010000016.1, read on the forward strand.
CGAGCTCACGCATCATCTCCCGGACTACGCCGCGCTCGCCGAGGCCTACGGCGGTCGCGGCTTCGTAGTCGAGCAGGAGAACGACCTCGAGGAGACGCTCGCCGAGGCGATCGCGTGCGGTCGCACGTCGGTCGTCGACTGCCGTGTCGATGCCTACGAGCATTGTTTTCCGATCATCCCCGCGGGCGCCGCGGCGCTCGATCTGGTCGAGTATCCGGGCGAGCGGGAGTCGGTGTCCGCGTGACCACGCTACGCGTCCGGGATCGCCGGAGTGACGCCTACTGTCGCCAGTCGCTCGCTCCGCATGAGCCTCACGAGGTTGGCCCATGACCACGCTACGCGTCCGGGATCGCCGGAGTGACGCCTACTGTCGCCAGTCGCTCACTCCGCATGAGCCTCACGAGTTTGGCCCATGACCACGCTACGCGTCCGGGATCGCCGGAGTGACGCCTACTGTCGTCGGTCACTTCCTCCGCATGAGCCTCAAGAGGTTGTCCTATGAGACATACGCTTGCTGTCCTCGTCGAGAACAAGCCGGGTGTGCTGGCCCGGATCTCGAACATGTTCGCGCGCCGCGGCTTCAACATCGAGAGCCTGGCCGTCGGGCCGACCGAGCGGCCGGACATCTCGCGTATCACGCTCCGGGCCGACTGCGATCAGACCTCCCTGGCTCAGATCGAGAAGCAGATGCACAAGCTCGTCAACGTGCTCCGAATCACGGAGCTCACCGCCGGCGACTCGATCGAGCGGGAGCTCGCCCTGATCAAGGTCACGGCCCCGCCCGCGCGACGGACGGAGCTGATGTCGCTCGGCGAGGTCTTCCGGGCCCGGGTCGCCGACCTGGGGCCGGACTCGATCGTCTTCGAGCTCGCGGGCACGCCCGAGGAGATCGACTCATTCGAGGAGCTCCTCCGGCCCCACGGTGTCAAGGAGCTCGTCCGCACCGGACGCGTCGGTCTCAGCCGGGCGTCCGCCAATTCCACCATCAGGCGCCGCCAGCTCGTGCTGCGCTGAAACGAAAGGAGTTTCCGTTGGCAACCATCCACCGCGAAGGAAACGTGGACTTGCTCGCCGGCAAGGTCGCCGTCATCGGCTACGGCAGCCAGGGCCACGCGCACGCCCTCAACCTGCGTGACTCCGGCGTCGAGGTCGAGGTCGGCCTGCGCGCGGGCAGCGCGTCAGGTGCGGCCGCCGAGGATGCCGGCCTGACCGTGAGCACTGTCGGCGAGGCGACGCAGGGGGCCAAGGTTGTCGCGGTCCTCGTGCCCGACCACGTGCAGAAGGACGTCTACGAGCAGGAGATCGAGCCGAACCTCGACCCGGATGCCGCCCTGCTCTTTGCGCATGGGCTGAACATCCACTTCGGCCGCATCGTCCCGGCCGCCGACCACGACGTCGTGATGGTCGCGCCGAAGGCGCCCGGACACCGCGTCCGGGAGCTCTACGAGTCGGGCGCCGGGACACCCGGCCTCGTCGCCGTCCATTCCGACGCGACCGGCCAGGCGCTCGAGCTGGCGCTCGCGTACGGCACCGCGATCGGCTGCGGGCGCGTGGGCCTGCTCGAGACGACGTTCGCCGAGGAGACCGAGAGCGACCTCTTCGGCGAGCAAGCCGTTCTCTGCGGCGGTGTCACTGCGCTGATCAAGGCCGGCTTCGAGACGCTCGTCGAGGCGGGATACCAACCCGAGATCGCCTACTACGAGTGCCTGAACGAGATGAAGCTGATCGTCGACCTGATCTACGAAGGCGGCTTCGAGTACATGCGCTATTCCATCTCCGACGTCGCCGAGTACGGGGACCTCACACGCGGCCCACGGATTGTGGACGAGCGCGTGAAGGAGACGATGCGCACCCTGCTGGACGAGATCCGAAGCGGCGCCTTCGCGCGCGAGCTCTTCGCCGACGACGAGGCGGGCCGCCCTCAATTCGAGGAGCTGCGCCGGCGCAATGCGGGTGGGGCGCTCGAGCAGGTCGGATCGGAGCTACGCGCGCTCGCGGGCAAGGAGGGCCTCCTGGGCGCGGACGTGCATGGCGTCGGTTGACGTTCCCGTCGCGCTGCTCGGCTACGGCACGGTCGGCGCGGCAGTCAACCGGCTCCTCGTCGAGAGCGCCGACGAGATCGAGCGGGCGACCGGGCACACCGTGCGCGTCACGCGCGCGCTTGTCCGTGACCCCGGCAAGGAGCGTGACTTCCCCGCGGCCGACGGAGTCCTCACGACCGACTTCCAGTCCATCCTCGAGGACGACTCGATCGCGCTCGTCGCCGAGGTGATGGGCGGAGTCGAGCCGACCGGCGGCTACGTCCTCGACCTGCTCCGCGCCGGCAAGCCCGTCGTCTCCGCAAACAAGCAACTGCTGGCGCGGCGGAACGCCGATCTCTTTGCCGCTGCGGCGGAGGGGAGTGTGCAGCTCCGCTTCGAGGCCTCGGTTTGCGCAGCGATCCCGGTGATCAAGGTTCTGCGCGAGTCGCTCGTCGTCACCAATGTCCACCGTGTGCTCGGCATCGTCAACGGGACGACGAATTTCATCCTGACGCGGATGGAGGATGGCGCAGAGTACGATGAGGCGCTCGCAGAAGCCCAGCGATTGGGATACGCAGAAGCAGATCCCACCGACGACGTCTCGGGCGCCGACGCCGCAGCGAAGATGGCGGTGCTCGCCACGGTCGCGTTCGGCTCGCGCGTCGAGCTCGCCCACGTCGCCTACGAGGGAATCGAGGGGATCAGGCCTCACCACGTGGCGGCGGCACGCGAGCTGGAGACGGTCGTCCGTCTCGTCGGCTCGGCGACGCTCGTCGACGGAGCCGTCGATGTCCGCGTCGGGCCGGCATTCGTAGACGGGCACCATCCGCTCGCGGCCGTGGCGGGCGCCTTCAACGCGGTGATGCTCCAGGGCGACGCGATCCGCGAGATCACCCTCGAGGGACCCGGTGCCGGCGGGATCGAGACTGCCTCCGCGGTCATCGCCGACATGGTCAGCGTGCTCGGAACCACAGGCACCGGCTTTCTCCAGAACGACGCCTGCTGGCGCTCGCTCGACCGGTTGCCTCCGGGGGATTTGCCCACGGCGTTCTACGTCCACCTGGAGGTCGCCGATCGTTCCGGCGTCCTGGCGCGCGTCGCGGACTGCTTCGCGGAGCAGGACGTCTCGATCGCGCGGCTCGCGCAACGTCTCGTCAACGGGACCGCGGCGCTCGACCTCGTCACGCACGAGGCGCCCGCCGGCCGCGTCGAGGCCGCCCTCCATTCGGCCACCAGCCTGGCGGAGGTACGCTCTCGACCCGAGGCGCTCCGAATGATCACGGAACGAGGCTTTTGACCTGAGACCGGCGCTGCTCGAGCGCTATCGCGACGCGCTGCCAATGTCGCCGTCGACCCCGATCGTGACGCTCGGCGAGGGCTCGACGCCGCTCCTGCGCTCGAAGCGGCTCGCCGCCGGCCTCGGGGTCGAGCTCTGGCTCAAGTGGGAGGGAGCCAACCCGACCGGCTCGTTCAAGGATCGAGGCATGGCGCTCGCGGTCGCGAAGGCAGTCGAGGCTGGGGCGCGCGCGATCGTGTGCGCGTCGACGGGGAACACCGCGGCGTCTGCGGCGGCCTACGCAGCGCGCGCCGGGATCGAGGCGGTCGTCGTGCACGCGGCGGGTGGCCCTGCACGCTCGAAGCTCGCCCAGGTGCGCGTGACCGGAGCGCGGCTGATCGAGGTGGACGGATCGTTCGACGATGCCTTCGCTGCGGCGAAGGAGCTCGCCGAGCGGGAAGGCGCCATCGTGGTCAACTCGACGAATCCGGATCGGATCGAAGGTCAGAAGACCGCCGCCCTCGAGATCCTCGAGCAGCTGGGCGGGCCCCCCGACGTGCTCGCTCTGCCCTACGGCGGCGGCGGAAACACGACTGCGTACGCGAAGGGCTTCCTCGAGGCGGGGTGCCCGGCGCCCCGACTCGTCCCAGTCGAAGCGGCCGATCGAGCGGCGACACGAGCCTCTGCGATCCGCATCCCGACGCCCGTCCACCGCGCCGAGGTCGAAGAGGCTCTCTCCCGTTGCGGCGGCGCCGTCGTCTCCGTTACCGACGACGAGATCGCCGTGGCCTGGAGATCGCTCGCGCGGGAGGAGGGCGTTTTCTGCGAGTCGGCTTCCGCCGCGGCTGTGGCAGGGCTCACCCACGCGGGCTTCGCTGGCGGCCAGCGCGTGGTGTGCGTTCTCACCGGGCACGGGCTCAAGGATCCGGACGCGCTCGACCGATTGCCGGAGGCGGGATCGTGATCCACGTCCGCGCTCCCGCCACCACCGCGAACCTCGGGGCGGGATTCGACTGCGCCGCCGCCGCTCTCGAGCTCTGGAACGAGCTCGAGCTCGGGGAAGGCAGCCTTGAAGCCGAGGCCGACCATCTTGCCGTCCGTGCCTTCTCCCGACTCGCGTCCCCCGACGGCCTCGCCTTCACGTTCACGGAACGCATTCCCCGCGCCCGCGGTCTCGGGTCTAGCGCCGCGACGATCGCGCTCGGCCTGGTGGCAGGCGCGACCGTGGCGGGTCGCGCTGCAGATTCTGAGGAGCTCCTCGCACTCGGGCTCGACCTCGAGGGCCATCCGGACAATCTCGCCGCGGCCCTGGCAGGCGGGGTCTGCCTGACCTGGGACGGCCGCGTTGCGCGCATCGCCGACGATGCACCGGGAGTGCCGATCGCGATCGTCCCGCGCGAGACGGTCGAGACACGCGCCGCGCGTACGGCACTGCCGGAGACGATTGCCCACCGCGACGCAGTCTTCAGCGTCGCCCGGGCGGCGCTGCTCGGTGCAGCGATCGCGTCCGGGTCGCCGGACCTGTTCGCCGCGGCGGCCGACGATCGCCTGCACGAGCCGTACCGCGCGCGGCAGGCTTCGGTGCTCGCCACCGTCCGCGAGCAGCTGCCGGACGGCGCGCTCGCGGCCACGCTCTCCGGCTCAGGCCCGACCGTGATCGTCTGGGCCCGGCCCGAGTCCGCGACCGCGTGCGCCGCCAACCTCACAGAGCGTTTCCCCGATACGGACGTCCTCCACCTCTCGATCTCACCGACAGGAGCGGCCCAGCTATGAGCACGCTACGCGTCCGGGATCGCCGGAGTGGCACCTATGATCGTCGGTCGGTCGCTCCGCACGAGCCTCAAGAGCTTGCCCCAATGAGCAACATCTATGACCGTCCTTCCGACCCGGCGAAGCGCCACAGCGCGGCGCTGACCGACGGTGTCGAGCGCGCTGCTGCACGCGCGATGCTGAAGGGCACGGGCTTCGACGACGACGATCTCGCCCGCCCGCTCGTCGGTGTGGCGACGACGTGGATCGAGACGATGCCGTGCAATCTCAACCAGCGGAAGCTCGCGCAGGACGTCAAGCGCGGCATCCGCGCCGCAGGTGGCACCCCGATCGAGTTCAACACGATCGCGGTGTCGGATGGCGTCTCGATGGGCAGCGAGGGAATGCGGGCCTCGCTCGTCTCGCGCGAGGTGATCGCAGACTCGATCGAGCTCGTCGCGCGCGGCCACCTCCTCGACGGGCTCGTGTGCCTCGTCGGCTGCGACAAGACCATCCCTGCAGCCGTGATGACCCTCGCCCGCCTCGACCTGCCCGGGCTCGTGCTCTACAGCGGCTCGATCGCGCCCGGCCGGTTCCGTGGGCGTGACGTGACGATCCAGGACGTGTTCGAGGCGGTGGGCGCGCATGCCGCGGGCACGATGAGCGCGGAAGACGTGCACGAGCTCGAGGGCGTCGCCTGTCCCGGAGCGGGCGCGTGCGGCGGGCAGTTCACGGCCAACACGATGTCCCTGGCACTCGAGTTCCTCGGCATCAGCCCCGCGGGACTGAATGCGATTCCCGCCCTCGACCCGGCGAAGGCGGAGGCGGCGGAACGAGCCGGGAAGCTCGCGCTCGAGCTCGTCCGCGAAGACGTGCGGCCCTCCACGATCCTCACGCGGGCGTCGATCGAGAATTCGATCGCCGCGGTCGCCGCCACCGGCGGCTCGACGAACGCCGTGCTCCACCTGCTCGCGATCGCGCGCGAGCTCGACCTGCCGCTCGAGCTCGACGACTTCGACGAGATCGCGACGCGGACGCCGATCATCGCCGACCTCAAGCCGGGGGGACGCTTCGTCGCTACCGACCTCCACAGGGCCGGTGGCGTCGGTCTCGTCGCACGGGAGCTGGTCGACGCCGGCTTCGTCGATGGATCCGCAGTGAACGTTGACGGCCGAACCCTGGCAGAGGTCGCCGCCGCAGCCCAGGAGGCACCAGGGCAGGAGGTCGTCGTGCCCATCGACCGGCCGCTGAAAGGGAGCGGCGGGCTCGCCGTGCTGCGCGGCAATCTTGCGACCGAGGGCGCGATCGTGAAGCTCGTCGGCCACGAGCGCCGCCTGCATCGCGGGCCGGCGCGCGTGTTCGACTCGGAGGAGGAGTGCTTCGCCGCGGTCGCCGCGAACACGATCGCCGCCGGGGACGTCGTCGTCATCCGATACGAGGGCCCGGCGGGCGGCCCCGGGATGCGCGAGATGCTCCACGTCACCGCCGCCCTCGTCGGCGAGGGACTCGGCGACGCCGTCGCACTCGTGACCGATGGGCGCTTCTCGGGCGCGACCCACGGGCTCATGGTCGGGCACGTCGCTCCGGAAGCGGCGCGCGGGGGAGGGCTGGCGGCGTTGCAGGAGGGTGACGAGGTCGTGATCGACGTCGATGCGCGCGAGCTGCGCGTGGAGCTCCCGGACGGCGAGCTCGAGCGGCGGCTCGAGCGCTGGACGCCGCCGCCGCCGCGTTACACCTCCGGTGTACTCGCGAAGTACGCCGCACTCGTCTCGTCTGCGTCGGAGGGGGCGGTCACGCGCCCGCCCGGTAGCCACGCCTCGTCAGCACTTGCGCGAACACGGTCCTTGTGACATCGATCGTCGCTTTACTTTAGACTGCGGGGTCGAGGGCGGGCGTTGCCCCGCTCCGCATCAAGAGAGGCTGAGGGAACCGGCCCGACGAAGCCTCGGCGACCTGCGACATCCGCAAGGTGCCAAGCCGGCCGAGCAACACGCGCTCGGACGATGTAGAGCGAGACAACCAAGGAGGTTTCCGTGCCCGCCACACACCTGTCCTGCTCCCGCTGCGGCAACGAGCTGCCGCTCGAAGGAGTCTCTGCCTGCCCGCGCTGCTTCGGCCCGCTCGAACCTGTCTACGACACGGACGAGCTCCGCCGCACGCTGACACGAGGGCGCATCGAGGCCGGTCCGCCGTCCCTCTGGCGCTACGCCCCGCTCCTTCCGGTGGATGTACCGGAGGAGCCGCTGCTTGCCCCGGGGCTGACGCCGCTCGCACCGGCGCCGCGTCTCGCCTCGCACATCGGCGTCGCCGAGCTCTACCTGAAGCTCGACACTGCAAACCCCACGCACTCCTTCAAGGATCGCGTCGTGGCCGTCGCGTGTTCGAAAGCGCAGGAGCTCCGGCTCGACACCCTCGCCTGCTCCTCGACAGGGAATCTCGCGCACGCCGTCGCGGCACGGGCCGCGGTCGAAGGGCTCGATGCCGTCGTCTTCTGTCCGTACGACCTCGAGCGCGAGAAGCTCGTCGCCACGGCGGCGTACGGGGCCCGAATCTATGCCGTGCGGGGCAGCTACGACGACTGCAGTCGCCTCACGGTCGAGCTGTCGTTCGAGCTGCCCTGGGGGTTCGTCAACGTCGGGTTACGCTCCTACTACGCCGAGGGGTCGAAGACGGTCGCGTACGAGATTGCCGAGCAACTCGGTTGGGAGCAGCCGGACGTGGTCGTCTGCCCGATCGCCTCGGGCTCGCTGCTCTCGAAGGTCGGCCGCGGGTTCCGCGACTTCCGCGAGCTCGGGCTCGTGGCCGGGCCAGCTCCGCGAGTGATCGGCGGCCAGGCGGCGGGCTGCTCACCCGTCGCAGCTGCCTTCGCAGAGGGCCGGCCCGTGAAACCTGTGCGGCCTGACACGATCGCCCGCTCGCTCGCGATCGGCAGTCCCGCCGACGGCGACGCGGCGATCGCGGCAACGCGCGAGTCCGGCGGCTCGATCCATGCCGTGCCCGAGCACGAGGTCGGGGAGAACATGGCCCTGCTCGCGGAGACCGCGGGCGTCTTCGGCGAGACCGCAGCGGGCGTGACGCTAGGGGCGCTACGGGAGGCGGTCCGGCGAGGCGAGGTTGGCCCCCGGGACCGGGTCGTCCTCCTCGTTACCGGCGACGGATTGAAGACGCCTGGCCCCGTCGCCGATCGCTTCGCCCCGATCGACATACCAGCCGATGCCGATGCGCTGCTCGCAGCGCTCGGAGTCGCGGTTTGACGGTTATCCGGATCGCCTTCCTTCCCGGCGACGGCATCGGCCCCGAGGTCTGCGACGCGGCCGTCCGCATCCTCGACGTCCTGCCGATCGACGTCGTGGTCGCGGAGCATCCGTTCGGGGGCCGCGCCATCCACGAGCACGGGGACCCACTGCCGGCCGAGACGCTCGCGGCCTGTCGCGCCGCTGACGCTGTCTTCCTCGGCGCCGTCGGCCTCCCCGAGTTCGACGTCGCGCCCGTGCGGCCCGAGCAGGGCCTGATTCGGCTTCGCGGCGAGCTCGACGTCTACGCGAACCTTCGCCCCGCCCGTGGCGACGGCGTTGACATGCTGATCGTCCGCGAGCTCGTCGGCGGGCTCTACTTCGGAGCGAGTGGCCGGCGTGCCGACGGATCCGCCTTCGACACGTGTGAATACTCGCCGGCGGAGATCGACCGGATCGCCCGACGTGCGTTCGAGCTCGCGCGCGGCCGCCGTGGCCTCGTCACCTCGGTCGACAAGGCGAACGTGCTCGAGACGTCACGGCTCTGGCGAGAGGTCGTCTCGGGCCTGGCGGCCGACTACCTGGACGTGCGGCTCGAGCACATGCTGGTCGACAATGCGGGCCTCCAGCTCGTGCTGGATCCAGCGCGGTTCGACGTGATCCTGACCGAGAACACGTTCGGCGACATCCTCTCCGACGTCGCGGCAGGGAGCTGCGGTGGTCTCGGACTCGCAGCCTCGGCCAGCCTCGGCGATCGGCGACCCGGCATCTTCGAGCCCGTCCACGGCTCTGCGCCCGACATCGCAGGCCGGGGGATCGCGAACCCGGCGGCGGCGTTTCTCTCGGTCGCCCTCCTGCTGCGGCACGCTGCCGGAGAGCAAGCGTTGGCAGATCAGCTCGAGCAGGTGGTCGACGCAGCGCTCGGGTTGGCGCCGACGCCTGACCTGGGAGGCAAGGCGACGACGGCCGAGTTCACCGACACGGTTGTCGGCCTGCTCGACCGCGCGGCTGCCTAACCCGGGAGCGCCGTCGTCTCGACCGGGGCGGGGTGCGAGCGCTCGTAGGCGGTGATCGCCTCCTCACGCTTCAGGGTCAGCGCGATGTCGTCGAGTCCCTGGAGCAAAGACTCGCGCGCGAACGGCTCGAACTCGAACGGAACGACGAGATCGCCCGGACCGGCCACACGCTGCGCCTCCAGGTCGACCGTCAGCGACTCGCCGCCTGCAACGGCGCCCATCAGAACCTCGACGGCCTTTGCCGGCAGCACGATCGGGACGAGCCCGTTCTTCAGCGCGTTCGTGCGGAAGATGTCGCCGAACGACGGCGCGATCACGACCTCAAAGCCGTAATTCTGCAGCGCCCAGGCGGCGTGCTCGCGCGAGGAGCCGCAGCCGAAGTTCCGGCCGGCGAGCAGGATTTTGGCCTCCGCATACTCCGGCCGGAGTAGCTCGAAGTCCGGATTCTTCATCCAGTCGAAGAAGAGAAACTCGCCGTAGCCGGTTCGCTCGATGCGCTTCAGGAACTGCTTCGGGATGATCTGGTCCGTATCGACATCGGCGCGGTCGAGCACGGCTGCGCGGGCACTGACGCGCCGGAAGGGCCTCACGTCGCCGCGACCCCCGGCCGATGCATCCCCGGCCGGCGGCGCAGGCGGGCCTGCCGCCGCCTCCGCGCGCCCTGAGGGTGGCTCCGCGAGCGGCGGCTCACGCAGCCGGCTCCAGCGCGCGCGGGTCGACGAAGTGGCCGGCCACCGCCGCCGCCGCCGCGAGCGCGGGGCTGACGAGGTGCGTTCGGCCGCCGCGTCCCTGCCGCCCCTCGAAGTTGCGATTCGATGTCGAGGCGCAGCGCTCGCCGGGCTGGAGGATGTCCGGGTTCATGCCGAGGCACATCGAGCAGCCGGCGCGCCGCCAGTCGAAGCCGGCGTTGGTGAAGATCTTGTCGAGGCCTTCGTCCTCCGCCTGCCGCTTGACGCCGGCCGAGCCGGGGACGACGAGGGCGCGCACGGACGGGTGGACGCGCTTGCCGGACACCACTGCGGCTGCGGCGCGGAGATCCTCGATCCGCGCATTGGTGCAGGAGCCGATGAAAACACGGTCGACGGCGATATCCTCGATCTTTGTGCGCGGCGCAAGACCCATGTAGGTGAGCGCCCGCTCGACGGCGTCGCGCTCCGCGGGATCGTCGTAGTCCGCCGGGTCCGGCACCTCGCCGTGCACCGCCTCGACCATCTCCGGGTTGGTGCCCCACGTCACCTGCGGGGCGAGCTTGGAGACGTCGACCGAGAGCTCGCGCTCGAACGGGGCGTCCGGATCGGTTGCGAGTGAGCGCCAGTGGTCGAGAGCGCGCTCGAAGGACGCACCTGTGGGCGCGCCAGGACGTCCCTCGATGTAGGCGAATGTGGTGTTGTCCGGGGCGATCATCCCGGCGCGGGCGCCCCACTCGATCGACATGTTGCAGACCGTCATTCGACTCTCCATCGAAAGGCTCCGAATTGCCGGGCCGTCGTATTCGACGACATAGCCGGCGCCGCCCGAGATGCCCGCCTGGCCGATCGCGGCCAGGATCATGTCCTTCGCCGCGGCGCCTGCCGGCAACTCGCCGTCGAATGTGACGCGCATCGTCCTCGGCCGCCTCTGCGGCAGCGTCTGCGTCGCGAGGACGTGCTCCACCTCGGAGGTGCCGATGCCGAACGCGAGCGCTCCGAAGGCTCCGTGCGTCGAGGTGTGGCTGTCACCACAGACGATCGTCATCCCCGGTTGCGTCAGACCGAGCTCCGGGCCAATCACGTGGACGATCCCCTCCCGCCCGCTCCCCGTGGCGTACAGCGGCACGCCGAACTCCTCGCAGTTGTGCCGGAGCGCGTCGAGCTGGCGTCGTGCGAGCGGATCGGCAATGGGGCCGTCCTCGGTCGGAACGTTGTGATCCATCGTGGCGAGGGAGAGATCGGTCCGACGGACCTGTCGCCCGGCCAGTCGCAGGCCCTCGAACGCCTGGGGTGAAGTCACCTCGTGGATCAGGTGAAGGTCGACGTAGAGCAACGCGGGCTCGTCGGCGGGCTCCACCACGACGTGGCGGCTCCAGATGCGGTCGAACAACGTTTGCCGTGCCATCCCGTCTTCTTAGCTGACCAGCTGTGAGAAGTAAAGCTTCGACTCGTCTCCGCTGCCACCGAGTCGCTCGACGTTCTCCTTGCTCGAGGCCGGGGCGGCGGCGCCGCCGCCCCCGGCCGCTGTGGAGGAGTCAGCCCGAAGGCCGAAGCGCCGGCTCTGCCGCCGTTCGGGCCGCGGGCGCCACCTTGCTGCCGACGTGGGCATGCGCCTCGGTTCCGTAGCCACCGGGAACCGGGATGTAGAACTCGGGGTAACCCCACATGCCGTGCTCGGAGACGTCGAGCCCGCTCGTCTCGGCATCCTCGTCGACGCGGATTCCCCACAGCTTCTTCAACGTCCAGAGGATGGCGAACGACGCGCTGAACGTCCACGCGCCAACGGCGAGGAGGCCCAGAGCCTGTACGCCGAGCTGGTGGAAGCTGCCTGTGTAGACAAGCCCACCGCTGCCGGTGGCAAGGTTCTTCGCAAGGAGCGGCACCGCGAACAGGCCGGTCGCCAACGTGCCCCAGACGCCCGCCATGCCGTGCACGGCGACTGCACCGATCGGATCGTCGATCCCGACCCGCTCGACCGCGATCACGCCGACGACGGCGATCCCGCCCGAGACGAGGCCGATCACGATGGCCGCCCAGGGAGCGACGAAGCCGGAGGCCGCGGTGATCGCCACGAGCGCGGCGATCACGCCGTTCAGCATCATCGAGATGTCCGGCTTCTTCAAGACGAGCCAGGCGGTGATCAGACCACCGACCGCCCCGGAGGCCGCGGCGATGTTCGTCGTCAAAGCGACGTATGCGAAGTAGCCGAAGCCGCCGAAGTCGACGCTCAGGGTCGAGCCGGGATTGAAGCCGAACCAGCCGAACCAGAGAATCAGCGTCCCCAGCACGGCGTAGGGGATGTTGTGCCCGGGAATTGGGTTCGCACGCCCATCCGTGCCGAACTTCCCGATCCGCGGCCCGAGCAGAAGGGCACCGGCGAGAGCCGCCAGCGCACCCTGATAGTGGACGACCGTCGAGCCGGCGAAGTCCTGCATGCCCCTGGCAAAGAGCCAGCCCTTCGGGCTCCAGATCCAGTGCGACGTGATCGAGTAAACCAGAGTGAAAGCAGTGCCGAAAACGAAGTACACCCACAGCTTCGCCCGCTCCGCCATCGCCCCCCAGACAATCGCGAGCGAGACGCCCGCGAACACGACCTCGAACAGGTAGCCGGCCGCTCCGGGGATCTCCGAGAACCAGTCGAACGGCGCCTTGCCGACGGCAATCAACTCTGTGACCGAGGGGAAGAAGCCATCCGTCCCGATGATCCCGTTCCCGCCGCCAAACGCGAGCCCGAAGCCGACGGCGTAATAGACGAGCGAGCAGACGCCGAAGATGAGCACGTTCTTCGCGGCGATGTGTCCGGCGTTCTTCATCCGGGTCAGCCCCGCCTCGAGGAAAGCGAAGCCAGCCTGCATGAACATGACGAGCACGGCCGTGATGACGACCCAGATCGTGCTCGCCGCGATCAGGAGATCGTGGTTCTTAGGCACCGACCTCAGCCTCCTCCAGGCGGTTCCCCGTTCGGTTGTGCGTCACGTCAGCGACCGCCGTCGTCCACACGAGCCCATCGCCCGACTCATTGCCGCTGCGGGCGGAGTCGACGATCGCCTTGACGACGCCGTCGGCAAGCTCGTCATGGACCACGAACGTCAGCACTGCCTTGGGCAGGAACCGCGACTCGAACACGCGGCCCCGGTACTCGTGGGTGATCCCGCGCTGACGTCCGTGACCCACCGCCTCGACCACGGTCACGCCGACGTGGCCCGTCGCCTCCTCGACCGCATCGATCACGGTCTCCACTCGTTCTCGTATCACCACCGCGTCCACCCTCACCATCCCGCCTCCCGTCGTTTGCGTGCACAAAAAAACGCCCCAGGAGCAGAGCTCCTGAGGCGCCGATGCCTCTGGGCCGCGCCATCGAAGGCGCGACCTCCCCGCGAGATTAGCTCATCGCGAACGTACTTTCAAGAGTAAAGCGGCCTCGGGCAGCTCGTGACCGCCCAGGCCGACGAACCTCGACGCTCGCAATCGCCGGACGGCTACGCCGCACGAGCAGCAGAATCGCCCCTCGGCCCCGCCCAGGCGGGCGTTCGCCACGATCCTCTGGGGTGCAGTCGCGTGCGATTGTACGCTCGCGCCTATTCATGTCCGTCCCCGCGGCAAGGACGAACACGTACTGCTGCGGGAACGTGACGGCGCTCGCCGCCGATGAATTTCGACACGTCCCGCAGTCTTCAATCGAGAGGCCAACGAGCGGGAGGATCAAAGTGGGAAAGGTGGTCGTATCGGAGTTCGTGTCTTTGGACGGCGTCATGGAGGACCCGGGCGGAGCCGAAGGCTTCGACCGCGGCGGTTGGGCCTTTCAATTCGACCGAGGACCCGAAGGGGACAAGTTCAAGCTCGACGAAGTACTGGCGAGCGACGCGCTCCTCCTCGGACGCGTGACCTACCAGGGCTTTGCAGAGGCGTGGCCGTCCAGGACCGACGACGTCGGCTTCGCAGACAAGATGAACAGCATGCCCAAGTTCGTTGTCTCAACGAGCCTGGACGAGGTCGAGTGGAACAACTCGAGGCTGATCAACGGCAATGTTGCCGAAGAGGTCTCCGGGCTAAAGCGGCAGCAGGGCGGAGACATCCTGGTTGCCGGCAGCGGCCAACTCGTTCAGACGTTGATGCAATGCGACCTGGTCGATGAATATCGGCTCATGGTCTTTCCAGTTGTTCTAGGACAGGGAAAGCGCCTCTTCAGAGACGGGGGCGAGACGACTGCTCTCAGACTTGTGGACACAAAGCCGGTCGGGTCAGTCGTCATCCTCACCTTTCAACCGGCAGAAAGCGAAGAGCAGCGCGCTGGCTAGGCTGAGACCTCGGCCCGAGCCGGCGCCCCGACGAGCGCTGGCCCGCTGCGGGGCGGCGATGACTTTTCGCCCGGCGCGCAGTCTGAGGGCCATGACTACTGATACGGAGATGGACACGGTGAGCGACGAGGAGGGCGAAATGGGCGAGCGGATGGCGGTCGAAGGCCGGAGACGCTGGTTCGCACTGATAGTCCTCTGCCTCGGCACCCTGATGATCGTCCTCGACACGACGATCGTGAACGTTGCGCTGCCGTCGATCAGGGCGGATCTCGACTTCACCCAGACATCGCTCGCCTGGGTCGTGAACGCCTACCTGCTCACCTTCGGCGGCTTCCTCCTGCTCGGCGGCCGGCTTGGCGACCTCTTCGGTCACCGCCGGCTGTTCCTGGCCGGGATCTCGCTCTTCACCCTGGCCTCGCTCGCCTGCGGCCTGTCTACCACGCAAGGATTCCTGGTCACTGCGCGGGCGGTCCAGGGGCTCGGCGGCGCCATCGCATCCGCGGTAGCGCTCTCGCTGATGATGATCCTGTTCACCGAGCCGGCCGAGCGGGCGAAGGCGATGGGCGTCTTCGGATTCGTCGCAGCCGGGGGAGGGAGCATCGGCGTCCTGCTCGGCGGCGTCCTGACGGACACGCTCAACTGGCACTGGATCTTCCTCGTCAACCTCCCGATCGGAGTTGTCGTGTACGCGCTCTCGCGGAAGCTGCTGCCGGGCGCGCGCGGCCCGGCCGGCGACGGGCGGCTCGACGTTGCCGGGGCGGTCACCGTAACCGCCGCGCTGATGCTCGCCGTCTACGCAATTGTCAACGGAAACCAGGCGGGCTGGAAATCCGGCCAGACGATTGGCCTGCTCGCAGTCGCGACGATGCTGCTGGCGCTCTTCCTCGGGATCGAGGCTCGAGTTCGCTCACCGCTGATGCCGCTGGGCCTCTTCCGGCTGCGCAACGTTGCGACTGCCAACGCCGTAGGCGTCCTGTGGGCCGCCGCCCTGTTCGCCTGGTTCTTCCTCTCTGCTCTGTACCTCCAGTTGGTGCTCGGGTACAGCCCGCTCCAGGTCGGCCTCGCCTTCTTGCCCGCCAACCTGATCATGGGGGCTTTCTCGCTCGGTCTCTCGGCCAAGCTCGTGATGCGCTTCGGCTTCAGGCCACCCCTGACCACGGGTCTGCTGCTGGCCGCGGTGGGGCTCGCGCTCTTCACCCGGGCGCCCGTGCACGGGAGCTTCACCGTCGATGTTCTCCCGAGCATGATCGTGCTCGGTCTCGGCGCCGGCATCGCGTTCAACCCGGTGCTGCTCGCCGCAATGAGCGACGTCGCGCCAGAGGAGTCCGGACTCGCCTCCGGAGTAGTCAACACGTCGTTCATGATGGGCGGCGCGCTCGGGCTCGCCATCCTCGCCAGCCTCGCCGCCTCTCGCAGCGACCGCCTGCTCGCCTCCGGCGACGACCCGCTTGTCGCGCTCAACAGCGGCTACCACGCTGCGTTCCTCGTGGGCGCCGTCTTCGCGGTCGCAGCAGCGGTGCTCGGCGCCGTGCTTCTTCGAGCCGGACAACAGACGCCCGCGCACGAAGGTCAGCAGGCGACCGGGGTGCCGGCGGCCGCCGAGGCGGACTAGCCGGGTCTCTCGTCAAGCTCGCCTGATCTCGAGAGGGCCGCGACCGGGGTGAGTGCGGTGGGCACTTAGCGAAACACGCGACCAGTTGTGGCGCGGTCCTCTACGATTGTCCTCTCGTGCAGAATTCGTCGCGCGGGCAGCGAGAGCGGAGAGGAGCACGGCCGACATGACCAAGCTCGAAGCAACAGCCGAGACGGCCCCGGGCACGGCAACACGCGCGTCCGGGGACCCTGAGCAGCGGCTGGAGCAGCACCGGCTCGAACTGACCGGCTACTGCTACAGGATGCTGGGATCGGCGTTCGAGGCCGAGGACGCCGTGCAGGAGACGCTGCTGCGGGCGTGGCGGGGCCTCGCTCGGTTCGAGGGCCGCGCGGCACTGCGCTCGTGGCTCTATCGGATCGCCACCAACGTCTGCCTCGACATGCTGAGCGGGAGAGAGCGCCGCGCCCGCCCCATGGACCTCGGGCCTGCGCAGACGGTTGACGCGTCGCTCGGCGCGCCGCTGACCGAGGCGACCTGGCTTCAGCCGATCCCGGACAGCCGTGTCCTACCGGTTGCCGGCGATCCGGCCGAGCTGGCCCTCTCGCGCGAGACGATGCGGCTTGCCTTCGTGGCAGCGCTGCAGCACCTTCCGCCCCGGCAGCGAGCGGTGCTGATTTTGCGCGATGTCCTGCGCTGGCAGGCGAGCGAAGTCGCGGAGCTCCTCGACAGTAGCGTCGCGTCAGTCAACAGCGCGTTGCAGCGAGCCCACTCGACGCTCGCTGCCAGGGATCTCAGCCCGAGCGACGCGTTCCAGCCGCTGGACGAAGCGCAGCGTGCTCTTCTGGCGCGCTACGTCGACGCCTTCGAGCGCTACGACATCGACTCGCTTACCTCGTTGCTTCACGAGGATGCGACGCAGTCGATGCCGCCCTACGAGTTGTGGCTGCGCGGCCGCGACGACGTCCTGCGCTGGTGGTTTGGGCCGGGAGC
>JBBRYW010000017.1:0-34898 GCA_038237235.1 Gaiellales bacterium
GACCGGCGCGACGCCGAGCGACTCGCGAGGCTGCTTCGGCTAGGAGAGATCACTCCGGTACGGGTGCCCGATCCGGAAGAGGAGGCGGCTCGTGATCTGGTTCGCGCCCGTGAGGACGGCCGCGGCGATCTGATGCGGGCTCGTCACCGGCTCTCGAAGCTGCTCCTGCGCCATGGGGCGCTCTAGGACGCGACTGCGTGGACGCGGGCGCACGATGTGTGGCTTCGCCGGCAGCGGTATGAGTGGCCTTGCCCCGGCGATCTGGTGCACATGGACGTCTCCCGTTACGCCCGCTTCCTCCCCGGCCACGCCGTCACTCGTGATCGTCATCGGACCGGCGAGGAGAAGCGGGCGGCAGTCGGGTACGACTACGCGCACGCGATCGTCGACGACCATTCCCGGCTCGCCTACGTCGAGCTCCACGACGACGAGAAGGCAGCGACGGTGACCGGCTTTCTCGAGCGCGCGCTCGACTTTTTCGCCGCCCACGGCATCGCCGCGAAGCGCTTGATGACCGACAACGGCTTCAGCTACCTCAAGAACCGCTCACTGCGCGAGCTGCTCAGAGTCCACGAGATCCGGCACCTAACGACCGAGCCCTACCGGCCCCGCACCAACGGCAAGGTCGAATGGGGTTGGGCTTGACCCGGTTTCGTTGACACTTTGACGCTGAGAAGCGTAAGCCCCGGAAAGGAGTCGAGGTGGCAGCAACGAGACCGGCGTATCCGTAGAAGAGGAGTCTGATACAATTGTGACAACAAGAGCAGCCTAGCCCATCGGTGTCAACGGACGTAGGGCCGTTCCGCGGGGCGTGCGGAGGGCAACCTTGTGGACACGGGCCGGCTGTGGACGACCGTCGGCTGGGGCGTCAGCCGCTGGTGGCGGTCGGGAGCTAGCCGCCCGCCTCCGGTGCTGGTGCGCCCTGCGCCGGGACGGTCGGCGCCGGCGGTGTCCGCCGCGCCGCCCGCAGCACCGCGATGACGGCGCCGAGAAGCCACAGCGCGAAGGCGACAGACGCCATGCCCCCGCTCCAGAAGCCGGTCAGGGACAGCGCGGCAACAGCGTAGGACGCCCAAATGGCCCACGCCGGCAGGGCGCGCGCCTGTTGGGCGATCCGCGTGCTCACGGCGACTAGGACTCCGCCGCCGATCAGCCCGGTGAGCGCAAGAACGCTCCCCGCCGTGCCGAGCGCGCGGACGGTGTCCGGGTCGGGGGTGAACTCGTCCGACAATGCCGCGTAGGCGCTCGCCACGTCGAGCGACACCCCGGTGATCATCAGCCCGCCGAGCAGAGCCGCCGCCGGGACGATTGCGTGTGCGAGCGGGTCGCCGCCGGACAGCCGGTCCAGCACCCGCCGCAGACCGGTCGCGAACCAGAGCAGCAGCGCGATCCCCGCGGCGAGCACCGGCATCCCGACGCCGGCGGCCAGCTGGCGTGCGTCGTCGTTGAGTCGTTCGAGGATGGCGGAGTCCGACATGCTGGGGTCGTCGACGCCGACAAAGTAGGCGAGCGCCACGCCGACGGCGAGCAGCACGACCGAAGCGGCGCCCGCCCATCCTGCGCGCTGAAGTGCTCGTGACTCGTCCATGCCAACTCCCACGGGTTGGGGGCCACGGGTGGGTCGGAGGTGGTGCGGGCACCACGATTGGGCCCGCGGCGCGAAGTAGGGCCAGTCCGAGTATGCACCAGTGCCGGGGAGCCAGCAAGGGGCGCGGCGGACCTCTGTGCCCGGCGTGCTCGCCCGGCGCCGGCGGGGCCAGCTTCTCGGCTGGGCGAGCGTTCTCTCACCTGAGCCGCGTCGGGGGTCGGCCGATAGACATCGACGCCCGACCCGGAGGTTTGAGATAGTCACTAGTGCGTTCCTGCACAAGCCCGTGAAAATTGCCTGGGATACTCCTGGGCCCGGTACATATATGCGTGACGCTCGCGTGTAGGGGGACACCGGGGGGGTCGCCCGCCGGCGCGCTCCGCGCTCCCTGCTCGGCGCTCGCGCTCGGCTCAAGCTGCTAACTCGCAGGCAGCGCGGAGGTCGGCACACGCGGCCATCGTGCGGGCGCACGCACACGTCAGTCACGTACGCGAGCGAAGCGCTCTCGAGCCCGAAGAGCGTGTCGGCGTCCCTCTGACCGCATCGAGCGGTCGGCGGCCCGCAGGCGCCTCGCAGGCCGCTGCCGGCCATGCTCGCCGAGGCTCGCGGCCGGGAAGGTAGTGGCAGCGCGAGTGCTGATCCGTAGTCCGGCGCGATGCACCGTCTTTGGCTCGCGCTGCCGGTCGGCAGAGTAGCCGCCGTCTTCGGCCGGAGACGAGACGCGCGCTCGTCGATGATGTAGCCGCTGAACGCTGTTTCATACCGCGTCGCACGAATCTTTCACGGCGCTATTGACAATTAGCGCCTCGACAGGGACGTTCCCCTACTTCTGCGCCGTTCACGGCCCCATGGGGATGACGGGAACGATCACGGTCGACCCCACCGTCGCTGTTCGGGTGCGCTCGCTGAGCGCGGCGACATCGCGGGGCGGCGTCCTGGTCAGATGGCGGATCGAGTCGGCATTCGGAACCGCCGGTTTCAACATCTATCGCGAGCTCAACGGAAGGCGCACCAAGGCGAACCGATCGCTTATTCCGGTTCGAAGCGCCAGCTCTACAACCGCACGCGTGTACACGTTCGCCGACCGAGACGCTCCGCACCACGGTCGCCTGCGCTACTGGCTGCAAGCACTCGATCTCGCGGGCGCGAAGAGCTGGTACGGCCCCGCAGCCGTCGCCCGCCGCTAGGTACCGGCCTGCGGCGCCGAGCGCCGTACACTTCTGGAATGACCTCGACCGCGACCGCGCGCAGGCTCCTGATCGACGGCGAGTGGCTCGAGACAGGCGAGTGGATCGACGTCAGCTCTCCATACTCCGGCGAGCCTGTTGGGCGGGTCGCCAAGGCCGGAGCGAGCGAGGCGCGGCGCGCGATTGACGCCGCCGAGCGCGCGCTCGCGAACCCTCTGCCAGCTCACAGGCGCGCCGAGATCCTCGTTCGGGTCGCCGGCCACCTCGGCCGTCGCCTTGACGAGGTCGCGCGCCTCATCTCAGACGAAGCCGGCAAGCCGATCAAAGCGGCGCGGGTCGAAGCGGCGCGAGCGATGTCGACATACACGATGGCTGCCGTTGAGGCACGCAAGCTCGCCGGCGAGATGGTGCCGATGGATGCGTCCCAGGCGGGCGAGGGCAAGCTCGCATTCACGCTCCGGGTCCCGATCGGCGTGGTCGCAGCAATCACGCCCTTCAACTTTCCGCTCAACCTGGTCGCCCACAAGATCGCTCCCGCCTTGGCCGCAGGGTGCCCGGTAGTGCTGAAGCCGGCGAGCCAGACGCCGCTGTCGGCGTTCCTGCTTGCCGAGCTGGAGATGGACGCGGGCCTGCCGGCAGGCTGGCTGAACGTCGTGGCGGGCCCGTCCTCGGACATCGGCGACGTCCTCGTCGAGGACGAGCGCGTCCGGCTGATCAGCTTCACAGGCTCCTCCTCGGTGGGCTGGGGCATCCGCGAGCGGGCGCCCAAGAAGCGCGTCAATCTCGAATTGGGCAACGCCACCCCCGTGATCGTGGAAGCTGACGCGGATCTCGACGTTGCGGCCGAGAAGCTCGCGGCCAACGCGTTCTCGTTCGCCGGTCAGAGTTGCATCTCGGTGCAGCGGATCTACGTGCAGCAAGGGGCTTTTCAGCCGTTTCTCGACCGTTTCCTGCCCCTCGTCGAGGCGCTCGAGCTCGGCGACCCAGCGGACGAGGAAACCGACGTCGGGCCTGTGATCGACGAGGGTGCGCAGGAGCGCATCCTCGCCTGGCTCGACGAGGCCCGCGCGCGTGGTGCGCGGGTTCTGGCCGGCGGCGGCGTTCGGGAGGGCTTGATCGAGCCGACAGTCGTGGCGGACGCTGCGCCGGATCTGAAAATCTCGTGCGAGGAGGTCTTCGGCCCCGTCTGCTCGGTGGTCGGCTACGGATCGCTCGACGAGGCGCTCGAGCTCGCGAACGGGACACGCTACGGGCTTCAGGCTGGGGTCTTCACGACCAAGCTTCAGACCGCGCTACGTGCGGCGCGGGAGCTCGAGTTCGGCGGGGTCACGGTGAACGAGGCACCGACCTTTCGTGCCGATCAGATGCCCTACGGAGGCGTCAAGGACTCGGGTAACACACGCGAGGGGCCGGCATACGCCGTGCGGGACATGACCGAAGAACGTGTCGTGATCCTCGAGCTGGAGCCTGGCGGCTCGTCACGTTGAGGCGTTTCTCGTTCCTGCGGGACCGGCTCCAGAGCGGAGCTCAAGGCGAAGCCGGGGACAACGGCGCCGCGTCGGCCGTGGAGCAGCCCTCGGAGGCACAGGCACCCGAGCGGCCGCCCCCTTCGGCGCAGCGGATGCCGGTGCCGACACGAGGTCAGCTCCGGCGGGAGCGGAGGGCTCTCGTCGACGAGCGGGAGGAACGGGTGCGCGACCTAGGCGGGTTGATGCTCGAGATGTACCGTCGGAATCAATTCCGTCAGGAGCTGATTTACGAGCGTTGCACCGAGCTGGTTCGGGTCGAGGGCCGCCTCCGGGAGGTCGAGACGCTGCTTGTGACCGTGTCCGGCCCGGGCGGGCTGACGGTCTATGGGCGCTGCGCCTGCCAGGCTCCGCTCCTCTGGGGGTCGCACTTCTGTCCCAACTGCGGCCGGGCAGTGGCCGACGCGCCGGTCGTGAGCTGCGCACGGTGCGGCAATCCGCTCGCGGCCGATGCACGCTTCTGCCCAGCCTGCGGCAGCGTTGTCGAGGCTCACCCGGCTGTCTTTCCGCAGAGCCCAGGCGCCGGGTAACAGTGCAGCCGCCCCCGCCGACTGCGGGCCGGCTCGACGGCCGGAACGTTCCGACGGCTGCTACGGCCGCATGTCCGCGCTGCGGCACCCCCTCTGCACCGGATCAGGACTATTGCCTCGAATGCGGCCTGCGTTTGCCGCCCAGGCGCGGACTCGCCCCGCGACTCGGCGCGGCGTGGCGGCAACGCCTGCCCTGGTATCCGGGCGACTGGCTCTGGCCGACGCTCCTCTTTCTCGGCCTCGCTGCAGCCGGGGCTGCAGCGGCGATCTATGTCTCTACACGGCCCGACAAGGCGCAGACACTCGTGGCGACTTCACCTCCGGGACAGACCGTCCGTGTCGTCGCGGCGACGCGGACGACGAGCACTCCGGTCGCGACTGCGACCGTGCCGACCAACGTCACTCCTTCCACGACGACGGCCACACCCGCGCCGCCAAAGCAGACGCGCCCGCTCGCGTGGCCGACCGGAAGACGGGGCTACACGGTGGTGCTCGCTTCCGTGCCGATTGCACGTGGCAGAGCCACCGCGCGGGAAGAAGCTCGCAAGGCGCTCGAGGCGGGGCTCACCGGGGTTGGGGTCCTCGACTCGTCGAGCTACTCGAGCCTGCACCCGGGCTACTACGTCATCTTCACCGGCGTTCGCAACTCGGAGGCTGCGACCGCATCGGATTTGCGAGCCGCGCAGACGGGTGGCTATGCGGCGGCGTACTTCCGGCAGATCACGCCCTGAGAGACTCCTCAAGTCCGGCTTTTTGATTTCCGCGCGACGTGGGATAGACTCGCCGGCGCGTCGCCTGTCGGCGGTGAGTTAATGCCGTCTTAACACTGTTTCGCCGGCCATTAATCACCGACCCGAGATACTGAGAGAGGACGAGCCAGCCGAACGATGGACGAACACACAGTGGATTTGCAGGCTTACATGTACCAGTATTCTCGCGCCATCTACCGCTCGATCAAGGACCTCGTCAACCCCTACTGCGATGCGGAGGAGCTGCTCGAGTCCCGCCAGGCGGTTCTCACGGCGTGTGAGCAGACGATGGAGCGCCTCGCCCGAGACCCGCACTACTTCGCCCGGCCCGACCGCACGCTCTTCCAGGACATCCGCCGGTACTTTCCGATCACTGCCCAGGCCGAGGTGGCATGGGCCGTTCGCGAGGGCATCGCGGCGGCGGTGGGATTCATCGAGGAGCAGCTCGAGGCGGGCGCACTCGACGGCGGGGCATCGCGTTGCCGCGCGACCACTCGAAAGGGCAAGCCCTGCCAGCGGACTCCGCTCCCGGAGCGCGACTACTGCCCCTCGCACCAGCATCTCGAGCAAGAATCCGTCGCCGCCTGACGGCACACAGCCCGCGGCCGACCTTGACGGAGCGCCTCGGAAGTTAGAGTGCCCTCCATCTCGCACGACACCGACAAGTTGATCCGACAGCTGTCGCTCGTCGCCTACCTGATGGCGGAGCGGCGACCCATTACGGCCCGCGACGTCAAGGGCAACGTCGAGGGCTACTCCGAGATGTCCGACGAGGCCTTTGCGCGCCGCTTCTACTCTGATCGGGCGGAGCTGCAGGCCCTCGGCGTCCCGCTCGAGTCGCAGCGTGACGAGTTCACGGGCGAGGAGCTCTACACACTTCGCTCGGAGCAGTACTTCCTGCCGCCGCTCGAGCTGTCCGACGACGAGCTCGCAGCACTCCAGACCTACCTCTACGCACTCGAGGGGCGGTTCGCCTACGCCGAGCCGCTCCGGCTGGCTCTCCAGAACCTCGCGCTGGGACGACCGGGGTTTCCCGAGGCACCCACCGAGACCGCCGTCCGGGTCGAGCGACTCGACCCCGACTACTCGCCCGAGCTGCAGGGCCGTCTCGGCAAGCTCGAGGGAGCGATCTCGAAGCAGCGAACTGTCAAGTTCTCCTACGCGGCCATGTCGAGCGGCGAGGAGCGGGAGCGGTCCTTGAACCCATACGCGCTCTTCAACGACCGTGGGGCGTGGTATGTGGTGGGGGACGACCTCGACCGTAAGGACATGCGCACGTTTCGCGTCTCACGAATCCGAGGCGACATCCGCTTTGCGACGCGTCGTGAACGCGACTTTCGCGTGCCCCCCGACTTCGACATCGACCTCTACCGTGACCGCCCGCCCTGGCAGGTGGGTGAGATCGGCGGCGAGGCGCGCATCGCTGTCGGCCGGGAGACCGCCTGGTGGATCGAGCGCGCCTACGGGCGTGTAGGACGCCTCGAGGAGGGAACGTTCGTAACGCCCTTCGCCAGCGTCGAGCAGCTTGCCTCATGGGTGTTGCGCCAGGACGGCCGGGCGGTTCCCGTCGAGCCGGAGTCACTTCGCCTGACCGTCGCGACAGCTCTTTGCCGTGTCCGCGAGTCGCACGAAGGAGCGCCGCCCGAGACGGCGGCGGCCGCCCCGCGCGAGGAGCCAAGTGCCACCGTCGAGCGTCCTGCAGGCCCGGTCGCCCCGGAGCGCTTCGCCGTTCTCCAGGCCCTCCTGGCCTACCTGCTCGCCGCCTGCGGCGACGACAAGCAAGCAGAAATTCGGGCCGACGACATCGTGGAGCGGTTTCGCATCGCGCCAGAGGAGCTCGAGGAGCACCTGTCTCTGCTCAACCTCGTCAACTTCGGCGGCGGCTGCTACACGATCTATGCCGAGCTCCGGGGCGACCGCGTCCACGTGGACAAGGAGCTCTACGGCGACACGTTCCGTACGCCGCCGCGCCTGACCCCACTCGAGGCGCGCGCGATCCGTCTTGCACTCCAGTTCATCGGCCCCGGCATCGCCGCGCAGGCTCATACGCCGCTCGACCGCGTTCGCCGTAAGCTCGAGGAGACGTTCGGACAGTTCGAGCTGGTGCAGACCCCGCCGGCCGAGATCGGCGGCGAGGAAGAGGGTCTGATCGCGACCTTCACGGATGCGACCCGCCTGCACCGAATCGTTGAAGTCGAGTACCAGAAACAGGGTGAGCGGGCGTCGTCGCGGCGGCTCGTCGAGCCGTATGGCCTCGAGCGCGCGCTGCCTCACTGGTACGTCCACACGTGGGATCGCTCGAGCGGCGGCGAGCGAAGCTTCCGGCTCGACCGGATGCGCAGCGCCGGGCTCACGGATGAGGCCTTCGAGCCGCGCGGCGGCTTCGAGCCGCGCGGGCTGCAAGGCGCGAGAACCGCCCGCGTCCTCTACGCGCCGGAGGTCGCACGCTGGGAGACCGAGAAGGGGGCACAGCCGCTCGCGGACGGCTCCGCTCTCGCCGAGCGACCATTCGGGAGTGCGGAATGGCTCGTCGGCGAGATCCTCTCCTACCGCGGGCAGGCGATCGTGCTGGAGCCAGAGGACCTGCGCCGGCGCGTCGCCGAGCGTGCGCGCGAGCTCGAGCGCGAGCTGGGCGCGGCACCCGCTCCGGCCTAGGTTGTTCCCTCGCGCTCGGCGAGGCGGGCCACAGCCCACTCAGCGTGCTCGCGCACCAGCGGGTCCGGGTCGTCAAGCCATGCTGCGGCTACCGCTCGGTGCTCGGCGCCGCCGGTGTTTCCGAGCGCAACCAGCGCGTTTCGCCTCAGGTACCGCGGGTCGTTCTTCGGCACGTAGAGGCGCTCATAGCGGCGCACGAGCTCCTCTCCATCGGCTTCGAGCCAGTCGACCAGGGAGACGACCGGCTCGGCATCCGGAGCTGGCCCCTCGCCGGCGCGCCGTTTCTCGATCCCACGGTTCCACGGGCAGACGTCCTGGCAGATATCGCAGCCGTAGACCTGGTCGCCGAGCTCGGCCCGATAAGGCTCCGGGATGGAGGCGGGCGCCTGCGTCCAGTACGACAGGCACCTCGTCGCGTCGAGCGTGCCCGGGTCATCGAGCGCTCCGGTGGGGCACGCGTCGATGCAGAGGCGGCAGGATCCGCAGTCGAGCTCGACCGGCGCCGTGGAGTCGATCTCGGCCTGCGTGATCAATGTTCCGAGCACGACCCAGGAGCCGTGGCGCCGCGTGATCAGCATCGTGTTCTTCCCGTAGAAGCCTACGCCGGCTCGTGCGGCAGCCTCACGGTCGACATGCTGATTCGCGTCGACGAGCACGCGGTGCGGCGTCCCAAGTCGCTCGCCCAGGGCGGCCAGCTTCCGCCGAAGCTCGGCGTAGCCGTCCCGCCAGGTATAGCGCGCGAGGCGCCCCTCACCCGGCAATGCGCGCGGCCCCTCCACGTAGTAGCAGAGCGCGGCGGAAACGACGGTGCGTGCGTCCTCGAGGAGGGTTTCCGGGTGACACGAGGTCTCGGGTCGCGCCATCGTGAAGCGCATGTCGGCGAAGAGCCCCCGCTGTCGACGCTCGCGGATATAACGCTCGGTGTTGGTGTAGGCGCTCACGCGCGAGGCGCCCACCACGTCGATCCCAAGCTCGTCGGCCAGCCGCGTCAGGTCCGAGACTCTCACGACAGACCATTGTAGGAACGAGGAATCGCGCAGCTTGGCCCTCCCTTGGCCCAGATCCGTACAGAAGCCATGGGTATGCTCGGAAGCGGGTGGCGGGTACGGGCCGGCTCCCCACCCCGGGTGGGGCTGTTTTGGTCTTATGGACAAGGTTCGGAGGAGCGAAGGACCGTGAAAGCAGTCCGAATCCACGAGGATGGCGGCCCCGAGGTTCTCCGCTACGAGGACGCGCCTGAGCCCTCGCCGGGGCCGGGCGAGGTGCTCGTCCGGCTGCGGGCAGCCTCGCTCAACCGGCTCGACGTCTGGATTCGCAAGGGTCTCCCGTCAGTGTTGAAGCCGCGTATCCTGGGCGCGGACGGCGCCGGTCACGTCGCTGCGCTTGGCGACCATGTCGAGGGTCTCCGCGAGGGCGACGCAGTCGTCATCAACCCGGGTATCGAGCGCAACGGTCGCATCCTCGTCGTCGGCGAGCACACGGATGGAACACATGCCGAGCTCGTCGTCGTGCCGGCCTCCAACGTCTACCCGCTTCCCGAGAGGCTCTCTTTCGAGGAGGCGGCCGCATTTCCCCTCGTCTTCGAGACCGCGTACCGCATGCTGGTCACGAAGGCGCGGCTGCTGCCGAACGAGTGGGTGCTGGTCTGGGGCATCGGAAGCGGCGTCGCGACAGCGGCTCTTGCGATTGCCAAGGCACTCGGCGCGAGGGTGATCGTCACGTCGTCCGCGGAGGACAAGCTCGAGCGAGCCCGCGCGCTCGGTGCCGACGCGGCGCTCAATCACTCGACCGGGGACATCGCCGCCTCGGTCAAGGAGTTGACCGGCGGCGAAGGCGTCGGCGTCGTCGTCGAGCACGTCGGCGAGGCCACGTGGCAGCGGTCGCTCCAAGTCGCGCGTCAAGGCGGACGTATCACTGTCTGCGGCGCGACGAGCGGGCCCAATCCACCGGCTGCACTCCATCGGATGTGGTGGCGCGAGTTGACGATCTACGGCTCGACGATGGGTACGCGAGAGGATTTCGAGGGCGCGCTGGCCCTGGTCGCTTCCGGGCGTGTACGTCCGATCGTCGACTCCGTCTTCCCGCTTGCAGAGGCGCGCGCCGCCCACGAGCGAATGGAGGCCGGCGCCCAGTTCGGCAAGCTCGTCCTCACCATCGCGGAGTAGGAACTTGGGGAGCGGCCCGAGCCGTGACCCGCTCCCGAGAGTCGGCTCAGCGGCGCGCCAAAGCCACCCGCGTGAGGGCCAACCGGCGCCCGTCGACCATCGTGACGAGCGCCGTTACGGAACGAGCAGCGCGGCCTCCGATCACCCATCGAAACGGCGCCACTCGATCAATCCCGAGGGAGCGGGCGCCAAGCGAGAACGAGACGGCCTTCACCGAGCCGGCGTCACCGCCCGCGATCCGCGCCTGCACTCCCGAGCGACCGCTCAGCCGTTGAAGCGTGAGCGAGACTCGCGGCGTCACCCGGCACGCGGCCCCGGCGCACGCCCGCATCCGGGCGAGGCGGGCCGCGAACTGGCCCATCATCGCGGCGTACCCCGGGTCGTTGTGGCGGCTCGTCAGCTCGTTCGGATCCTTCGCCAGATCGTAGAGCTCCTTCTCGCCGTTTCCGTACTCGGCGTAGAGGTAGCCCGGAGTGCGGAGTGCGGCGAAGGTCTGATCGAGCTTCGCGTTGCCGCCTTTGCCGGGCTTGCCGCCACTACTCCCGGCCGGCCCGCGCTCGATCACGAGATCGCGGCCCCACTCCAGGCTGGGCCTCTTCATCAGCGGCAGCAGGGAGCGGCCGTCCATCTTGAGACCGGGCTTGGCGTTCGCGAGATCGACGATCGTCGGCGCGAGGTCGATGTTCGCGACGATCTGCTTCAGGTGCTTCCCCTTGAGGACACCCGGTCCACGCATGAGCAGCGGTACGTGGATCGACGGCTCGTACAAGAGGACCTTGCCCGAGGGGACGCGGTGCTCGCCGTAGAAGAAGCCGTTGTCGTCGGTGTAGATGATGACCGTGTTCGAAAGCTCGCCGGCAGTCTTGAGCTCGTTGACGATCCCGGCAACAGCCTCGTCGACAGCGAGGAGCGACTCGAGCTGCTGCTGGTAGGCCTCCCGCATCCCTGCGATCCGGTCCGGCGACAGGAGCGGCCGGTTGCGGGTTCCCGCCGGCTTGTCGGAGACGTCGGCCTCGTTGAACGACGGCGGCATCGGCAGCGGCTCGGACGCGAACCTGTCGCGATGGCGTGCGGCCGGCCTCGTCGTGCCGACGCCCTTCGGGTCGCCGGATTCGGCTGGACCGCCGCTGTGCGGCACGTGCGGCGTGAACCAGATGAAGAACGGCTGCGAGCCCGAAGCCTTCCGGTGAATGGCGTCCCGCGTGATCGTCGCCCAGACATCCGTCTGATAGCCGCTCTCGTTCTTCGGCAGCTGCACCAGCTTGCCGTTCTCGTTCATCGTGCCGCCGATGAACGCGAGGTTGACGCCGGCGTGCCACTCGTTCCAGCCGGGCGGAATCTCGAGCGGATCAGGTTTGCCGTAGCCGTTCAGGTACTTGCCCACCTCGACGGTGTAGTAGCCCGCCCGCTGTAGCCAGACGGGGAGCGTGTTCGCGTGGTTCAGCTTGTGGTACCCGCCGGCGGGCGGACTGTTGCCGAGCACGCCGTGGTTGTGCGCGTACTGCCCCGTGAGGAACGTCGAGCGCGACGGGCAACAGAGCGAGAACGAGACGAAGTTGTTGTCGAACGTCGTTCCGGCCTGACCGAGCAAGCGGAGCGTGTTCGTCATGACGCGCATCGAATCGAGCGTCTGGTCGTCGGTCTCGATCACCACGATGTTAGGGCGGGTCTTGGCCTTTGCCCGCTCGGTGCCCATGGCGTTCGGCGCCGCGGCGTGTGCGATGCCGATCGACGCTGCGACCGCCAGGAGAGCAAGCGCGCCGATCCACTTCCAGCTCGAAACCTTCATTGTCAGCCTCCTACCGCGGGTTCGGGCCCGAATCGTCCCGGTGCGCTGTCAGCGCGGGGCGAGGCCTGGGTAAGAGCGCTGTAAAATTCAGGCCGGGCTAGCCGAAACCGAGGATGAACTTTGCATCCTCGGACATCCGATCCGGCGTCCAGGGCGGATCCCACGTCAGCTCGACCTCGACGTCCTCGACGCCTGGAAGCGAGGCGGCGACCGAGTGGATGTTCTCCTGGATCATCGGGCCCGCGGGGCAGCCCATCGAGGTGAGGCTGTGAATGACCTTGACCTTCGGTCCCTCGACCTCGACGTCGTACATCAGCCCGAGCTCGACGATGTCCATCCCGAGCTCGGGATCCTCGACTTCTCGGAGGGCCTCGATTACGTCGTCCTTCGTCGGCATCTCAGTCTGAGTGTACCTCCGCAGATCCGCGCGGCCCTCCGCCGAGACGTGCCGAGCGCCCGCCGGAGGCGACGGCCTCGAGGGACGGCCTCCCGCGTGCCGGTCTCGCTTCGTGAATCACAGGCCCGGCAGCCGCACCTCCTCGCGCCGCTCGCGCGCGAAGAAGTGTGTTCCGTCCACGAACCGCACCCAGTTGCAGCGTGTGCACATGACGAGCGAGTGGGTGCGCGCGCTGTCGGCGAGGAAGCGGACGCCGCGCAGAAGATCGCCGTTCGACACGCCGGTCGCGACGAAGATGACTTCTCCCGGCGCGAGATCCTCGCTCGTGAAGACGCGCTCGATGTCCGCGATCCCGGCCTCGCGCGCCTCCTCGATCTCACCCCGGGTGGTGGGCCAGAATTGCGCCTGCAGCTCGCCGCCCAGGCAGCGGAGCGCGGTCGCTGAGAGAACGGCCTGGCGAGAGCCGCCGATGCCGATCGAGAGGTGGTCGTTCGTGCCGCGCACCGCGGCGGAGATCGAGGCCGTGACGTCCCCGTCGGAGATCAGCTTGATCCGCGCCCCAGCCGCCCGAACCTCCTCGACGAGGTCGTGGTGGCGTCTTCGGTCGAGGATGATCGTCGTTATGTCACCGACGCGCCGCCCGAAGGCATCGGCGATCGCCTGAACGTTCTCGCCTGCCGGGCGGAGAAGGTCAATCGCGCCGCGAGCGACCGGCCCGACGGCCATCTTTCGCATGTACATGTCGGGGAACCTCGGCAGCGAGTCCTGATCGCCGGTCGCGATCATCGACATCGCCCCGCTGCCGCCGCGCGCGACGACGCCGCTGCCCTCGAGCGGATCGAGCGCAAGATCGACTTCGGTTCCACCGCCCCCGATCCGCTGCCCCGCTCCCAGCCGCTCCGCATCGGGCAGGCCTCCGATCACGATCCGCCCCTCGATCGGCAGCTCGTCGAGCCTCCTGCTCATCGCGGAGGCGGCGGCCTCGGTCGCACCGCTCTCGTCGGCTCGGCCGAGCCACCGCGCCCCGGCGAGCGCAGCGCTCTCGGTCGCGCGCGCATAGGCCTCGCAGAGGCAGCGCCCCCTCTCGACCGGGCTCAGCCCGGTGGCTCCCGCCTCGACGGTCTCGGTCATGAGCTGACCTTATCCGGCGCGGCGCTCGTGAAGACGAGCTCCATCACCTGGCCGATGGCCGCATCCACCGTTGCATTCTCGATCACCGGCACACCCGCGCGGTGCGCCCGCTCGACGATGTAGTCCTGGATCAAACGGATCTCGGACAGTGCCTCGAGGTACTTTCGAAGCGGCCGCATTCCTTCCGAGGTCGCCTCACGCGTCCAGAAATGGCCCGCATGCTCGTCAACGTCGCCGATCGCGAGGACGCACTGGACGACGATCGCGGTCGCGGTGGGCGGAGGGAGCATGCCCGGAACGAGGTGGACGCCTTCGAGCACCATCGAGAAGCCCTCATGCAGCGCGCGATCCATCGCAGCCTTCACGCCCACGAGCACGTTCCGGGTCTGCTCGAGGAAGCCGCGCACCACCGGATCTGCGATCTCGTCACCGCTCGTGAGAAAGCGGCCTGCCTCGAAGCTGGAGTAGTGAATGGACGGCATGAACTCCGGTGAGAAGAAGGCGCGCATTGTCTGCCGGACGAAGTCCGTCGACGTGACCCGCGTGATCCCGAGACGGTAGGCGGCCTCCGTCGCAATCGTCGACTTGCCGGTGCCGGTCCCGCCGCCGACGAGGACGATGATCGGCACATCCAGCTCCTGAAGATCGCGCAGGCGGCGCAGCCGGTCGACCGCGACCGCCCCGCGCTCCTCGCCGACGACCTGAGCCGCGAGCACATGAATGCGGTCGAAGTCGAGTGTGTAGCTGCCCCCTGGCGGTAAGTCGGCCTCGATCACGCGGGCCAGCTCGTAGGCCCTGTCGGTCGCCATGCCGGTCGCCACGAGTGCTCGGGCCATCAGGCCCTTGGAGTACGGCAGGCCGGACTCGCCACCGAAGGGGAGCGTCCCCGCATGGAGGGGTTGCCTCATGCGGTCGCCCGCCGCAGGCAGGCGCCGGCGAGCGAGGTGACCTCGTCGTCGAGAGCGAACTCCGACTCGACGGCGACGAGGTCGTTGTCCGCGAGGACGACGTCCACCCCACGCTCGGCGCCCGCCTCGGCGACCAGCTCGATCGCGGCACCCTTGATCTCGGTCACGTAGACATCGGCGTCGTGCGCCCGCTCGAGATCCTTGCGCAGCGCCTCGCGCCGCGAAAGATTGCCGGAGACGAGGACAACCTCTGCGCCGTGCTCGGAGCGCAGGTGCGCGGCCTGCCCCTCGTGCACGTAGTCCGGCGCCGTGGTGAAGAACGCGATCCGGCGGCCGGCGACCGGTACCACCGGGCGGGGTCGCAGCACCGCCGCGGCGATAGGCAGACTCGGGGCAACACGCTGGATGGAGTCTGCGAGCTCGCGCCAGCTGGTTCCTTCCTCGGCCATCGTCAAGACGACTAGATCGGACACGAGGATCCGGTAGGCGTTCAGGTAGCCCGTGAGCACAGACGGATCCTGATGCGCTCCGATCACGAGGATGCGTCGGTCGGTGGCCACCGGGGGGAGGGAGGCGCCGCTGCCGTCGAAGATGACGAGGTCGGGATCGTCCGCGGCGGCGAGCTCCGCCCCTTCGAGAACGTTCGAGGCGAACGTTGCCCCGGCCAGGCCGCCTCCGCATCTCCGGCACCCGATGGTCGGCACGCCCGCGACGGCCGCCAGCTCGAGGTAGTCGGAAGCCGCGTGTCCCCCCGCGCGGGAGATCTCGAGCAGGTTCTCCACGGTCGGTCCGGCCGCTGCGCGTCGCGGCTCGGCAGGCCCACCGCGGCCCATCGAGACGACGATCACGTCGAGCTGGCGAGCGAGCACGCGTGCGACGTAGCCCGTCGTCGTCGTCTTTCCCACACGTTTCCCCGTTCCGACGATGCCGAGCGAGGGCAGCTCGAAGGGCTCGAGCGGTGGAGGATCGAGCCGGAAGTCGGCACCCACGTACGGAAGGCCGCCCGCAAGCACACGGCTCGCGAGCGAGAATCGCTCGCGCGGGCCGAGGATCGGCTCGTCGGAGAGATCCACGGCGATCTCGGGATCGTGATCGGCGAGCGCCTGCTCCAGATCGGCGGTGACCGGGAGGCCGTAGTCCTCCCCACCCCGCAGCTTCTCGGTCCCGCCTAGCATCAGCGCCGCAACGAACTCGTACGGCAGCGACGCGAGCGCAGCGCGCACGACCGGCGCGTGGTGCTCCCCGTCGATCAGGGCCAGAGCCCTCACGATCGCGTCGTCACCTCGTGCTCGATCCCGGCCGTGTACTTCTCGAACGCGAGCGTCTCGGTCGAGAACTCGATGATCCGTTCGCGCCCGTAGAACGGGTACTTGCGCCAGACCGTCACCCGGGAATCCCGAAATTCCACGACGTTGTAGTTCGCCCGCGTGTTGCCGCGTAGGCGGAGCGAGGAGACGGTTCCCGTATTGACGACGAACAGGTCCTCGAGCCGCCACGCGTACGGCACGTGCTTGTGGCCCGAGAGCACGAGGTTTACCCCGGCGCGCTGGAGGCACTCGATCGCATCGCCGGCGTCGTAGACGATGTTGCGCTCACGGCCGGTGCCCGGCACCGGCAGCAGGTGGTGGTGAAGGACGAAGACCCGCAGGTCCGCCTGCTCTGCGAACTGCTCCTCGATCCAGCGGTAGCGACCTCGGCCGATCTGACCATGGTCGAGGTCGGGCTCGGTCGAGTCCACGGCGACGAGGGTTACGCCGCGAACGCGCCGCACGGAGTTCCGCTCCCCGAACAACTGCTCGAAGTGGAGGTAGCCGACGTTGCGCGAGTCGTGGTTACCCGGGACGATCACGAGGTTCGGGCACTCGATCCGGTCGAGAAATCCCTTCGCCTGGGCGTACTCCTGCTTGAAGCCGAACGTCGTCAGATCTCCCGAGCACACGACGACGTCCGGCTCGAGATCGTTGACCTCCCTGATAGCTCGCTCGAGCAGGTTGGGAACGAAGTACGGACCGCCGCAGTGAAGGTCGGAGATGTGCGCGATCCGAAAGAGGCCGTCCACGCTCGCGGGGAAGTGTAGGCCGCGCCGTCAGGAGCCGTTGCTATCCTGATGTTAGTGCCTACGGAAATGCCAGATTTCCAGGCGTATTGTGGAGAGTCGCAGCCTCGTTTCGCCCATCCCGTTGAACTCGAGTGCGCGAAGATCCTCGATTACTTCGGCGTCCCGTGGCAGTACGAGCCGACGACGTTCGTGCTCGAGCGGGACGAGACGGGTCGTATCGTGCACGCGTTCGCGCCCGACTTCTACCTGCCCGAACAGAAGCTGTACGTCGAGGTGACCACCATGAAGCAGTCCCTCGTGACCCGAAAGAATCGCAAGCTCCGCAGGATGGCCGAGCTCTACCCCGACGTCCGCGTCAAGCTCTTCTACAAGCGGGACGTCGAGCGTCTCGGCCAGCGCTACGGGCTGCTACTCGCCTGATCACCGATTCCCGCATCGGCGACGTCTATCTCGCCGCGAGCGAGATTCAGTCGCGGGTCTCCGAGCTCGGCCGGGAGATCGGCGCGGACTACGAGGGCTCCGAGCCGCTCCTCGTGGCAGCGCTCAAGGCGAGCGTCGTCTTCCTCACCGACCTGTCGCGGACGCTCGAGATCGCGCACGGGCTCGACTTCCTCGAGCTCGCCCACTACAGCGGCTCGTCGCGCGGGAACCAGCGCGCCATCCGGCTCCTGAAGGATCTTGACAGCGAGATCGAGGGTCGCGACGTCCTGATCGTCGAGGACGTCGTCGACACCGGCCTGACACTCAGATATCTCGTCAAAACTTTGGCGCTCCGCGCGCCTCGCTCGCTCGCGGTCGTCACCCTGCTCGACCGGCCCTACCGCCGCCTGGTCGATGATCTTCCCGTCCGTTACGTCGGTTTCGTCGTCCCCGACGAGCTCTTCGTCGGCTACGGCTTCGACCTCGACGAGCGCTTCCGCAACCTGCCCGACCTTCACCTGATGCGCCCTCTAGCGGCGTAACGCTCGGCCGCCGGAATGGGGGCTGTTACCCGATGGGTGCGAATGAATCGCTGCCACTTTCACTGCGGTCCGGGAGTTGCACGGTCTTGAGCGCGAGACGACGCTGGCCGGGCCGCCAGACGGCCACAACGTCCTTTCCGTTGCTCTCGCCGAGTAGCACGAGCCGGCCGTCGTCGCTCCATTGCATGCTGGTGTGCTTGATCGAGACGAACGCGGGCATTCGGGGCAGCTGTGTCAGCTTCCGCGTCTTCGTATCAAGTATCCACACGTCGAGAACCTGGAGCGCCTCGCCCTTCCAGCCCCGCGGGAGGGTGAGCGTCTACCAGCTTGGAACGACGAAGGAGAGCGCGACGAAGCGGCCCCGCGGGTCGACGGCGGGGTGGCCGAGCGAGTCGAAGTCGCTCGGCCACGGCAGCCGCTTCTGGGCACGGGTCTTCGCGTCGAGCAGTGTGAGCCGCTCGCCGGGCCTGGCCAGCACGAGCTTCGTTCCAGCCGCCGCCAGGACGCCCCAGGGCGTCTTGGGCACATGGCGGCCCGTGCGCGGATCGAGCACCCGAGTGCGGCGGACGACCAACCCCAGCGAGCCGACGGCCGGATCACTGACCGTGCCGCACGAAAACGCCCTGGGGCCGCGAATCTGCCGACCGTCCAGCCCCACCAGGCGCAGGCTGCAGCGGGAGCGATCGACCAAGCTCCTGGACACACACGGATCGTCCGTCACTGGCGGGCCACACCTGCCTCCCGATTCCGAGGAAGGAGACCGGCTGCCCGGGGTCGCGAACGGCGTAGATTCGTGCGTCGGGTGCGGATCGCGCAACGACAACCGCTGCTCGACCCGAAA
This sequence comes from Gaiellales bacterium, assembly GCA_038237235.1. Classification (GTDB taxonomy): domain Bacteria; phylum Actinomycetota; class Thermoleophilia; order Gaiellales; family Gaiellaceae; genus JBBRYW01. The sequence continues at coordinate 18,488 of JBBRYW010000017.1, forward strand.
CTCCTACGATCCAGAGAACGCCACTATGCACCGCGGGAATGCCAGGCACAGAGGTCACGCCTGCCGGGTCGACGTCGAGAGCGAACGGTGGGATCCTGCCACCACGACGCTCAGGCCCGCCTTACGCTCGCAGCGGAACCCCGCGCAGCGGCACCGGCTCACGAGCGCGCTGAAGCTCGGGCGCCTCGAACCGGGCCGCAGTCTGCTGCGAGAACGCCCGCCCCTCGCGCCCACCGGCCGACCCAACCGAAATCGTCGCGATCACCGCCCCCCGCCCCGAGACAGGCCACCCGGCCCAATCGACGACCGCGAGCGATCCTAGGCTGGTCCCGCTACAGATAGCCAAGAGGATCGACGGCGGAGCCGTTGACCCGGACCTCGAAGTGCAGGTGCGGCCCGAAGCAGTGGCCGGTGCAGCCGGCGTAGCCGATCACCTGGCCCTGGGCGACATTGGCGCCGCTACCGACGGCGAAGCTCGACTGGTGCGCATACGCGGTCGCGAGGCTGCCGCTGTGCTGGATCGCGATCAGGTTGCCGTAGCCGCCCATCCAGCCCGCATAGACGACGATCCCGGAGGCCGCCGCGTGAATCGGGGTCCCCGATGGAACCGCGATGTCGATTCCCTCGTGCATCCGACCCCACCGCATCCCGAACGGGCTGACGACCGGCCCGCTGACGGGCCAGACCAGACCGCTCGACGAGGGAGTCGGGTCAGCGACGGGGGCGCTCGGGGCGGGGGTGAAGGTTTCTGCACTCGCCGACTGAGAGGAACGGGCAGCCTCGGCTGTTCGCGCGACCTCCGCAGCTTGGGCGGCGGCCTGGGCCTGCGCGGTCTGGATCTGCGCAGCGAGCTGCGCGCTGACGCTCTGCAGCGCCGCGGCCTCGCTCGCCGCCTCTCGGGCGTTCTCATGCACCGACGAGAAGGCGCGCTGCTTCTCGCTACGGGCGGCGGCAAGATTGGCCTGCCGAGCCAGGAGCCGGTCGCGGGCGCTTCGCACCTGTCCGGTGCGAACCGCGATCACGCGGGTGGCCGACGCAACGGCAGCCTTCGTTCGCTTCGTTCGGTCGCGCGCGCGGCGCACCTCGCCCTTCGCATTGCCAATCTCGCCGGCGATCCGTTCGTCCTGCGAGCCGATGTCGCGCGAGAAGTCGAGCCGTTCCAGCAAGTCAGAGAAGCTGGTCGCCGAGACGAGGATGTCCAGCGTGCCGAGGGTGTCCTGCTGGTAGATGGCGACGAGGCGCCGGTCGAAGCGCGTCCGGGCAACCCAGTAGTCACGGCGGAGGTGGGCGTAGCGGCTCGACTGGAAGCGGTACAGCTGCCTCAGACCGGCGAGTCGCTCACGGTGCAGCGCAAGGTCACGCTCGAGGAGCACTAGTTGGCTCGAGACGTCCCCGACCTGTCCCTCCAGAATGCGAATCTTCCCCGTCGTCCGAGAGATGCCGGCCGAGAGTGCGGTCTCCGTCGACTTCGCCGCCGCGATCTGCGACTGCAGGCGGTCGAGGCGCGTGTCGACCGCGTGCTTTCGTGACGAGAGGTCTCCGAGCGCCGGCGCCGCGGAAACGAGCGCGACGGACGAGACGAGGAGGAGCCGTCGAAGCATCCGAGAGAGAGGTTCGCCGGAAAGTCGGGTCTCCCTGCGCGCAGGACAGCGCGCAAGATCTACTTAAATCGTATCAGCGCCTCGCGAGGGCTCCTCGGAGGCCGTCTCCGCGTGCGGCTGCCGAGCCGTTCGCTCGAGGCGTGGCTCGAGAGCGCGCAGCGTCTCAGCCGCCTGACGCCGGAGCGGCCCCACGAGCGTGCGGTAGTCCTCGTCCGACACCTTGCCCGTGCGGTGGTCGAACTCCAGCTCCTTCAGCGCGGCGAGGGAGCGATCCCGCTCCTCCGCGAGCGCGACCTGGCGCTGCTCGAGGTCGCTCAGCTCGCGCACCCGGTCGAGCCGAGGCTCCGGCTCGCACAGGAACGGCCAGGCGACGAGCACGACGCAGATGACGGCGAGCGCGCCCCCGAGGGCGTAGGCGAGTGTCACGCGGGAGCGGCGACGCCCGAGCCGGCGTACCGTGCGGCCAGCCGGCGCTGCTCGCGGGCATCCGGCCAGAGCGCGATCAGCGATCCTCCGATGAAGATGAGGCCGGAGAGCCAAATCAGGTTGACGAGGGGCTTGACGAGCGCTTTCAGCTCGATGCTGCCGTCCGAAGAATTGAAGCGCTGGACGATGAGATCGAGATCTTCGGCCCTCGTCCAGTCACGGCGGATCGCCATCTCGCTCGAGGCCTGCTGTTCGGCTGGATACCAGTTCCGTCCGGGTTGCATCCTGCCAATGAGCTGACCGCCCCGGCGCACGTCGATGAGCGCGCGGAACTCCTGCGCGTTCGCCGCTCGGCGCTCGACCGAGTTCCGGTACGTGATCGCGTACCTCCCCACCCGGAGGGTCTGGCCCGGCCGCAGAGTCGTCTCGCGGACCGTGTCGTAGATGCTCGAGCCGGCGATCCCGACCGCGAGCAAGACGACGGCGGCGTGCACGACGTAGCCTCCGTAGCGTCGTCGGTTGCGGGCCACAAGCGAGGTGAGGGCGACTGGCCACGATTCGCCGGCAAGCGAGCTACGCGCACTCGCGCCGACGGCGAACTCGACCACGATCGAGGCGAGCACGAATGCGGAGAAGCTGTAGGCGACGAGGCCGAGCAGCGACGAGCCGGCTCCGGTCGCCACGAGTATCGCCCCGGTTGCGACCGCCGTGGCGGCCGGCCAGGCGAAGGTTCGCCGGAGCGCCCGTAGCGAGGAGCGGCGCCAGGCGATGAGCGGCCCGATCCCCATCAGGAGCAGCAGTGGGAGGCCGAAGCTGCGCAGGAAGAAGTTGTAGTACGGCCCGCGAACTGCGCTCGCCTCGCCGCGCACCGCCTCGGACAGAATCGGGAAGATCACCCCCCAGAGAATCGTCAAGCAGAGGGCGACGAGCAACAGATTGTTGTAGAGGAACGTCGCCTCCCGTGAGATCGCCGACTCGAGCTTCGTCCGGGCACGGAGCAGCGGCAGCCGCGCGAAGACGAGCACTAAGGAGAAGGCAGTAACGACTGCGATGAAGCCCACGAACCACGGGCCGATCGAGCCCTCCGTGAAGGAGTGGATCGAGCTGAGGATCCCAGAACGCGTGAGGAACGTCCCGAACAGCGACAGCCCGAACGCAAGAATCACGAGCAGTACGTTCCAGACCTTCAGCATCCCCTTCTTCTCCTGCACCATCACCGAGTGCAAGAAGGCGGTCGCCGCGAGCCACGGCATGAGCGCGGCGTTCTCGACGGGATCCCACGCGTAGTAGCCGCCCCAGCCGACCTCCACGTAGGCCCAGTGCGCGCCAAGCAGCTGGCCCACTCCCAGGAACGCCCATGCCGCGAGTGTCCAGCGCCGAGTGGCCACGATCCATCGCTCGTCGGCTCGGCCCGAGAGCAGCGCACCCATGGCGAAGGCAAACGGCACGGTGAGGCCGACGTAGCCGAGGTACAGCATCGGCGGGTGCGCCAGCATGTACGGGTTCTGCAGGGAGGGGTTGAGGCCGGCTCCGTCGAGGGGCGGCGGCTGCGTCCCGAAGGGGCTCGCTACGACGACGAGCATGAGCGAGAAGAACGTGGCCACCCCGCCGAGGACGGGCACGACCCAGAGGACGAGGTCGGGAGCCCTGCGCCGGTTGAGCGAGCACGCGGCCGCGGCGTAGGCAGTGAGGATGAGCAGCCACAGCAAGAGAGATCCCTCCTGACCGCCCCAGAACGCCGAGAGCGTGTAGGCGACCGGGAGCCTCCGGCTCGTGTGGTCGGCGACGTACGAGAAGGTGAAATCGTGGCGCAGGAGCGCGGCTGCGAGGACGACCGAGGCGACGACGGCCGCGCCGAAACTCGCGTAGAGCGCGTTCGCTGCCGATGCGGCCAGCCGGCGGCGGCGGGTCCGGGCCGCGAAAGCGCCCGCCGCCGCGGCGTAGAGCGAAAGCCCCAGACAGAGGACGAGGGCGGCGCGGCCGAGCTCAGGCACGTCGGGGCACTAGCTCGGCTTCGAGCTGTACTTCGACGGGCACTTCGTCACGAGCGTCCCGCGGTCGCCGACGAAGACACCGTTCAGCACTCGCCCGTCGACCGAGATCTCCCGCCCGACCTTGAACTGGGGCGGCGGCGTGTCCCGGTACACGACCGGAATGGTCGCCGAGCCACTCACGTCGCGGATCCGAAAGCGGTAGCCACCCTTGGCGCTCTGCCGCACGGGGCCGACCACCTTGCCGCCCAGCGAGACCTTCTCACGATGGCCCTTCAGCTTGCCCGGCTGCAGCACCGGCCGGCCACCGCCGGCGATCGCGGTGTAGACGAGGAAGATCGCGAGCAGAGCCGCGATCGAAAGCGCGATCACGAGGCGCGCCGGACTCGCCTTGCGGGCCACGACTCGAATTGTATGGGTCCAAGGCCCGTCAAGCGCGGTTGAGGGGTGACGGCCGTCGAATCGAACCCGAAAGATGTCGTCCGATCCGGGTCCTACCCTGGTCGGCATGACAAAGCGACCGTCCCGAATCGAATTGCTCGAGCTCGACATCGATCTGCGCCTGGCCGATCTCTGGCGAGAGGCTGACGAGATCGGCGAGTGGAACCTCGAGGTCGTCTCGGTCTTCATTCGGGCCGCCTACGGCAAGGGCTATTGCGACGCGCTGACGGAAGACTCTCCGGGACGGCTTTGCGAGGAGCACGGCTACCGGATTCCGGCCAGGCGGGAAACTCCGTCCCACAGGACGTAACCGTTCGCTAGCGTGCGGCGCGTGGGAACGCTCCGCTTCGGTCCCGCCCGCATCCCAGCGAGACAGAGCCCGGAGGCGGCGGTCGAGGCGCTCTTGCGCCGGGGCTACTCCGCCTGCGAGATCGACTTCGAGGGTGGATTCTGGATGGATTACCCGTGGGCAGAGCGCCTCGGAATCGTGGCCCGCGAGGCGGAGGTCGCACTCTCGGTGCATGCCCCGATCGCCGGGTTCCTCGGTCACGTCGAGCGGGACAAGAAGCACCGGATGGCAGTTGGCATGCTCGACCACTCGGCCGGCATCGCGGTCTCCTGCGGGGCGGAGATCGTCGTCTTCCACCCCGGCTTCTTGCTCGGCCGTGAGCGCGTGGTCGCGCTTGCCGCTGTCGTCGAGCAGCTGATGGAGCTGCGCCAGCGCCTCGAATCGAAGGGCCGCGCCGTCCCATTCGGAATCGAGGTCATGGGCCGCGTTCGGGAGCTCGGCACGGCCGAGGACGTCTTCGCCGTCAGCGCCGAGACCGGCTGGGTGCGCCCGGTGCTCGACTTCGCCCACCTGCATGCTGTGACAGATGGCGGCTTCCGAGACGTCGACTCCTTTGCCGACATCCTTGCGCGCGCGGACGACGTGCTCGCGCCCGGCGCGCCCTTCCACATCCACTTCTCCGACATCGCCTACGCGAACCGCAACGAGACGAAGCACCTGCCCTACGGCGAGGGCACCCTCCGCGCAGGCCCGCTCGGCGAGGCGCTCGCGCGCTTCGAGCGGCCCGCGACGGTCATCACCGAGTCGCCGGATGAGGCCTCGCACCGGGCGATCGCCGCGGCGCTCGGGCTTCAGCTCACCTCAGCCTAGGCGACGCTGGCGGGCGCCAGCTCGGCGAGACGCCCCTCGAAGGCGACGGCCTCTTCTCCTCGGTCGCGCCGCCGAAGGAAGTCCGCCAGGGACTGAGCGGCCTCGCGCTCGGCGATGCGGAAGTCGGACTCGATCAGCTCGCCATAGGCCTCGCGTAGGAGGACCTCGGCCTCAACGTCTCGTCCCTGCGCCGCGCGGACGAGCGCGAGTGAGAGCTTCGTGGTCGATGTCGAGATGATGTCGCCCGGGCCGACCGACTCTCGCGCGGCGAGCGCGAGCCCCTCGGCCTCGTCGACGTTGCCGAGAGTGAGCACGAGCTCGGCCAGCGATCTCTGCGCCTCGCACAACACTCCGCGATGGCCGGCCTGCGCGAGCATTCGCACCGATTCGCGCAGTCGTCGCTCGGCGAGCGGAAGCTCCCCGCGCTCACGCGCCAGGCGTCCGAGCTGAAGCAGCGCCTGTCCGACAGATGCAGTGCGACCGACCTCGGAGTACAGCTCACGGCCTCGGTCAAGCTGCTCCTCGGCCTCGTCAAGCCGCCCGAGCGCGCGATCCAAGCGCCCTCGGGTGACGAGCGCGTCCGCCCGTGCCACGATACTTCCGCTCTCCTCGGCGACCCGGAGCGCCTCGTCTGCCAGCGGCTCCGCCTCGTCGAGACGAAGCTGAGAGATCTGTACCGAGGCAAGGCTCTGCAGCACGACCGTCTCGAGATCCTTGCGCCCCGCCTCCTTCGCGACCTCCAGCGCCTTCCGCACGTAGACCTCCTCGTCGGCGCTGCTGCCGAGCCAGGAGGCGATCTTGCCGCGCACGCGGAGGGCGTCGAAGCGACCATCCGCATCGGTCTCCCCCTCGAGCAGATGTACGGCCTCGTCGATCAGCTCGCGAGCCGTCTGGACGTCGGCGTCATGGTTGAGCGCCGTCTCGGCGAGAGCGGTCAGGGCTCGTCCCTCGAACCGCTTCTCCCCCGCCTCTCGAGCGGCTTGCCTCACCTCCTCCATCTCGGGAGCCAGCACGTTGAAGTCGCTCAGCCGCCAGGCCGCGCGAGCGGCGAGGTAGCGACGCTCGATCGTCGGCTCAAGCTCCACGGCGCGGAGAAACTGCCTCCGCGCGGTACCGAAGGCCTCCCGGGCCAGCGCCCTGCGGCCCGCTCTCTGGAGCGCGGCGGCCGCCTCTTGCGCGAGCTCCGCCGGCGGCGTCCCGTCGAGCTCGGCATGGAGCGCGCACGCGCGGTCGAGGTGAGTCGCTCGGATCTCGAGCAGCTCCTCGCCTGCACGCCGCCCCACCCAACCGGCGAATTGCGCGTGCAGGTCCGCGCGGGCCGACTTGGAGAGGCCGCCGTAGGCGACCTCGCGGATCAAAACGTGCTTGAACCGGTAGGCGGTCTCGCCGGAGATGCTCGAGCGCGAGTCTCGGAGGACGAAATCCCGCTCGACCAGATCCTCGAGCAGCGACGCGACGTCCATCACGTCGGGGGCCAGCTCGTTCGCTGCCCCGAGCCAGAACGTCCGTCCGATCACGGCAGCGCGCTGCAGGATCGTCTTCTCGCCGGGGGCGAGCCGATCGATGCGCGCGGCGATCAGTGCCTGCACCGTGTCGGGAATGCGTCCGGCGTCGGCCGCGCCATCCTGCTCGGCCAGCATGCGAACGGTCTCCTCGACGAAGAGGGGATTTCCCTCGGTCTTCTCGATCAGCTCGCAGCGGGCCTCGGCGGAGAGCGGGGCTGCTGAGGCGAGTGCGTCGATGAGCTCTTCGCTCTCGGCAGGCGTCAGCGGCTCGAGCTCGATCGCGGTTGCGCGGACCCGCCCGCCGCCCCAGCCCGGCAGCACCTCGAGCAGCTCGGGGCGCGCGAGGCAGAGAAGGAGGAGGGGCGCCTCGCGGACGGAGGCCGCGAGGTGGGAGATGAGGTCGAGTAGCGGCTCCTCCGCCCAGTGAATGTCCTCGAATACGAGCACGAGCGGCTGGACATCGGCGAGCTGAGCTGCCCACTCGCGCGTCGCCCACGCGATCTCGTCCTGCCCCCGCTCCCCCTCGACTGCGTCGAGCACGCCGGACGCAAGCGCGAGCAGGTCCGCCACGGCTTCGTCCTCGCAGCACGCGCGCAGCTTCTCGACAGCCTCCTTGACCGGGTCGTCGTCGGCGATGCCCGCGGCAACCTTCACCATCTCTGCGACCGGCCAGTAGGTGATCCCTTCGCCGTAAGGCAGGCAGCGGCCCGCGAGCACCGTCGCACCCTCCAGTCCCCCGACGAACTCGCGCGCGAGCCGGCTCTTCCCCACGCCCGGCTCGCCGTAGAGCGTGAACAGGTGCGCCCGCCGGCTCTGGGCCACTCGCGTGAAGGTGTTGCCCAGGAGGTCGAGCTCGCCTTCCCGTCCGACGAGCGGCGCCGCCACCTTCGCCGGTCGCACGTCGTCGCTGACGCCGCGGACGCGCCAGGCCCAGATCGGGTGCTCGATCCCCTTCAGGTCGACGGGTCCGGCGTCCTCCGCCTCGAGCCGGCCGAGCGTCAGGCGGTATGCGCCCGGCCCGGCGAGAAGCTGCCCGGGAGAGGCGGCCTGCTGCAGGCGAACCGCGATGTTGATCGCCTCGCCGGTCGCGAAGGCCGTGTCCGCCTCGTCCGTCAGGACCTCGCCCGCCTCGACGCCGATCCGCGCCTCCAGCTCGAGGTTGGTCAGCGACTCGAGGATCGCGAGCCCGGCACGGACGGCGCGCAGCGCATCGTCCTCGTGCGCCTTCGGAATGCCGAACGCCGCCATCAACGCGTCGCCGGCGAGGTGCGTCACCGTGCCGCCGTGCCGCCGGATGCACTCGGAGGCGTGATCGATGAAGCCAACGACGCGGCGACGGACGATCTCGGGGTCGGCGGCCGTGACCAACCGAGTCGAGTCGACGAGGTCGACGAAGAGAATTGTCAGAAGCTTTCGCTCCACGCCCATAAGTGTAGAAACGCCGGGCGAGGCCGCGGCGTTCCGCGGATCGAGGGCGCTGCCGCGGGAGTCAGGGCCGGCCGCCGGCGGCCGGCCCTGACGTCGGAGCTCCTGCGCTACGGGGTCGGAATCGGGACCTTCGCCACGATCTGTTGCTGGTAGTTGCTCGGGTTCTTGCCGTAGTTGTACGTCGAGACCGAGCTCGTGTACATCGAGCTCCCGTCGGAGTCGATGCCGAAGTAATCGCCGATGAACGTCGTCCTGCCGCAGATACAAGAAGGATGCGGCGCGTTCAGCTGGGGATCCCAGGTGTGTGCCGAGGCGCGGATGTTGTACCCCATCGGGGTCGGGCCTGTGGCCGGTGACCCGGCGCGATAGAACTGGAGCGCCGTGTTGACACAGTAGTTCGAGAAGAGAAACGGCCCGTTCGGGTCCCATTGCAGACCGGCCGCGGTGGACTCATCGCCGGCCGGCGGGCAGTTCAGCCGGCGGTCGTAGAAGGCGACGGCCACCTTGCCGCTCGCCGAGTCGACCGAGAGGTTCGGCTGGAGCTCGTCGACAGGCGTTTCGTTGTCGTTCACGAGAATCGGAGCCGTCCAGGTCTGGCCTCGGCTGTACGAGGCGGTCAGGTAGACATTCGAGACACCGGTGGAGCCGTCCTCGTAGGCGACGTACAACGGGTACGTGTGGGCATCGCTGACCGGTTGGCTCCCCACCGCGAAGGTGTTGACGATCCCCTCGCGGAATGTCGTGTTCTGGTACGTGGGCACCGAGATGCCTTTGACGACCGGCAGCGGCCCCTGCCACGTCTTGCCGCAGTCGGACGAGGAGATCAGGTAGACGTCTGAGCCCGAGAATCCCTGCTTCGGGGGCCCGTTGGTGACGGTGGTGTAGACCGTGCCGTCCGGCGCCACGTGCGGCAGCAGGTACGAGTCGAACGGCTTGCCGGAGATCGTCGGCAGCGTTCGCGGCGTCGTCCAGTCGGTGTGCTGGCCGCTCGGCTGAGCCGTGGCCGTCGAGACGAAGACGTGGGAGGGGTTGAAGACGAAAATCGTGTACATCGCGTACACCGTGCCGTAGCAGGGACTGCCCGGATTCGTGTCGATCGCGATCCACTGCTTGTCCGGGTCGGAGGTGTTGGCGTTCTTCGCCGTCATCACGTAGTCCGGACGGTTTTTGTGCCTCGTGATCCAGTCGTTCGGCCCCGTCGCCCCAGCCGGGCGAACCGAGACGGCGACGGCCTCCGGCGGCACCGTCGGGTTCGTCTGGCTCGACCCGTTGTTGAAGACGTGGCCGCCGTTCTTGTCGTAGTAGAAGTTGTACGCGAGCACGAGCGAGTAGAAGTTGCCGTAGGGATCGAAGGCTCCAACGGGGTCGGTGTTGTCCGTCCAGCCCTCGTAGCCGGGCACGTGGCCCTGAACGTCCCAGGTCGTCCCGCCGTCACGGGATTCGTAGAAGCCGAGCAGGTGATTGTAGCCCTCCGCGTTCACGAACCACTTGCTCTGCCCGATCAGGTGGCGGTGCGTCGGATCTGCGGGATCCACCCGGATGTCCGACTCCGAGTGATCCTTGACGAGGAGGTCCGGGTTGCTCGCGCCGGCCGGATCCTGGGTGTCGTACGGGCCGAGATTCTCGCCGGTGTTGGGGACCGCCGGTGGACATGTCGTGCTTCCACCGCCGGGATAGCCTGCCGTGTCGGGCAGCATGCCGAGGTAGAGAACCTCCGGTTTGTAGCAACTTGTCCTCTGGGTCGTTGCGGACACGTTCGTGACTTTGTGCAGGCCGTAGCTCGCGATGAAGGCATCGTTCGACTGAGTCCCTTGCGGCGGCACCGCGGCGGACGTCGCCGGCGCGAAGGTCGTCGCAAGCACGGCGGCCGCTGTTATCCATCGCCTCACTGCTCTCCCCCTAGTCTCGAGAATCCGTGCATGTGCTGTGTATTCCATCATGGCGCTGATCGAACCCTCCGGTGATCGAGCCTGGCATGATCCCGCCGTGCTCGATCCGAAGGTGTTCAAGGCCTACGACGTGCGAGGGATCTACCCGACGGAGCTCGACGAGGAGGGCGCGCGGGCGATCGGCCGCGCCTATGTGGAGCAGTTCGAGCCGCGCCGGATCGCGGTCGGGCGCGACATGCGCGTCTCGTCCCCGTCGATGGCGCAGGCCGTGATCGCAGGGGCGGCCGCCGCCGGCGCGGAGGTGCTCGACATCGGCCTCGTTGGGACAGAGATGCTCTACTTCGCCGTCGGAGAGCTCGGTCTCGACGGCGGCATCGCCGTTACCGCGTCGCATAACCCGAAGCAGTACACCGGCATGAAGATCGTCCGTCGGGGCGCCCTGCCGGTCGGTGGCGAGTCGGGCTTGCTGGACGTCCGCGACCGGGCCCTGTCCAGGTCGGACACTGTCCAGGGACAGACCCCGGCCAGTGTCCAAAACTACGACGTCTGGCCGGCCTACGTCGAGCGCGTGCTGTCCTTCGTCGACGTCCCTGCGCTTCGCCCACTTCGCGTCGTCATCGACGCGGCGAACGGGATGGCCGGCGCGATGCTGCCGCCGGTGCTCGAGCGGCTCGCCGCCGTCGACGCCGTACGCTGCTACTTCGAGCCGGACGGCACTTTCCCGAACCACGAGCCGAACCCGCTCCTGCCGGAGAACCGAGAGTTCATCGTCTCCAGGACACTCGAGGAAGGCGCCGCTCTCGGCGTCGCCTTCGACGGTGACGGCGACCGCTGCTTCTTCGTGGATGACAGGGGCGAGTTCGTTCCGGGCGATTTCGCGACCGCGCTGCTCGCGGAGGCGGTGCTCGAGAAGGAGCCCGGAGCGAAGATCATCTACGACGTCCGCGCGAGCTGGGCCGTTCCGGAGACGATCGAGCGCGCGGGCGGCACGCCGCTCGTCAACCGGGTCGGGCACGCGTTCATCAAGCACCGCATGCGCTCCGAAGGGGCGGCCTTCGGCGGCGAGGTTTCGGGGCACTACTACTTCCGCGACTTCTCGCAAGCCGACTCGGGCGTCGTGCCGTTCCTGCTCATGCTGGAGCTCCTCTCGCGGCGGGGTCAGAAGCTCTCCGAGATCCTGCGCTCGTATCGAGACCAGTACTTCATCACCGGCGAGCTCAATACGCCAGTCGACGACGTGGCCCTCAAGCTCCAGCAACTGAAGGAGCGCTTCGGCGCCGAGGGACGCATCAGCCACCTCGACGGCGTCTCGGTCGACTCCGAGCACTGGCACATGAACGTCCGGCCGTCGAACACCGAGCCGCTGCTGCGACTGAACCTCGAAGCTCGCTCCCGCGAGTTGATGGAGCGAAAGCGCGACGAAGTACTCGCGGTCATCCGCGGATGACGCTCGAGCTAGGCCGCCTCACCAAGCGCAAGCCGCCGTTCAAGTACTCAGCTTTCACGCGCGTGGGCTTCTCCGACACCGACGCGCAGGGAATCGTCTACTACGGCCGCTACCTGCCTTACTTCGACCAGGCCCGCGTGGAATACCACCGCCATCTCGGCCAACTCAGCATCGACCTGGGCAGACACGAGTTCGTGATGCGCGCCTCGCAGATCGAGTACCTCGCGCCCGCCCGCTTCGACGACCTGCTCGAGGTCTTCGTACGCCTCGCGCGCATCGGTCGGACGAGCGCGACCTACGAGCATGCTGCCTATCGCGTCTCGGACGACGTGCTGCTGGTGACGGCGCGACAGACTCTCGTGCTAGTCGACCTCGGCCAGCGCAAGGCGGCCTCGGTCCCGGAGGTCTACGTCGAGCGGATCCGCAGCTTCGAGGGGGAAGACGTCGAGCTGGCGGCACCGGCGTGACGACCCCTGACACGTTTCGCGGCGCGCTCGCAGCCGTCGAACGGGTGCTCAACCGGGGCGGGGACGCAGATGACGTCCTTCGCAAGGTTGTCGCCATTCTCCATCACCGCATCGACCACTACGCCTCGGTCGGGATCCGCTTTGTGGAAGGCGATGACCTCGTCGTTGGACCGGCCGCGGGGCCTATGAACAGCTCCGAGCTCGCCGTCGCGGTCTCCTACCAGGGACGCACAGTCGGCGAGCTCGTGGTCTCGCCCGGCCCACAGGAAGGCGAGCGCCCCTTCCTCGAACGCGTTGCGACATTGATCTCGCCGTATTGCCTCGTCGACTGGGACACCGGGGGCGAGCACTGGCACCCCTGAGCTACGCCGGCTCGATCGAGAACCCCTCTCGCTCGGCGGCGTCTACGAGCCGATCGTCTAGCGACACGATGGTCAGTGTCGCCGGATCGCCCTCCGACCCGAGCAGTGCCGCAGCGAGCTGCAAGGAGTCAGCCGCGCGCAAGTTGTGAAGACGTAGAAGCCGTCGCGCCGCGCGGCGAACGGCACCTGCCGGTTGAATCTCGCTCCAGGCCGCGGCCAGCGAGTCGAGTCGCTCGAATGCTTCCCGCCGCACCCGCGCTGTCAACGCCCCGTCACGCTCCCGACGCGCGACCGCGGACGCGCACTCGACCTCCGTTGCCCACCAGACGAGAATCGCGGGGTCGCGCTCGTACTCCGCTCGCACAGCCTCGCTTGCGGATTCCGCCACGAGAAGCGGAACGACGGCGGAGCTGTCCCAGAATCTCAGGGGCTGACCCTTCGTTCGTCGAGGAGCGCCTCCAGCGCGCCGGTGCCTCCCTCGGCCTCAGGAGGCGGCTGGAGAAGCTCAGGCACGACTTGGCCGGTGCCTCGGCGGACGAGCCCCAGCCGCTCGAGCCGCGCCAGGCGGCCCGCAGCATCACTTCCGTCCGCTGCCGATTCCAGTCGCGCCACCGGCCGTCCACGATCGACGATGACGACCGTCTCGCCACCGCGGACAAGATCGAGCAGCGCACTCAGCCCGTTCTTGGCCTCCGTGATCGAAGCAACGCGCATCGAGCTATTCTAGCTCGATTCACGGCGCCCGGCTAGCGCACTACGACGGCGTGACGCGGTACGCGTCGAAGACCGCGTCCACCTGCCTGAGCGCCGAGAGCAGCGAGCGCAGATCCTTTACGTCGCCGACCTCGGCCGTGTACCAGTTCTTCGCGAGCTGGTCCTCGACGGTGCCGCCGTAGGCGACGATGTTCGCCCCGTGTTCCGCAAACGTCCGCGCGACGTCCTCGAGCAGGCGCGGCCGATCCCACGCGACCACGGCGATCTGGACGCGAAAGCTCTGTGAGGCGCCGCCGTTCCAGTCGACCTCCGTGAAGCGCTCCGGGTTCCGCATCAGAGCCTTGACGTTCGGGCAGTCGACGCGGTGGATCGTGATCCCCTTGCCGAGCGAGATATAGCCCTTGATATCGTCGCCTGGCACCGGGTTGCAGCACTTCGCGAGCCGGACGAGGACGTCCTCGACGCCGTGCACGTTGATCCCGAAGTTGTCGCTCACCGCGACATCGCGCGCCTTCGGCGTCTTGAGCGAGATCGCCTCCTCCACCACCACCTCGGTGGTCTTCAGGCGCTGCAGAACCTTGTTCACGACCTGGCTGGCCTGGAGCTTCCCCGACCCGAGCGCGACGTAGAAGTCCTCTGCCTTCTTGAAGCCGGTCTCGCGGATCACCTGCGCCAGAACCGCAGAGCCTGCCAGCTTCCGGTAGGGCAGCTTCTGCGCCTTCAGCGCCTGCTCGAGCGCGTCCCTGCCCTTCTTCTCTGCCTCGCCGCGCGTCTCGCGCGAGAACCACTGTCGGATCTTGTTTCGCGCGCGCGAGGATTCTGCAAGCGAGAGCCAGTCGCGCGAGGGGCCGCGGCCGGACTTGGCGGTCAGGATCTCGACGCGGTCCGAGTTTCGCAGCTGGTAGTGGAGCGGCACGATGCGCCCGTTCACCTTGGCGCCGACGGTGCGGTGACCGACGTCGGTGTGCACCGCATAGGCGAAGTCGATCGGCGTCGAGCCGGCCGGCAGCGTCTTCACGTCGCCGCTCGGCGTGAACACGTAGACCTCGTCGTCGAAGACGTCGAGGCGAAAGGTCTTCATGAACTCGCCCGGGTCGGCCTCGTCCTGCTGCCAGTCCATCAGCTGCCGCATCCAAGACTGCCACTCGTTCGAGGCCTGCCTCACCTTGCCCCCACGCTTGTACATCCAGTGGGCGGCGAAGCCGAGCTCCGCCGTCTCCTGCATCTCACGCGTGCGCACCTGGATCTCGAGCGGTCTGCCCTCCGGGCCGATCACGGTCGTGTGGAGCGACTGGTAGCCGTTCAGCTTCGGAATGGCGATGTAGTCCTTGAAGCGGCCCGGCATCGGCTTCCACAGCGAATGGATCAGGCCGAGCGCGCCGTAGCAGTCGCGGACGCCCTCGTCACCGGAGCGCCGAACGACCACGCGCATCGCCGTGAGGTCGTAGATCTCGTTGAACTCGCGCCCCTTCTTCGCCATCTTGTCGTAGATGGAGTAGAAGTGCTTCGCGCGGCCGGAGATCTCGGCCGGGATGTCGACCTTGTCGAGCTCGGTCTGCAACACCGCGCCCGCCTCGGCGACGTGGCGCTCTCGTTCCGCTCGCCGCTCCGTGACCATCGTCTTGATCTCCTCGTACTTGCGGGGGTGCAGGGTCTGGAACGACAGATCCTCGAGCTGCCACTTGAGCGCATGGATACCGAGGCGGTGCGCGAGCGGTGCGTAGACCTCGAGCGTCTCCTTGGAAGTCTGCACCTGCTTTTGCTTGCCCAGATGCTCGACGGTGCGCATGTTGTGCAGCCGGTCGGCGAGCTTGATCAGGATGACGCGCGGATCCTGCGCCATCGCGATGATCATCTTGCGGTAGTTCTCCGCCTCCGCCTGCTCCCGGCTCGCGAACGTGATTCGAGTCAGCTTCGTGACTCCCTCGACGAGAAAGGCGATCTCCTCGCCGAACTCGGAGCGGAGGTCGTCGATGTCGACCGAGGTGTCCTCGACGACGTCGTGCAGGAGCGCGGCGGAGATCGTCTCCTCGTCCTGACGCAGCCCCGCGCAGATCTTCGCGACGTTGAAGGGGTGGTGAATGAAATCCTCACCCGAGTTGCGGCGCTGACCTGCGTGAGCGGTCGCCGCAAAATGGAAGGCCTTCGTCAGAAGCTCACGGTCGACGCTCTCGTAGTAGGACGAGACCTCGTCGATCAACTCATCGACGAGATGATCATGGCGCCCGCTCGCTTCGACGACCGTCATCGAGAAAAAGTGTACTCCCGGCCCCCGCGCGCCAGACCCGGTCGAGGCAGGATCGGTGGACGCGCCGTCGAACGCCGAGCCCATGCGACGACGACATCGAGCACGACGCCGAGCCGTACGGCTCGCCTCCCTGCTCCTAACCCTCGAGGCCTACGCCCTCGAGCTCGCCTCGCCGGTCGGTCCGAGGCTACGCGCCTCGATCGGCACCGGGTAGGCGACCTGGGCGGTCAGGCCGCTGCGGCGAGCTCCGGCTCCAGGAGCAGCGCGCGGAACGTCTGCGACTCGAGCAGGCTGCGCCACACCGGCGCCGTCCCGTCCAGCCCGAGCTCGGCGAAGATCTTGCCGGCGTCCCCGCTCCGGCCATCGACCCCGCGCTTCCACTCGCCGGCCAGCCAGCGACGCAGCTCGTCGTAGCGATCTGGCGTCTCGAAGATCCCCTTCACGACGAGCTGCGGCGCGACGGTTCCGTTCCAGCGGTTCTCCTCGAGCCGGAAGGCAACGTCGTAACCGGCGACCGTCCGGAGGCTGTCGATCTCCGCGCCGAGCCCGAAGCCAATCGCACTCACACCCGGCCGTCCGTTCTGACGCAGGCGGAACCGCAGATGCCGGCCGTCCCCCACACGAGCAAGGCCGTTCAGCTCGCAGCCGGTGACGAGCAGCGTGACGCCCGGATTGGCGAGGCCGAAGGGCGCGAGTCGCTGCAGCTCGGAGCAGAGATTCAGGTTCAGCTCGC
>JBBRYW010000018.1:0-34312 GCA_038237235.1 Gaiellales bacterium
TCGCAGACGCTCGCGCTGCGCGAGAAGGAGTTCGTGGAGGCGGCACGCATGGTCGGAGCCGGCGACGCGCGCATCATCCGCTCGCACGTGCTGCCGCATCTCGTCGCCCCGATCGTCGTCTTCTCGACGCTGGCCGTCGCCGCCTACATCATCGCCGAGGCGGGGCTCTCCTTCCTCGGCGTCGGCATCAAGCTGCCGACCGCGTCCTGGGGCAATCTCCTCGCCGAGGCGCCTAAGTACTACCAGGAGAAGCCGTGGCTCATGGTCTGGCCGGGCCTCGCCGTCCTGATCACGACGCTCTCGTTCAACCTGCTCGGCGACGGGCTGCGAGACGCGTTCGATCCACGCAGCACGCACTAACCAAACTCTCGCCCGGAGCGTCTTAGCTGGGGTAACTAGGGAAACCTCTTCCGTCCGGTCGGCTATCCGCTGGCCGGGTGCAAGAAAGGAGCAATATGCAAAAACGCTTTTGGCTCTCGGGCCTCATGCTTGCGGTCGGAGTCAGCCTTCTCATGGCTGCCGGCCTTGCGAGTCCGGCGAGCTCCTCGACGCAGTCGGCGAGCAAGACCGGTGGAACGCTGAAGGTCGTTCGGCGCAGCCCGTTCGACTATATCGACCCGTCCCGCGCCTACTTCTCGCACACGTGGGCGATGGAGTACGCGACCGGGTGCAAGCTGTTCAACTTCGGCGAGACGGACGCGAACATCAAGCCGGAGGCCGCGACTAGCCTGCCGAAGATCACGAACGGCGGCAAGGTCTACACGTTCACCGTCAAGTCCGGCAAGCAGGCGATGCGCTTCTCGGACGGCAAGAACGTCACGGCCGCGAACTTCGCGTGGGCTTTGAACCGTGCCCTCCTCTGGAGGCCGTACTCACCCGCCGCCGACTTCCTGACCGACTCGTCGGCGACCGAGATCGTCGGGGCTGCGGACGTCGTCGCCGACAAGACGACCCGTGCCTCTGGAATCCAGGTCAAGGGCAACAAGCTGATCGTCCGGCTCACGAAGCCGAGCGCGATCTTCGTCACGCAGCTGACGATGCCGTTCTTCCAGGCAATGCCGACCAGCTGGGGCATCAACAAGCTGACGGAGGCCGACCTGCCGCTCAACACGTGCGGCCCCTACCACCTGACGCAGAGTGACCGCACGAAGTTCGCGATCATCGAGCGGAACAAGTTCTACCGCGGCTCGCGGCCGCACAAGGTGGCCTCGGTGCAGTGGACGATTGGCGTCAGCCCGGACGCGCAGCAGCTCCAGGTCGAGTCGAACCAGCAGGACCTCGGCGGCTTCCCGCCGACCGCATCGGCCTCGCTGGCGCAGAAGTACGGCCCCTCCGGCCGCTTCATTCGCAAATCGCAGAGCGTGACGTGGTACCTGTCCCTGAACACGCAGTCCAAGGCGTTCAAGGGCAACCCGCAGCTTCGCCGCGCGGTCAACTTCGCGATTAACCGCAACGGCCTGACGTCGCTCATGGGCGCCGGCGCCGCCAAGCCGACGGATCAGCTCCTCCCGCCGACCGGCATGCCGGGGTTCAAGGACTGGAAGATCTATCCGTTCGCGTCGGCCGTCGCGAAGGCCAAGAAGGCGGCCAGCGGTCATCTCCGCGACAAGTCGCTCAGCTTCTACACGTACCAGGACGATCCTGGCCCGTCGTGGGCGGCGCTCGTCCAGAACAACCTGAAGCCGCTCGGGCTCACGACCGACATCAAGATCTTCGAGCGGACGGTCCAGGAGGAGAAGGTCTCGCACAAGGGAGAGCCGTTCGACATGACGGTCTCCGGCTGGGGCAGCGACTACCCCGACCCGTACGACTTCACCAACATCCTGCTCAGTGGGCACAACATCCACGAGACGGGCAACCTCAACACCTCGTACTTCGACCAGGCGAAGTGGAACGCGCGGATGGACAAGGCAGCGGCGCTGCCGATCGGTCCGAAGCGCTACGCCGCATACGCGGTGCTCGATCGTGACCTCATGACGGATCCAGCGCCGGTTGCCGCGTTCGCGAACAACCTCGCTCAGATCTTCATGTCGAACAGGGTCAAGAAGTACGTCTTCCAGCCCGTCTACGGCGTGGCCAACTACGCCGCCATCGAGCTGAAGTAGTTCCTGTAGCTGCGAGCAGGGCGCCGGCGTCTGCCGGCGCCCTGCTCTACTACTCGGCCTGGTTAGCGTGCCGGTGCGCTAGAGTCCGGCCAGGCGTGCGACGACTCCAGGAGGGACGGTCGAAATGTTCCGGTATCTCGTGAGACGACTGCTCTGGGCGGCGCTGCTCTTCCTCGCGGTGACGTTCGTCACGTACGTCATCTTCTTCGTGATCCCGACCGATACGGCGCGCCTGTTCGCTGGCAAGAACGCGAGCCCGGAGGGGATCGCCAAGGTCCGGAAGGACCTGGGTCTCGACAAGCCGGTGTATTACCAGTACGGTCGGTACCTGAAACAGCTCGTGATCGACCGGTCGCTCGGGGTCTCGTTCGGCACGGACGAGAAGGTGAACGACATCGTCAGGCAGGCCGCGCCGGTGACTGCCTCGCTCGTGTTCGGCGGCATGGTCCTCTGGCTGCTCGTCGGGCTGACGATCGGCATCCTGTCGGCTCTTCGCCCGCGTTCGCTCTTAGATAGGACGGGCATGGTCTTCGTGCTGATCGGCATCTCCGCCCACCCCGTGTGGATCGGCCTGATCCTCATCTACTTCGTCAGCTTCAAGCTCGGCTGGACGCCGATCACGGGATACTGCGACTTCTTCCATCCGCAGGGCTTCTCGGGGTGCAACGGGCCGCTGGACTGGGCGTGGCACCTCATTCTGCCCTGGTGTACGTTCGCGATCCTGTTTGCGGCGCAGTACGTTCGGATGATTCGTGCGAGCGTGCTCGAGACCATGAACGAGGACTACGTGCGCACGTCGCGCGCGAAGGGTGCGCCGGAGCACGTCGTCATGCGCTCGCACGTCCTGAGAAACGCGCTGCTACCGGTTGTGACGATGCTCGGAATGGATGTCGGCCTTGCGCTCGGCGGCGCGATCTTCACCGAGACCATCTACGGCATTCAGGGGCTCGGCTTTCGAGTGGTCGACGCGATTACGCAGAACGACCTCCCCGTCATCCTGGGCGTGACGGTGTTCGGCACAATTGCGATCATCGTGTTCAACCTGATCGTCGATGTGATCTACGCGTGGATCGACCCACGTATTCGACTGGCGTAGTGCGCTACGTGACCGCCCGCTGATGGCGTTACTCGAGGTCAACGATCTGCGGACGTTTTTCCGCACCGACGACGGGCTCGTGAGGGCAGTCGACGGCGTCTCGTTTTCCGTGGAGAAGGGACAGACGCTCGGAATCGTCGGTGAGTCGGGCTCTGGCAAGAGCGTTACCTGCCTGACGATCATGGGCCTGAACAACAAGCGCAACTCGATCACGACGGGAGACGCGCTCTTCAAGGGCGAGGACTTGCTGCAAATGAGCCCCCACCGCTTGCGCGAGGTCCGCGGCGACGACATCGCGATGATCTTCCAGGACCCGATGACCTCGCTCAATCCCGTGCACACGATCGGACGGCAGTTGATCGAGGCGGTAAAGCTCCACAAGGACGTGACGAAGCGGGTGGCGCGCGCGCGGGCGGTCGAGCTGCTGAAGGCGGTCGGCATTCCGCGCGCGGAGCGGCGGATCGACGACTACCCGCACCAGTTCTCAGGCGGTATGCGCCAGCGCGTGATGATCGCGATGGCGCTCGTGAACGATCCCGACCTGCTGATCGCGGACGAGCCGACGACAGCCCTCGACGTCACCACGCAGGCCCAGATCCTGAGGCTGATGGATCGGCTTCAGCGCGATTTCGGCAGCGCGGTGATCATGATCACCCACGACCTGGGCGTGGTCGCGGAGGTGGCCGACGACGTCGTCGTGATGTACGCGGCGCGCGTCGTCGAGCATGCGCCCGTGGAGTCGATCTTCAGCCGTCCGCACATGCCGTACACGTGGGGGCTGCTCGGCTCCCTGCCGCGTCTCGACGCCGACGTCGAGCGGCTGACGCAGATTCCCGGACAGCCTCCTTCGCTGCTCAACCCGCCGAAGGGGTGCCGATTCCACCCACGCTGTCCGTACGTGATGGACATCTGCACGACGACGGAGCCCGCCCTCATGCCGATCTCGGACGACCCGACGCACCTCCAGGCCTGCCATCTCGACGAGGAGACGAAGGACCGAGAGGCGGCTAAGCTCCTCGCGGGCACGATGGCGGAGGCGAGCTAGAGCCATGGCGAACGAGCTTCTGGTCGTCGACGACGTCAAGAAGCACTTCCCGATCACACGGGGCATCGTTTTCCAGAAGCAGGTTGCCTCGGTGAAGGCCGTCGACGGCGTCAGCTTCACCGTCAACGAGGGAGAGACGCTCGGGATCGTCGGCGAGTCCGGCTGCGGCAAGTCGACGCTCGCTCGCTGCATCATGCGCCTGCTGGATCCGACCGCCGGCAGCATCATCTTCAACGGGCGGGACATCACGAAGGCCTCCCGCAGCGACATGCGACCGATCCGGCGCGAGATGATGATGATCTTCCAGGACCCGTACGCGTCGCTCAATCCCCGCAAGCGCGTCGGGTTCATCGTCGCCGAGGCGCTCCAGGTCCACAAGCTCGGCACGGCGGTCGAGATCAAGCGCCGCGTCCAGGAGCTGCTCGAGGTCGTGGGCCTGAACCCGGAGCACTACAACCGGTTTCCGCACGAGTTCTCGGGCGGCCAGCGGCAGCGAATCGGCGTGGCCCGGGCGCTTGCCGTGAGCCCGAAGTTGATCGTCTGCGACGAGCCGGTCTCGGCCCTCGACGTCTCGGTGCAGGCGCAGATCCTCAACCTGCTCGGGGACCTGCAGAAGGACTTCGGGCTCACCTACGTCTTCATCGCGCACGATCTGAACGTCGTGCGCCACATCTCCGACCGGGTCATGGTGATGTACCTCGGGAAGGTGGTCGAGCTGGCCGGCGGTAACAAGCTGTACACCGAGCCGAAGCACCCGTACACAGGGGCTCTCCTCTCCGCGGTGCCGATCCCGAACCCCGCGCTCGGGCGCGCGCGCAAGCCGATCGTGCTCGAGGGCGACGTACCGAGCCCGGTCAACCCGCCGTCCGGCTGCAACTTCCATCCGCGCTGCCCGCGCTTCCACCCCGGCCACTGCGACGTCGACGAGCCGCCGTTGTACCCGTTCGGCGAGGAGGCGCACATCGCCGCCTGCCACTATCCGCTCGAGAGCTGGCCGCTGCAGGAGGACGAGTTCCGCCGCTCCGGCGCACCGATCGCGCCGCCATCCCTGCGCGACGAACCGTCGACGGTCCTGTAGGCGAGCGCCGCATGCTCGTCGCGGCCGCCCGCCGCTTCCTCATCATCGTCGGCGGCACGGTGGGAGCGGTGGCGCTCTTCTCGCTCGTCGTCGGTGCTCTGCTTGGGGCGTCCGCCAACCGCTCGATCTCGGTCGGGCTCTACGCCTCCGGCAGCGTCGCGATGCTCGTCGGCTTCTTCTTCGGCCTGCGCGGGCCGATGCGGCCGGTGGAGCATGGGCCGTCGCTGTTCTCGATCCCGATCTTCGGGGGAACGCCCGCTCGTCGAGCGTCCCCCGACGAGCAGCGGCAGACGGTGAGCACGTCGGCGCTCTACGTGGTCGTCGGGATGATCCTGCTCGTCGTTGCCGTGGCTGTCGACAGCAGGTACCGGCTCGTATAGCTCGCGAAATCGTCGCCTAACTCCCTCGCCCGGCTGTCGTCACAACGAGTATGGGATCCAGGCCGAGCAACCTCTGTCGCCGGACGATCGAATATGTCTCCCGCGAGCTCGACGACGACCTCGCCGAGTTCGAGCAGGCGTTCCTGCGTGCGCACGTGCGCACGTGCGCGACATGCGCCACGGTGCGACGCCAACTCGTCGAGCAGACGGCGGCGTTGCGCGGCGCCCCGCTGGAGCCGATCTCCCGGCCCGTCGCGCTGCCCTCGCACCCCTCGGTCCTTCGCCGGCTGATGCCCGCCGCCGCCGCCGCCGTCGTCGCGGTCGTCGGGGCGGGAGGGCTCGTGAACGCGCTCCGCTCCGGCCCGGCGACGCAGCGCGCCCTCGCGGCTCCGGCGCCGTCGATCGAGCACCGCGACATGATCCTTCGCCAGCATCGCGTGGATTTGATGAACGCGAACATGCCCCGCTCGCGCGCGGCCGACGCGATCCCGGACGTCGGTGCCCGCTACGGGCGACCCTAGCTCGCACCCGCAGGCGCGGGCTATGGTGGTGACGCCGTGATCTTCCCCGACCGCCTGACGTCGTACGTCTGAGGCCTCGACCACGCCGCCAGGCTGGCGGCCGCGCTCGACGAGCATCGGCGTGCCCTCGCTGACGAGAGCCGGTTTGCGCCTACCCGCTTCGATAAACTGAAATCACGTGCGACTCGCCTCCCAGGATGGCGGCGGCGCCCTCATCCGGCCCTCCAGGAGACCAATGTCTGAGCAGCGAAACGGAAACGAAGCGAACGTGGGCAAGGTGCTCGAGATCAAGGGCGTCGTGATCGACGCCGTCTTCCACGGGAACCTCCCTGAGATCTACAACGCCCTACGGATCAGCGTGCCCCAGACCGAAGGGGACACGTCGACGGCCGTCGACCTGATCGCCGAGGTGCAGCAGCACCTGGGCGATGACCGCGTCCGCGCGGTCGCGATGGACTCGACGGACGGCATTCCGCGCGGGGTCGATGTGGTCGACACCGGCGGACCGATCAGCGTGCCCGTCGGCAACGAGACGCTGGGTCGGATCTTCAACGTGCTCGGTGACACGATCGACCGCGGCGAGCCGGTTGAGGCGAAGGAACGCTGGTCGATCCACCGCGACCCGCCCAAGTTCGAGGAGCTCGATCCCTCGACGGAGATCTTCGAGACGGGAATCAAGGTGATCGATCTGCTCGCCCCGTACATCAAGGGCGGCAAGGTCGGGCTGTTCGGCGGCGCGGGAACCGGCAAGACGGTGCTGCTCCAGGAGTTCATCCACAACATCGCTCACGCGCACGGCGGCGTCTCGGTGTTCGCGGGGGTGGGCGAGCGCACGCGCGAGGGCAACGACATGTGGAACGAGATGAAGGAGTCGGAGGTCATCGACAAGGTGGCTCTCGTCTACGGCCAGATGAACGAGCCGCCCGGAGCTCGCCTGCGGGTGGGTCTCTCGGGCCTGACGATGGCCGAGTACTTCCGCGACCAGGGCCAGGACGTGCTGCTCTTCATCGACAACATCTTCCGCTTCGTCCAGGCCGGCTCCGAGGTGTCGGCGCTGCTCGGGCGGATGCCGAGCGCGGTCGGCTACCAGCCGACGCTCGCGACGGAGATGGGGCAGCTGCAGGAGCGCATCACCTCGACGCGCACGGGCTCGGTGACGTCGGTGCAGGCGATCTACGTGCCCGCCGACGACCTGACGGATCCGGCGCCGGCGAACACCTTCGCCCACCTTGACGCGACCACCGTGCTCGACCGCTCGATCGTGGAGCAGGGGATCTACCCGGCCGTTCACCCGCTCACCTCGACGTCCCGCGCGCTCCAGCCCGGCATCGTCTCGGAGGAGCACTACGAGACGGCGACCCGCGTGCAGGAGATCCTCCAGCGCTACAAGGACCTGCAGGACATCATCGCGATTCTCGGCGTGGACGAGCTCTCCGACGAGGACCGGCTCGTGGTCGCGCGGGCGCGGAAGATCCAGCGCTTCCTGTCGCAGCCGAACTTCGTGGCCGAGCAGTTCACGGGCACGCCCGGCGAGTACGTGAAGCTCGAGGACACGATCAAGGGCTTCCAGGAGATCATCGCGGGCAAGCACGACGATCTACCCGAGCAGGCCTTCTACATGGTCGGAACGATCGAGGCAGCAGTCGCCAAGGGCCGCGGCGAGTCGGGCGACCGTGAGCCGGATGAGACTGACGAGGCGGCAGAGGGCACGCCCACTCCGTCTGACGAGCCCGAGCCGGTTCCGGCCTAGCCGTTGGCAGACGGACGCAAGACGTTCGACGTCTCGCTCGTCACGCCTGACGGAGCGGCGTTCGAGGGCGAGGCCGAGATGCTGATCGTGCCGGGCGCGGACGGTGAGATCGGCGTACTCGCGCGGCACGCCCCGCTTGTCGCCATGCTCAAGGCGGGCTCGACACGTGTGCACATCGGACGTGACGAGGTTCGAGAGTTCGCGACGGGCCCGGGCTTCTTCAAGGTCGAGCAGGATCGCGCCCTCGCACTCGTCGACGACGCCGTGGCCGCGACCGAGATCGACAACGCCCGTGCCGAGCAGCAGCTCGAGGACGCCCGTGCCGAGCTGGAGCGACTCGAGCGCGGCGAGTCGGGCGCCGACCGCTGGCAACTCGAGCAGCGGATCCGCCACGCCGAGAACCAGCTGACGGTGGTCGGCGGGGCGCCGAGCGGCGCGCAGGCCCGGACGACGGCGGGAACCGAGCACGCCTGAGCCAGCGCCCGGCGGCGAGCCGGTCGAGGTCGTCGCCTGGGACCCGGACTGGTCACGGCGATTCGAGGCCGAGCGGCTCCGCCTGCAGGCGGAGCTGGGGAAGTGGGTGGTCGCGATCGAGCACGTCGGCTCCACGGCCGTCCCGGGGCTTGCGTCGAAGCCCGTCCTGGACGTCGACATCGCGATCCGCGACCTGACCGCCTGGGCCGAGCTCGTCGCGCCCCTGCGGTCACTCGGCTACGAGCATCAGCCGGCGGGCGACTTCGAGGATCGGCGCTTCTTCCGCCGCTTCGAGCGCGGCGTCAGGCGCGCGCACGTCTCGCTGACCGAGCTCGGAAGCGCCTACTGGTACGACCACCTCCGCTTCCGCGACGCGCTGCGGGCCGATCCGCGGCTCGCCGCTCGGTACGGAGACCTGAAGCGACGGCTCGCCCGCGAGGTCGGCCACGATCGGGCTGCCTACACCGACGGCAAGGACGGGTTCGTGCGGGAGGTGCTCGCCGCCACGATCGAGCGTGCGGTTCGTTACGGTTAGATGCCTGACCACTGTGCGCGTCTTCGCTGCCACCGCATTCGTGAGCGCTTTGATCGCCGGCGCCCCCCTGGCGGCGGCCGCAAAGCCGTCGTCGAGCCAGTGGACGTGGCGCGCGCTCCATCGCCCGCTTCACATTCCGCGGATCGCGGCCGGGACGCAGTGCCCGGTGAGCGGCCCGGCCGACTTCGACTTCGCGAAATACGGCGTCACGCAAGGAGTTGGCCCGGGGCCGGCTTACCCGGTAGCTCTGCGCCAGCCGGGGACGATTCTCGACTTCGAGTACCCACCGAGCGCAGCGAGCGTCATCGCCGGCTCGAAGTGGGGCGGCAACAAGGTGCTGTGGTTCGTCCCCCCGAGCTACACGGGGCCGGTGCTTGTCCGGGGCCGTCAGCTCGACGGTTCCCACGGCGTCCGCTTCGAGCTCCTGCGCGTTCCCACCAAGGAGCTCCGGATCGCGCCCGTTCCGGAGTGGCTTTCGCCGCGCCGCGACCGCGGCCGGGCCTCGACGACGAGGGTGCAGGCGCCCGGTTGCTACGCGTATCAGATCGACGGGAGGAGCTTCAGTCGCATCATCGTGTTCGAGGCGCGCCTCTCGAACACGTAGGGCGCCACGGGACGTTGCCGGCGGCCGCGCGCAACCCTCCCTCAACCGTCTCGACTGGCGCCCTGGCTGAGCGGATTCCGCCAGAGCAGCCTGGGGAACCGAGAGAAGTCCGCATCGGCCGAGCAGAGCTGCGCCCCATGCTCAACGGCGATCGCCGCCAGGTGTGCGTCGGTGACCAGGTTGCCGGCCGTCCCGATCTGACCGAGTAGCTCACGCAGGAGGGCCGCATGACGCTCGCCGGGGTGAACGAGAGCTGCGCACGGTCGAGCGAGCCAGGAATCGACGAGATCGAGCGCCTCGTCGAGGCCGAGAGGCGACTCGAAGACACGCGGATGCGTGCCAAGGCGAATGAACGCCAGCAGCACCGTCCAGGTGAACGCGAACGTCTCGGGCCTCGAGAGCCGCTCCTCGAGCCACGCTCGTGCGGCCTCGTGGTGCGGGGAGGACTCATCGACGGCGTAGAGGAGAAGGTTGACGTCTGCGAGCTTCACTTGCGAAGCTCGAGCTTGCGGCTGGTCTCCGCATCTTCGAGCTCGGCAGACAGCCGGAGCGCGTGCTCCAGATCGATCCCGCGACGCAGCCCCATCCGCCGCGTCGGAAGACGATACGGCTGCGCCGTGCCGGTTGGCTCCGCGAGTCCTGCTCGGAGCGTGCCGTTCAGGACGTCCTTGAACGAGACGCCACGCTCCCGGGCCAGGCGACGGAGCTTGGCCGCGAGGTCGGGTTCGAGCGTCACCGTCGTTCGCACTAACGCATTATAGCATCACAATATTTGATGCCATGATGCATCGCTCCTCGCCCGGAGGTGCACGCGCTCGGCTGCCTGCTAGCCTGGAACTACCCGGAGAGGTTTGACAGGCAGCTTGGCGACGGCGTCGCCTCGCGTTGCTCTCTAGGCTGGGAGCGAACGTGAGCGAAACGCGAGCACAGCTGGAGCAGATCCTCGGCGAGCGGATCGCCCTGCTGGACGGTGCCTGGGGTGTCCTGCTGCAAGGGCAGGTGCGCGGTGAGGACGCCTACCGCGGCGAGCGCTTCCGCGATCACCCGCGCGACGTGGCGGGCGATCCTGACCTGCTCAACCTGACGAGGCCGGAGGTTGTCGCCGGCATCCACGAGGCCTACCTCGAGGCCGGCGCGGACATCACGACGACGAACACCTTCACCGCCACGTCGATCGGCCAGGCCGACTACGGGCTCGAGGGCGCGGTCTACGAGATGAACGTCGAGGGTGCCCGTCTGGCCCGGCGCGCCTGCGAGGAGTGGAGCGAGCGCACGCCCGATCGCCCCCGCTTCGTGGCCGGCTCGGTCGGCCCCCTGAACGTGACGCTCTCGCTCTCGCCGCGCGTGGATGATGCCGCCTACCGTGCCGTCGCCTTCGACCGCGTGCGGGAGGCCTATGCCGAGCAGATGCGCGCGCTCGTCGAAGGCGGCGTCGATCTGCTCCTGATCGAGACGATCTTCGACACCCTGAACTCCAAGGCGGCGATCGTCGCGGCCGGCGAGGTTCTCGCCGATGCCGGCACCGATGTGCCGCTCTGGCTCTCGTTCACGGCCGTCGACAGAAGCGGCCGGAACCTCTCCGGCCAGACGGTCGAGGCGTTCTGGACCTCTGTCGAGCACGCGCGCCCGCTCGTCGTCGGCGTCAACTGCTCGCTCGGCGCCGGCGACATGCGCCCGTTCGTCGAGGGCCTTTCGCGCGTCTGCACGACCTACACGGCGTGCCATCCGAATGCAGGCCTTCCGAACGAGTTCGGGGGCTACGACGAGGGGGCAGAAGACACGAGCCGGTTCCTGGGCGAGTTCGCCCGCGACGGCTTCGTCAACATCGTTGGTGGTTGCTGCGGGACGACGCCGGAGCATGTCCGGGCCATTGCCGACACCGTCCGTGATCTGGCCCCGAGACAGATCCCACAAGGGCGAGCCTACCCGCGTTTCAGCGGCCTCGAGCCGTTCGAGATCGGGCCCGACACGGGCTTCGTCATGGTCGGCGAGCGCACGAACGTGACGGGCTCGGCGCGCTTCCGGCGCCTGGTCGAGGCCGACGACTTCCAGGGCGCGGTGGCCGTAGCGGTCGAGCAGGTGCAGGGCGGCGGGAACCTGCTCGACGTCAACATGGACGCTGACCTGCTCGACTCCGAGCGGGCGATCACGACGTTCCTGAACGTGGTCGCGACCGAGCCGGAGGTCGCTCGGCTGCCGATCATGGTCGACAGCTCGCGCTGGCGCGTGCTCGAGGCGGGCCTCAAGTGCCTTCAGGGAAAAGGCGTCGTGAACTCGATCAGCCTCAAGGAGGGGGAAAACTCCTTCCTCGAGCAGGCACGGACGATCCGCCGCTACGGCGCCGGTGTCGTCGTGATGGCCTTCGACGAGCGAGGGCAGGCCGATACGGTCGAGCGCAAGGTCGAGATCTGCGGGCGTGCCTTCGACCTGCTGACGCGCCAGGCAGGCTTCGCTCCCGAGGACATCGTCTTCGACTCGAACGTGCTCGCCGTCGCCACGGGAATCGAGGAGCACGTCGAATTCGCGAAGGCGTTCATCGAAGCTCTACCGCTGATCAAGGAGCGCTGCCCCGGCTCGCTGACGAGCGGCGGCATCTCGAATCTGTCCTTTTCCTTCCGGGGCAATGACGTCGTCCGCGAGGCGATGCACTCGTCGTTCCTCTTCCACGCCATCCGCGCCGGGCTCGACATGGGGATCGTGAACGCGGGGCAGCTCGCCGTCTACGAGGACATCGAGCCCAAGCTGCTCGAGCTGGTCGAGGGCGTCATCTTCAACCGAAGCCCTGACGCCACCGAGCGTCTCGTCGAGTACGCCGAGTCGGTCCGCGGGGAAGGCACGCGTCGTATCGTGGACGTGTCCTGGCGCGAGCGGCCGGTCGCCGACCGGCTCTCGTACGCGCTCGTGCACGGGATCGTCGACTGGATCGAGGAGGACACGGAGGAGGCGCGCCACCAGTATGCGCGCCCGCTCGAGGTGATCGAGGGACCCTTGATGGACGGCATGAGCATCGTCGGTGACCTGTTCGGGTCGGGAAAGATGTTCCTGCCGCAGGTCGTCAAGAGTGCCCGCGCCATGAAGCGAGCGGTCGCCTACCTCGAGCCATTCATGGAGGAGGAGAAGGCGCGCTCGAACGGCGAGGCCCGCGCCCGGGCCAAGGTCGTGCTCGCGACCGTCAAGGGCGACGTCCACGACATCGGCAAGAACATCGTCGGCGTCGTGCTCGGCTGCAACAACTACGAGGTGATCGACCTGGGCGTAATGGTGCCGTCCCAGGTGGTTCTCGACACCGCCCTCGAGGAAGGCGCCGACATCGTCGGCCTCTCCGGTTTGATCACCCCCTCCCTGGACGAGATGGTGAACGTCGCCCGTGAGATGGAGCGCCGGGGCTTGGAGCTGCCGCTCCTGATCGGTGGCGCGACCACGTCGAAGCAGCACACGGCGGTGAAGATCGCGCCGGAGTACGGACAGCCGACCGTGCACGTTCTCGACGCGTCGCGCGCGGTCGGTGTGGTGTCCGATCTGCTCGACCCGACCCGCGGGAAGCGGCTCGACGGAGAGAACCGCGAGTTGCAGGAGCGGCTGCGTGAGCAGCATGGCGAGCGAGAGCGGAAGCCGCTGCTGCCGATCTCCGAGGCACGGGCGAACCGGGAGCGGGTCGACTTCGACGACCTTCGTACGCCACCTTTCACGGGTGTGCGTGCGGTCGCGCCCGCGCTGGATCAGCTGCGCGCGCTGATCGACTGGCAGTTCTTCTTCCACGTCTGGGAGCTGAAGGGAAAGTTTCCGGCCATCCTCGAGCAGCCCGCCGCGCGCGAGGTCTACGACGACGCGACGACGCTGCTCGACGAGATCGTCGAGGGTCGTCTGCTCCGGGCGAGCGGCCGTTACGGCTACTGGCCGGCGCGGAGCGTCGGCGACGACATTCTGCTCGAGAGAGGGCCACGGTTCTGCATGCTCCGCCAGCAGTCCGCCTACGGCGATCAGCGGCCGAACCGTTGCCTCGCCGACTACGTGGCTCCGGACGGAGACCACATCGGCGCCTTTGCAGTCTCGATTCACGGCGCCGACGAGCTCTCTGCGCTCGCCGAGCGTGAGCAGGACGACTATCGCGCGATCATGGTCAAGGCCCTTGCCGACCGACTTGCGGAGGCCTTCGCCGAGTCTCTCCACGGGCGCGCCCGCCGTGAGTGGTATGCGCCCGAGGAGCGCCTGACGGGCGACGATCTGCTCCGTGAGCGCTTTCGGGGGATCAGACCGGCGTTCGGCTACCCGGCCTGCCCGGATCACAGTGAGAAGGGGAAGCTCTTCGATCTGCTCGGCGCACACGCGGCCGGTATCGAGCTCACCGAGACCTATGCGATGCTGCCCGCCGCGAGCGTGAGCGGGATCTATCTCGCGAGCCCTCAGGCGCGGTACTTCTCGGTCGGCCGGCTCGGAAGCGACCAGGTCGCTGACTACGCCGAGCGGAAGGGCTTCCTCGTCGAGGAAGCCGAGCGCTGGCTGGGCCCGAACCTCGCCTACTCGCCCGAGAGCCCGCGCGAGGCGGCGCCTGCATGACCACGCTACGCGTCCGGGATCGCCGGAGTGACGCCCGCGGTCGTCGGTCGCACGCTCCGCATCAGCCTCACGAGGCTGACCGATGAGCCGGCTACGCGTCTGGGATCGCCGGAGTGACGCCCACGGTCGTCAGTCGCCCGCTCCGCATGAGCCTCACGAGGCTGACCGATGAGCCGGCTACGCGCCCGGGATCGCCGGAGCGACGCCCGCGGTCGTCGGTCGCCCGCTCCGCATGAGCCTCACGAGGTTGCCCTATGAGCCGGCGACGCGTCCGGTTTCGCCTGTAGTGGAGGTCAACTTCGGCAGCAGCCCGCCCTTCAGCCTCGGCATCGAGGAGGAGTTCCAGCTCGTCGACGCCGACAGCTACGAGCTTGTGTCGAGATCGGGCGAGATCGTGGCGGCCGCACCCGACCACTGGAGTGTCAAGCCGGAGCTCTTGCAGTCGGTGATCGAGGCGGCGACACCGGTGGCTCGCACAGTCGCCGAAGCGCAGGAGGGCGCGCGCGCCTCACGCGCGCGCCTGCGCTCGCTGGCCGCGGCGGAGAACGCCCTCATCCTTTCGGCAGGGACGCACCCCTTCTCGCGCTACGAGCACCAGGAGATCACCGACGAGGAGCGCTACACGGAGCTCGCGAACGAGCTCCAGTGGGTCGCGGAGCGCGAGCTGATCTTCGGCCTTCACGTCCACGTTGGCGTCGAATCCGCCGAGACGGCGATTGCCGTTGCGAACGCGATGCGAGCCTGGCTTCCCGAGCTTCTGGCGCTCTCGGTCAACTCGCCTTTCTGGCAGGGGCGGGAGACCGGGCTCGCCTCGACCCGGAGTACGGTCTTCGACGCGATGCCGAGAAGCGGATTGCCGCCCGCCTTCGCCTCCTGGGACGACTTCGCCCGTCTTGTCGAGCGGGGGGTTAGGACGAACTCGTTTGCGGACTACACATACCTCTGGTGGGACCTGCGCCCGCATCCGAAGCTGGGCACGATCGAGGTTCGGATCTGCGACGCGCAGACCCGGCTCGCGAGCACGCTCACGATCGCCGCGCTCGTGCAGAGCCTCGTCGCCACGCTGGCCGAGCGCTTTGACCGAGACGGCAGCTTGCCGATCGAGGATACGACGCTGCTAAAGGAAAACAAGTGGCGGGCCGTTCGCCACGGCCTCGACGCCGACCTGATCTGCTCGCGCGCGACGAGGAGCGGCCGGCACGCACGGCTTTACGCGAGCTCGTCGAGCTCGCGCGCCCGGCTGCGCGGCGGCTCGGCTGCCTCGACGAGCTCTCCGACGTCGAGGGGATCCTGGCCCGCGGCAGCGGAGCCGACGAGCAGCGCCTCGTCCGTGACGAGAGCGGTAACCTTGTCGCGCTCGCGCGGTGGATCGCGGAGGAGACCGTTCGCGGCATCTAGCGGCGTCCTGCGATCACGCGCATGACGAGGGGTGCGCCCCCGCGGAAGGAAACCCGACGGGGACCGTAGAACCGAGACCTGCGATATCCTCGTTCCAGGCGCCGCTCTGGCGCTTTCATCTTTCCTGCCGGTGCGCACCACACTGAAACGCACAATGGGCCGGGCGACGGCCGCGAACGGGAACGGGCATGCTGCCTTTCCCTTCGACCTCGCGTCTCCCGTCACGCGCTACCGGCAGCCGGATGGACGCCACCGCGGCCTCAGAACTGTGGGTCGTGTCTTCTTCTGGTTGTTCGCGTTGGTCGTCATGCTTGCGTCGGCCTTCGCGGGCGGGCTCTACCTCTTCTTCCACGAAAGCCTGGCGGCGACGCGGCCCCAGACGCGCAGCGAGAAGGCCGCGGTGGCGAAGCTGGACGTGCCGCTGCCCCACGCTCCAGCGATCGCGCTCGTGATCGGCTACGACAAGCGTTACGGCGAGAGCGGCCCAGGCCGCTCGGACACTCTCATGCTGATCCGCGCGGACCCCCAGGCGAAGGCGATCTCGATGATGTCTTTCCCGCGCGATCTGTCGGTGCAGGTTCGGTGCCCGAGCGGCTGGTTCACGGGCAAGATCAACTCGGCGTACGCGACGTGCAAGGAGGAGGGGGCGCTCGAGACGGTGAAGGCGCTGACCGGCCTGCAGATCAACTACCTGATCACCGTCAACTTCCACGGGTTCAAGCAGGTGGTGGACAAGCTCGGCGGCGTCTGGATCGACGTCGACCGGCGGTACTACCACTCGAACGCTGGTGTGGGCCTCGGCTACCAGTACGCGAAGATCAACCTGCAGCCGGGCTACCAGCTCCTGCGCGGCTCGGATGCGCTCGACTTCGTCCGCTACCGGCACGCCGACAGCGACCTGTACCGGAATGCGCGGCAGCAGCTCTTCGTGCGGGCCGTCAAGGATCAGCTGAGCTCGGCCTCGATCACGAAGCTGTTCGGCGTCGTCAGCGCGATCACGAGTAACGTCCACGCCGGCGAGGGCGGCAACGGGGGCCGCGCAATCCCTTCGCGCACCATCCTGCGCTTCGCGAAGCTGGCGTATGGCCTGCCCCCGGGCCACGTCTTCCAGTCAAGAATTCAGGATCTGAGCGGGCTCTACGACCTCACTGCACCGCAGTCGAGCATCCAGCAGGCCGTCGAGGATTTCGCCAACCCCGACCTCGAGGCAGGCGACAAGGCCGCTGCAGCAGCCGGCGTCCGCCGGAAGCACCGCTCGAAAAAGGGCCCGCGGCCGCAGCAGGTCACCGTGGTCGTGGTGAACGGCAACGGCGTTCCCAGCTCGGCACTGAACGCGAGCACCGAGCTGCACCAGCGCGGGTACGCCACCGAGTTCCCGGCGAACGGAGCCGAGGCTAACGCGCCGCGGAGGGACTACTACAAGACGATCGTCTACTACAACCCGGCGCGGGCACAGGCACACGCTGCCGCGCAGCAGCTGGCGACCCTGTTCGGCGCGGCGGAGGCGAGGCGCGGCTTTCCCCGCAGGCTCGCCCCGATGGCGGGGGAAGCCATGGCGATCGTCGTCGTGGGGACGACCTTCCACGGCTCGATCGCGCCCGTCCCGCTCGACAGGACCCCCAAGCACGAGCCCGCAGCCGTGATGCGGAACCCACGAGCGACGCTCTCGGCGCTTCGTCCGCTCCGCAGACGGGTGCCGTTCAAGCTGGAGTTGCCAACCGTGCTCGAGAGCAACTCCGCGTTCGACGGCGCCGCTCGCGTGTACCCGATCACGCACGGCCACAGGGCCGTCAGGCTGACGTTCAAGAAGCCCGCCTCCTGCGAGTCGATCGGAGTCGCGTGCGAGTACTGGGGCATCGAGGAGACCGACTGGTCGGGTGCCCCCGTTCTCGCCGGCAGGAGCTTCCGGCATGTGCGCGACGGGAGAACGTTCGACTACTACTTCTCGAGCTCCCATCTGCACATGATCGTGCTGCGGCAGGGCGCGGCGACCTACTGGGTCGTCAATACCCTGCTCGACTCGCTCTCGAACGAGACGATGATCGCGATCGCCAGGGGCTTGCGCCCGCTGGCCAAGTAGATGGCCGGAGGCGCTAGCATCGCGGTCTTCGGTGCGGGCTACGCGGGGCTCGTGACCGGTGTCTGCTTCGCGCACCTCGGCCATGACGTAGTCGTCCGCGACGTCGTCGAGGAAAAGATCGAGGCGCTTCGCGCAGGCGAGATCCCGATCTACGAGCCCGGACTCGCGGAGCTGCTCGAGCTGAATCGCGAGCGGGTCCGGTTCACGCTCGACGCGCGCGAAGCCGTGGCGGGGGCGAGTTTCCTCTACGTGTGCGTCGACACGCCGTCCACCGCTTCGGGCGACGCGGACCTCTCGCGACTCTGGACAGTGATCGACGACCTCGGCTCAGTTCGCGGTTCGCCGATCCTCGTCATGAAGAGCACGGTGCCGCCGGGCACCGGCGAGAAAGTGCGCTCGGCGCTCGACGCCCGCGGGCTCTCGAACGTTGGCTATGTCTCGAACCCCGAGTTTCTCGCCGAGGGTACCGCCGTGCGGGACTTCCTCGAGCCCGACCGCATCGTGATCGGCGCGTTCGACGAGAACGACGGCGACCGTGTCGAGACCTTGCACGCCAAGCTCGAGGCGCCGCTCGTCCGCACGGACGTCGCCTCCTCCGAGATGATCAAGCTCGCCTCGAACGCCTTTCTCTCGACGCGCATCAGCTTCATCAACGAGATCGCAAACGTGTGCGAGCTCGTCGGCGCCGACGTCGAGCAGGTCTCGAAGGGCGTTGGCCTGGACCATCGCCTCGGGCCGCACTTCCTGCAGGCGGGGCTCGGCTTCGGGGGCAGTTGCTTCCCAAAGGACGTCGACGCTCTGCGGCAGCTGGCCGGCAACTCCGGCTACCACTTCCAGCTGCTGAGTGCCGTGTGGCAGGTCAACGAGCTGCAGAAGCGGCGCGTCGTGGCGAAGCTGCAGAAGCATCTCGGCAAGCTGCGTGGCAAGAAGGTCGCCCTGCTCGGGCTCGCGTTCAAGCCGAACACGGATGACATGCGCGAGGCACCGAGCCTCGTCATCGCCGCTCGCCTGCTCGGGGAGGGCGCGGAGGTCCGCGTCTGGGATCCCGTGGCGGACGCGAGCGAGCTGCTGTTCGGTGTCACCTTCTGCGCCAGCCCAGCCGAGGCCGTCCAGGGTGCGGATGCGGCCGTTATCGTCACGGAGTGGCCGGAGCTGCGCGAGCTGGCCTCGGAGGAAACCCGCCGCGCAATGCGGAACGCCCTCATCGTCGACGGCCGCAATCTGCTCGACCCCGCCGCCGTGCGGGCCGCCGGCTTCGTCTACGAGGGGATCGGCCGGCCGTCGTCTCCGCTCGAGGGGTTGCCCGAGCTGGAGGAGCGCCGTTCGGAGCTCCGGCGGTGACAGATCTATCGTCGCCGAACCTGACTGGGTTCGACGCGTTCGCGTTCGAGGTCAGGCGCACGGAGAAGCCCTGGGGCCATGAGCTCGTGTGGGCGTTGTCGGACGATTACTGCGGCAAGCTCCTGTTCGTGCGGGCCGGCGAGCAGCTGAGTCTCCAGTTCCACAACGTGAAGGATGAGACGATCTACGTCTATCAAGGCAAGATCGAGCTCGAGATCGCGGCGCCCGGTAACGCTATTCGTGACTCGGAGGTAGTAGGCCCGGGAGCAAGCTTTCGGATCAAGCCCGGCACGGTGCATCGCTGGCGAGCGCTCGAGGATTCCGTCGTGCTCGAGGCCTCGACGCCGGAACTGGACGATGTGGTTCGCCTCGAAGACCGGTACGGGCGAAGCCGGTAACAAGTCGTGGAGAGCGAGAGCTCGAGCCGCCCCTAGCACTGACACAGTTGTGTTAATGTTGGGTCATGGAGGAGCTCACAGTCGGCTACGCAGCCGCCCGGACCGGGTGGTCGGCACGGATGCTGCGCTACCTCGAGCTCGAAGGTCTCGTCGTGCCTCGCCGCACGCCGTCTGGCTACCGGGTGTATGACCTTCGCGAGCTGAATCAACTCCGCTCGCTTCGCGAGCTGCGACGCCGGTTTCGTGTGGAGCTCCAGGAGATGGTCTTCGCAGCTCGCCTCCGCCGCGAGCCGGAGCTGCGCGCTGTCGTCGAGACATGGCTCGCGGGTGCCGAGGCAGCGCCTGGGAACGGGATTAGCCCGGCGTGGGTGGAGTGGGAGCAACGTAAGCACGAGCGGCTGATTGCCGCCTGAAGTACCGAGACTAGACTGGTCGACCACCAAGAAATGAAAAGAGGATCGATGGCTACTACCAAGCGCTACGATGTCAAGGATCTCGCTCTTGCTGCCGACGGGAGAGCCCGGATCGAGTGGGCCGACCGCCAGATGCCCGTGCTCGCGGCCATTCGCGAGCGTTTCGCCTCGGAGCAGCCGCTCGCCGGCTACCGGATTGCGGCCTGCCTGCATGTGACGAGCGAGACCGCCAACCTGATGCGCACGCTGCAGGCCGGCGGCGCCGACATCGTGCTCTGCGCCTCCAATCCACTCTCGACTCAGGACGACACCGCCGCGGCACTGGTCGACGAGTACGGGATCGCAGTCTTCGCGATCAAGGGCGAGGACAACGACACGTACTACCGGCACATCGAGGCGGCCGTCGACCACAAGCCGCAGTTGACGATGGACGACGGAGCCGACGTGATCGGGGTACTTCACTCGGCTCGCCGCGAGCAGCTTGGCGACATCATCGCGGGCACCGAGGAGACGACGACGGGGGTCATCCGCCTCCGTGCACTCGAGCGTGACGGCGCCCTCGGCTTCCCGGTCATCGCCGTCAACGAGGCGAACACGAAGCACCTGTTCGACAACCGCTACGGGACGGGACAGTCAACGATCGACGGGATCATTCGGGCGACGAACCTGTTGCTCGCGGGACGGACGATGGTCATCGCCGGCTACGGCTGGTGCGGTCGCGGGGTCGCGATGCGCGCGAAGGGAATGGGCGCTCACGTGATCGTGACCGAGGTCGATCCGCTGCGTGCGCTCGAGGCCGTCATGGACGGTTTCCAGGTGATGCCGATGGGCTCTGCGGCCGCGGTGGGCGACATCTTCATCACGGCGACAGGCGACAAGTCGGTGATCACCGGCGAGCACATGGGCCGGATGAAGGACGGTGCGGTGCTCGCGAACACGGGTCACTTCAACGTCGAGATCGACATACCCGCCCTGCGCTCGCTCGCGATCGAGACGCGGACGGCGCGGCCGCTTCTCGAGGAATTCCGGCTGGACGACGACCGTCGGATCTACCTCATCGCCGACGGGCGCCTCGTCAATCTGTCGGCTGCGGAAGGGCATCCGGCCCAGGTGATGGACATGTCGTTCGCGAACCAGGCCCTGTCGGCCGAGTACGCCGTCGAGAACGCGGCGCGGCTCGAGCGCAAGGTGTACGTCGTTCCGCAGGAGATCGATGCGGAGATCGCGCGCCTGAAGCTCGAGACGATGAACGTCGACATCGACAAGCTCACTGCCGCACAGTCGAAGTACCTGGCCTCGTGGGACGAGGGGACGTAAACGCCCGGCGCTGGCTCGCGCGCTCTTCCAACGCCGAGCAATTGGGTCAGATCCGACGTAGTTTCGTATGACGGATCGGGCTAGCGTGGCGTCTTCCCCTCGGGTGGGTGGGGGTGTGCGGGCCTGTCCGAAAAGTCGACCAGGGCGCCTGACAGGCGCTACGCGGCCTGTCATCCACCGCGGCCACTTTCCGGACAGGCCCTTGGGATGGGACCGTGCCTGAGCTCGAGCCCGAGCAGATCCTCCGACTAGAGGCCGACCGAGTCGTCTTGCTCGACCAGCGCCGCCTGCCGGACGAAATGGTTGAGCTCGAATGCCGGTCGGTCGACGAGGTCGCAGACGCGATCCGCGACATGGTCGTCCGCGGTGCCCCCGCCATCGGGATAGCCGCCGCCTACGGGTACGCATTGGCGGCTGCACGCGGCGAGCCGCTTGATCACGCCTACGACGTTCTCGCGCTCGCGCGCCCGACGGCGGTGAATCTCCGTTGGGCGCTCGACGAGATGCGAAGGGCGTCCGGCGCGCCAGACGCGCTCGCAGAGCGAGCACGTGAGATACACCGCGAGGAGGTCGAGCGTTGTCGGCGCATGAGCGACCACGCCGCCGCGCTGCTGGCTCCGGGCACGCGGGCGATCACGCACTGCAATGCCGGAGGCCTCGCGACTGGTGGGTACGGGTCGGCGGTGGGCGCCCTGCGAACGGCGTGGGCCCGCGGGCTGCTGCGGCACGTCCTTGTCGACGAGACCCGACCCCTTCTACAAGGCAGCCGACTCACTGCCTGGGAGCTCGAGGCGGCCGGTATCCCGCACGCCGTGATTGCGGACTCCGCTGCCGCCTCGATGTTCGCCTCTGGCGAGCTCGACTGCGCCGTGACCGGTGCGGACCGGATCGCGGCCAACGGAGATACGGCGAACAAGATCGGCACGTACGGGCTGGCGATCCTGGCGCGGTACCACGGTGTTCCGTTCTACGTCGTGGCGCCAAGCTCGACCGTCGACCTCGGCACACGTGCGGGCGCGGACATCCCCATCGAGGAGCGTCCCGCGGCCGAGGTGACGAGCCGCTTCACTGCGCGGAATCCGGCGTTCGATGTCACACCGGCGAGCCTGATCAGCGCGATCGTGACAGAGGACGGAGTACATCGGGCGCCCTACGAGCGCTCGCTCAGCGGGCTCGTGGCAACGTGAAGCTCGTCGTGCTCGCGGCCGGTTACGCGACCCGGCTCTACCCGCTTACCCGAGACCGGGCGAAGCACCTGCTGCCGATCGGGGGCCGCCCTGTGCTCGACCACCTCCTGGACAAGCTGGCCGAGGTGGAGGAGCTCGACGGCGTCTACGTCGTCACAAACGCAAGGTTCGCCGGCTCGTTCCGGGAGTGGGCCAAGACCTACGCGCCCCCGCGAGCCGAGCTCGGGCCGGTCATCATCGATGACGGCACGACGGAGGAGACGAAGCGCCTTGGTGCGATCGGAGATCTCGATTTCGTCGTGCACCGTGAGGGCATCGCCGCCGACTTGCTCGTCGCGGCCGGGGACAGCTATTTCTCCGAGTCGCTGGCGGGGCTCGGTCAGTTCGGCCTCGAGCATGACGCGCCGGTGCTTGCGGTCTACGACGTCGGCGACCTAGAGAGCGTGAAGCGCTACAGCTCGGTCGAGATCGACGCCGACGGCCGACTCACGCACCTCCAGGAGAAGCCGGCCGAGCCACGGAGCACCTTGGCCGGCGTCGCACTCTACTTCTATCCCGCCCGCGTCCTTCCCCTCGTGCAGCGATACCTGGCCGAAGGCAACAATCCCGACCAGCCGGGCCGCCTTGTCCAGTGGCTCTACACCCGAGTGCCCGTTTACGCCTGGCCCGTTCCGGGCGAGTGGTACGACATCGGCTCCCATGAGACGCTGCGAGAAGCCGACGCGGCCGCGCGTGAGCTGACACAGAGCTGACACCCACCGGGTACGGGTCGCCACCTACGCTCGACACATGCGGTTCCTCGATCTCGTGCTGCCGTGGCGGTGTGTCGCCTGCGCCCGTCCTGGCGACCCTCTGTGCGCGACCTGCCGGGCCCGGCTCCCGTTGCTTCGTGGCCCGCTCTGTGCCCGCTGCGGCGCTCCCACAGCGTGGCCGGTGGAGCGCTGCGGCGAGTGCTCGCGCCGGAGGCTCGGCTTCCAGGCGGCGCGGGCCGCCGTCGCCTACGACGGCGCCGTCCGCCGCCTCGTCTCGGCGTGGAAGGAGCGCGGACTGCGCAACCTCGCCGCCCTGGCGGCCGAGATCGTCGTGGAGGCGATCCCGGCTCCCGCCGCTACCTCCCTCACCTGGATCCCCCGCGACCGCGAGCGCGGTCTGCGACGCGGACACCATCCAGCCGAGCGCTTGGCCCAGGAGCTGGCGCGGTGCTGGGGCGTCCCGGCAGAGCCCCTGCTCGGGCGAACACGGGCCTCGCCGCGCCAGCGCGGTCTGCGGCTCGCCGAACGGCGCCGGAACGTCGCCGGGGCGTTCGCCGCGAGAGCGTCTCCCGCAGCGACCGTCGCCCTCGTCGACGACGTGTACACGACGGGGGCTACGGCTTCCGAGGCGGCGTCGGCGCTTCGGCGGGCAGGGGCCAGCCGCGTCGAGGTGGTGACGTTTGCGAGAGCGCTCCGTTAGATTGCGGCGCACGCACCGTTCGACGGAGGAGGCGGCAAATGCAGCTGCAGATCAAGGCCAGAAACACAGAGGTCAGCGAGGCGATCCGCCGTTACGCCGAGGAAAAGCTTGCAAAGCTCGATCGGCACTTGAACGACTCGTCCCGCATCGAGCTGGAGCTCGCGGTGGAGCGGAACCCGTCGATTGCCGAGAGCCAGATCGCCGAGGCGACCGTGTGGACGCAGGGCCCGGTTCTGCGTGCGAGAGAGAGCGCCACCGACATGCGCGCCTCGATCGACCAGCTCGCCGACAAGCTCACCCGACAGGTGAAGCGATATCGCGATAAGCGCAAGCGCCGACAACGTCTTCGTGTGGGAGCGGCAGAACCGGCTCTTGCCCTCTCTGTCGACGACGAGGATTCGATCGTCAAGACGAAGCAGTTCTCGGTCGCGCCGATGGCGCCCGAGGAAGCCGTTCTCCAGCTCGAGCTGGTGGGCCACGACTTCTTTGTCTTCCAGAGCGCCGACTCCGGCGACGTAAACGTCGTGTACCGCCGTCGCGACGGCAGATACGGCCTGATCGAGCCGCAGCTGTAGATGATCAATCGGAAATTCCAGCGGCGACGGATGACAGCCCCGGCACGGCGCGGACCTTCCGAGCTCGCTCTTGCCCGGGCATACGAGCCCGCGCTGAGAGCACGCTATGCGTCCGAGATCGCCGGACTGGCCCCGGCGAAAACCTGTCGCCTGCCCCGCCTGAGCCGCAGGAGGCTCGCGTCTGGGCCGAGCTCGGTGCCCGGCTTGGCCGCTGCCGCCCCCAACCGGCACTCGAATTTCCGATCGACCATCTAGTGGGCCCCCAGCCGCCCGACCTCCGGCCGCCCCTCGAGGTCGGTATCCACGGTGTGCACCGGCATCGGGAGTGGGAAGCAGTACAGGCAGTTCGAGCGAGCGGGTTCAAGGGCGAGGACGTTCAGTTCGTCGTCTTGCCGGATGGCTCAAGCGTGATCGAGTGGGACGAGCCGCCGGGCTCCTTTACCGACGGAGAAGAGCCATTCGCCGCGGCAGTGAGGAAAGAGCTGCAGCCCCCGTTTCGCGTACGGGTCGTACGCGCGGCCGTCGGTTTCGTTGCAGGGGGGCGGCGGATCACGGTCGTCGAGTTGCCGATCGAAGGGGACGAGCTCACGCTCCGGGTGTCCGGCCAGGAGCGAGAGCTGCGCGTGAACGGTTGGCCTGCGGTCGCCGGTTCGGCCGAGCTAGAGCAACTCGTCTCCGGCCGCTTCGCCGACTACTTCGTGTTCGGCAACCACCTCTCCGGAGCCTTCTGGGAGATCGAGGTCACCCCGCTCTAGGGGAGCTCGAAGGATGCTCGACCGGCTACCCTAGGTACCTATGCCCCAGCTTCCGTCTTTCGAGAAGGCTCTCCGGTTCGGCGAAGGCCGTCGCCTCAAGCGCGTGCGTGACCAGGCCGCCTACATCGCCACGCTCGAGCCTGACTTCGAGAAGCTGACGGATGACGAGCTCGCCGCCAAGACGGTTGAGTTCAAGCAGCGTCTCGAGAACGGGGAGTCGCTCGAGGAGCTGCTTTTCGAGGCGTTCGCGGCCGTCCGCGAGGCCGGAAGGCGGGCACTGGGCCAGCGCATCTTCGACGTCCAGGCGATGGGCGGCATCGTCCTCCACGAGGGCGACATCGCGGAGATGAAGACCGGCGAGGGCAAGACGCTCGTGGCAACCCAGCCTCTGTACCTGAACGCTCTTCCGGGCGACGGCGTCCACCTCGTGACCGTCAACGACTATCTCGCCCAGCGTGACGCCGCCTGGATGGGACCCGTGTACGAGAAGCTCGGCATCCGGGCCGCCTACATCGAGAACATGATGCCGTTCGACGAGCGCCGGGCAGCGTACGAAGCCGAGATTACGTACGGGACGAACTCCGAGTTCGGCTTCGACTACCTCCGCGACAACATGGCCGTCTCCCTCGAGGGTGTAGTCCAGAGAAGCCACCACTACGGGATCGTCGACGAGGTCGACTCGATCCTGATCGACGAGGCCCGAACTCCGCTGATCATCTCGGGCGAGCCAGAGGTAGCAGCCGAGACGTACTACGACTTCGCCCGGGTCGTGAAGACGCTCGAGGGCGTGGCCTACAAGTTCGTGTCGAAGACGCAGCCGAAGGAGGAGGAGCGCGGCGACTACGTCTTCGACGAGAAGCACAAGACCGTGTCGCCGCTGCCGGAGGGAATCGAGAAGGTCGAGCGGGCGATGCGAATCGACAATCTGTACGACCCGCGAAACGTGCAACTCGTCAACCACCTGAATCAGGCGCTCAAGGCCGAGTCGCTCTACAAGCGTGACATCGACTACGTGCTCCAGGACGGGGAGGTCAAGATCGTGGACGAGTTCACGGGCCGCATCATGGAGGGCCGGCGCTGGTCCGAGGGTCTCCACCAGGCGGTCGAGGCGAAGGAGGGCGTGAAGATCCAGGAGGAACACGTCACGCTGGCGACGATCACCCTGCAGAACTACTTCAGGCTCTACGAGAAGCTCGGCGGCATGACCGGGACCGCGAAGACCGAGGAGAAGGAGTTCGTCGAGATCTACGGGCTCCACGTCGCCGAGATCCCGACCAACCAGGCAGTTGCGCGAGCGGACAACAACGACTACATCTACAAGACGAGAGACGCCAAGTTCGCCGCCGTCGCCGACGACATTCACGAGCGCCACCAGAAAGGGCAGCCTGTGCTCGTCGGCACGATCGCTGTGGAGACCTCTGAGCACCTGTCCGAGGTCCTCACCCGCAGAGGCGTCCCTCACAGCGTGCTGAACGCGAAGGAGCATGCCCGGGAGGCCGAGATCATCAAGGATGCGGGCCAGATCGGCGCCGTGACGATCGCGACGAACATGGCCGGTCGAGGTGTCGACATCAAGCTTGGCGACGGTGTCCGCGAGGTCGGCGGGCTCTACGTTCTCGGCACCGAGCGGCACGAGGCGCGTCGCATCGACAATCAGCTGCGCGGCCGCTCGGGGCGCCAGGGCGACCCCGGCGACACTCGCTTCTACCTTTCGGGTCAGGACGATCTCGTGCGCCTGTTCTCCGGTGACCGGATCTACAACATCATGGAGCGCTTCAAGCTCCCCGACGACCAGCCGATGGAAGCGAAGGTGCTCTCGAACCAGATCGAGGGTGCCCAGAAAAAGGTCGAGGAGCAGAACTTCGTCGCGCGGAAGAACGTGCTCAAGTACGACGATGTGATGAACAAGCAGCGCCTCGTGGTCTACGAGCAACGCCGTCGTGTGCTCGAAGGCGAGGACCTCTCGGACGACGTGCGCGCATGGATCGAGCAGGTGGTCGCGCGCGTCGTCAGCCAGTACACGGAAGGCGACTTCGTCGAGGGATGGGACATCGATGGCCTCTGCCAGGGAATGGTCGATCTCTACGGCTCCGACATCACCGCCGAGGAGCTTCGCGAGGAGGTCGAGCTCGACCGGCAGGCGCTGACTGACGAGTTCGCCGAGGATGCGCTCGACGCGTACCGCGAGAAGGAGCAGGGTATTCCGGAGAACCCGGATACAGGCCAGCCGCTGATGCGCGACCTCGAGCGCTACGTGATGCTCCAGGTCGTCGACACCCGCTGGCGCGAGCACCTCGAGAACATGGACTACCTCCGCGAGGGCGTGCACCTGCGTGCGATGGCCCAGAAGGACCCGCTGGTCGAGTACACCGCGGAAGGCCACGCGATGTTCGAGGAGCTGAACCTGGCTATCCGGGAGGAGGTGGTTGCGCTTCTCTTTCACGCCGAGATCGCGCCGGAGGACGCGGCGGTTTTCGAGGCAGCGCAGGACGGGCAGAACGGCGACTCGCGGGCACTCGCCTACGAGCATGAGTCCCTCGCCGGCGCGGAAGCGATCGCGGCAGCCGGAGCGCGGGAGACGAACGGCGGCGGAGCGAGTGGCGGCTCGACTTCCACGGCGGGCCTCTTCGCAGGAGGCGGGACGGCCGTCGCCACCACGCCCCAGCGCGTCACGTCCGAGCGGGAGAAGACTGGCCGCAACGATCCCTGCTGGTGCGGCTCCGGCAAGAAGTACAAGAAGTGTCACGGGGCATAGGCCGCGTGGCCGGGGCGGCT
The DNA here is from genome assembly GCA_038237235.1 of Gaiellales bacterium. Lineage (GTDB taxonomy): Bacteria > Actinomycetota > Thermoleophilia > Gaiellales > Gaiellaceae > JBBRYW01. The sequence continues at coordinate 27,837 of JBBRYW010000018.1, forward strand.
TGGGAGTAGCGGGATAGATGGACGGACAGACCGGCGCGCCGCTGCACCAGCAGCTCGAGGAGATCGGGACCCGGCTCGACTGGGTCCGTGATTACCTTTGACCCCGACTCGGTAACGAAGCGAATCGCGGAGATCGAGCTCGAGCTGGGTAAGCCCGGCTTCTGGGACGACCAGCGGCACGCGGCGTCCGTCTCGGCGGAGCACGCTCGACTCGTCAAGAACCTTCAGCGCTACGAGCGACTGCGCGGCGAGTACCAGGACGCCCGGGAGCTCCTCGAGCTGGACGGCGAGCTCGCGGACGAGATCGGGACAAACCTGCGCCCGATTCAGCGCGAGCTGGATCGACTGACAGAGGATGCGCTCTTCAACGGTGAGTACGACGTCGGCGACGCGGTTGTCACGATCCACGCTGGCGCGGGCGGAACGGACGCCCAGGACTGGGCCGAGATCGCTCTACGCATGTATCTTCGCTGGGCGGAGAACCGCGGATTTCGCGCCGAGCTCGTTGAGGCAAGCCCTGGGGAGGAGGCCGGCCTGAAGTCCGCGACCTTCACGGTGGCCGGCGAGAACGCCTATGGCATCCTGAAGGCCGAGCGTGGAGTGCACCGGCTCGTCCGACATTCGCCGTTCGACCAGGCTCATCGTCGCCATACCTCGTTCGCCCAGGTGATCGTGAGCCCGCTTCTGCCGGACGACGTCGAGGTGGAGATCAGCGACGAGGATCTGCGCATCGACACATACCGCGCGAGCGGAGCCGGGGGTCAGCACGTCAACAAGACCGACTCGGCCGTTCGCATCACCCACCTGCCAACCGGAATCGTCGTCCAGTGCCAGAACGAGCGCTCGCAGGCCTCGAACAAGCAGACGGCGCTTCGAATCCTGAAGTCGCGGCTCGTCGAGCGCGAGCAGGAGCTGCGGGAGGAGGAGCTCGCACGTGAGCGCGGCGTCGCGCAGGAGATCGGGTTCGGCAGTCAAATCCGTAGTTACGTGCTTCATCCCTACCAACTCGTCAAAGACCACAGAACCGAGTTCGAGACCGGCAACACTCAGGCCGTGCTCGATGGAACTCTCGAAGGCTTCATCCAGGCGTATCTCCTGGCGAAAGCTGCTGGAAAAGTGCTGTAGTTGAAGTCTTTCGCTAGACTGCCCGGCTCGCCAGTTCGACCGGCCCGGCGCGCGACCCTTCCCGATCCGGTGCAGGAAACAGAGCTCCAGACACCTCCTCCCACGGCCCTCGCCGACCGCCCGGCGCGCTCCGGCGTGGCGAGCCCTGCCGCGATGATCGTGTTCGAGGGCGTGACGAAGGTCTACGAGCCCCATGTGACCGCGCTCGCAGACGTGTCGTTCGTGATCGACAAGGGCGAGTTCGTCTTCGTCGTCGGCCCCTCGGGCTCGGGCAAGTCGACCGTCGTGCGACTGTTGCTGAAGGAGCTCGAGCCGACGGACGGCCGCATCATCGTCGGGGGCCGCGACCTCGGGCGCCTCAAGCGCTCGAAGGTACCGCTGCTTCGGCGCAACCTTGGCTGCGTCTTCCAGGACTTCAAGCTGCTTCCGAACCGAACCGCGGCCGAGAATGTCGGGTACGCCCTGCGTGTGCAGGGCGAGAGCCGGAGCTCGGTTCGCCGGAAGGTGCCCGAGGTGCTGAGTCTCGTCGGCCTTGCGCAGAAGATGAACTCGTATCCGCACGAGCTCTCCGGCGGCGAGCAGCAGCGCGTCTCGATCGCGCGCGCGTTCGTCAATCACCCGCCGCTGCTCGTCTGCGACGAGCCAACCGGCAATCTCGACCCGGACACGTCCGTCGGGATCATGCAGCTCCTCTATCGCATCAACCGCTCCGGGACAACCGTCCTGATGGTTACCCATGACCGCGAGATGGTCGACAAGATGCGAAAACGAGTGATCGCGCTCGAGGAGGGGTCGCTCGTCCGGGACGAGCGGCGCGGCGGCTACGCGAACGAATGAAGTTCCGTTTCCTGATGTCGGAGGCGCTGCGGTCAGTGCGCGTCAGCCTCTCCACGACTGTCGCGGCCACGATGACCGTCCTGATCGGGATGTTCCTGGTCGGGCTTCTGATCGCATTCGGCACCTTCGCGCGCTCGTGGAGCAACCAGACGAAGGGCACACTGCTCGATAACGTCTACTTCTGCACGGACGTCTCCTGCCCGGGGCGCGGCGCGGCGACGGCGAAGGAGATCAACGCGGTTCGCATCAAGCTCGAGTCGAACCCGCTCGTGAAGAGGAACGGTGTCACGTTCGTCTCGAAGGATGAGGCGCTCAAGCGGATGCGCTCACGCGCGCCCGAGCTCGTTCGCAACATCACGTCCAACCCGCTTCCCGCCTCCGAGGAGGTCCGGCCGGCGAAGGGCGAATACGTGGACGAGATCGACCGGAGCATGCATCCGCTTCCGGCCGGAGTCGAGAAGACGACGTACGGCAAGAAGACGGCGAGCCGGATTCTCCGGATCGCACGGATCATCGAGACGATCTTCCTGATCGCGATCATCGTCCTCTTGACCGCCTCGACGCTTCTGATCGCGAACACGATCCGCCTGTCGATCTTCGCGCGGCGCCGTGAGATCGAGGTGATGAAACTCGTGGGCGCCTCGAACTGGTTCGTGCGGGGCCCGTTCATGGTGGAGGGCCTGATCTGCGGCTTGCTCGGATCGATCGCTGCCGTGATCCTGCTCGTGCTGGGCAAGGAGATCGCTCTTCCGTCGATCCTCGGCCATATCGACGCAGGCTCCGGCGTCTCTGCGATCCCGTTCGCGCTCAACGCGTTGATCCTGCTCGGGATCGGGCTCGTCCTGGGCGTGGCGGGCTCCGGCCTCACCATGCGCCGCTTCCTGCGAATCTGAGCGCAGAACGGCCCACGCGCGGGGAGCGCCTCGTGGTGGAGGTGGCGCGACGGGGGAAGCTGTGGGTGGCAGAGCCGTTCTTCGCGCCCGGCGTGCCCCTTGTGCTGGACGAGAGGGGCGCACGCGAGGCAAGCGTTGGTGACCTGGCCGTCGTGCGGCCCGGACGGGGTCGTGCTCGAGTCGAGCGGGTGCTCGGGCCGGCCGGTGCGATCGAGACCGTGCTCGAGGGGCTGCTCTCCGAGGCGGGCCTGCGGCGAGGCTTCGAGGCATATGCGCTTCCCGAGCCGGACCCAACCGGGCGGGTCGATCTGCGCGCCCTGCCCACGTTCACGATCGACCCCGACACGGCGAAGGACTTCGACGACGCGATCTCGGTCGTCCGCGAGCGAGATTGCCTCCGAGCGTGGGTGCATATCGCTGACGTTTCCCACTTCGTCGCGGCGGGGTCGCCGCTCGACGTCGGCGCGGCCGACCGCGCGCTCTCGACCTACGTGCCGGGACTCGTCGCCTCGATGCTGCCTCCGGCGCTCGCGGACGACGCCTGCAGCTTGCGCCCGCAGCAGGACCGGCTCTGCGTCACCGTCGAGCTTCCGTTCGACGCTGACCTCACGCTCTGCCAGCCACTCTTCTATCGATCCGTGATCCGCAGTCGCGAGCGCCTGACCTACGGGCAGGCCGAGGCGATCCTCGCGGGCCGAGAGCAGGCCGACCCCGCGACGGTGGAGGCGCTGCAACTCGCCGAGCGGATCGCTCTCGACCTTCGCCGCCGGCGGTTCGGGCGCGGAGCACTGCGTATCTCGTCGGCCGAGGTAGCGTTTGCGTTCGACGGCCGCGGCGGGGTGACGAGTGCATGGAGGGAATTGGAGCGGGCCGCGCACGCTCTCGTGGAGGAGTTCATGATCCTCGCGAACGAGGCGGTTGCGGGACTCCTCTCCTCGCGGCACCGCGAGGCGCTCTACCGCGTCCACGAGCGACCCGAACCGCAGTCGGTTGCCCTGCTGATCACGCGGCTAGCCGAGCTCGGAGTGCCGACTCCGGCCATGCCCGAGAACGAGCGACTCTCGCCGTCCGATGCCGCCCGTCTGGCGGCGGCCACCGCCGAGCTCGTCACCGGCTACGTGAACGGCGCGGGCCGAGGGGCTGAGGCCTTCCCGGCGCTGGTGCTCCGCTCGCTGAAGCAAGCGCGCTACGACCCGCGCAACCTCGGCCACTCCGGCCTGTCGAGCCGCGCGTACTGCCATTTCACCTCACCGATACGGCGCTACCCCGACATCGTGTGCCACCGGGCGCTGCTTCGTGAGCTCGGGGTGACTGACGTGCCGCTGCCGGATGATCTCGGCGGCCTCGCCGAGCACGCATCGCTGCAGGAGAGGCAGGCCGCCGCGCTCGAGTACCGGGCCGACGACATCTGTCTCGCATGGCTGCTCGATCGGAAGCTCTTCGAGCTTGGCTGGCAGCACGTCTTCGAGGGTGAGATCACCGGCGTAATCGGATCGGGGATGTTTGTCCGCTTCGGGGATGTCTTCGAGGGTTACGTGCCCGTGCGCCGTCTGCCTGACGATTACTTCGAGCTCGACCCGCTGGCCACAGCCCTCGTCGGCCGGCGAACGGGGAGGCGCTACCGGCTGGGTGACTCCGCTTCGGTGCGCGTCGAATCGATCGATCGCCCGGCCGGCAAGGTCGAGCTCTCTCCTGCGAGCTGAGCCGGGGGCCGGCCGCGAGCCTCCCTCCGGTCACAAGGCTACTGGGGAGGCTCGCGCAGATGGGATACGACGTCGTGCCGGAAGTGAAAAGTCGACGCAGCCTACAATCGACTCGGAATGGCGCGCAGTCAGGGAGAGAAGCTCATCGCCGACAACCGCCGGGCTCGGCACGAGTACCACCTGCTCGAGCGCGTGGAGGCTGGGCTCGTGCTCAGCGGAACGGAGGTGAAGTCACTTCGCGAAGGGAGGGCGAATCTCCGCCGCGCCTACGCCGACGTGCGCGGTGCCGAGGTCTGGCTGGTGGGCGCGCATATCTCGACCTATGACCAGGGCAACATCGCCAATCACGACCCCGATCGCGACCGGAAACTGCTGCTCCACCGCCGCGAGATCGCCTCGCTGGGAGCGCAGGTGAACGAGCGTGGCCTCACGCTGATTCCGACCAGGCTCTACTTCAAGGACGGGCGTGCCAAGGTCGAGCTCGCCGTCGCACGCGGCAAGGAACGGATCGACAAGCGCCGCGATCTCGCGAAGCGCGACGCGGAACGTCAAATCGAGCGCGCGCTCAGCGTCCGAAACCGGTAGGCGCGCCCGGTCTCGTGCCTCCGGGCGGCGTCAGGGCGCGAGCGGTCCGCGAAACAGGATCCGGCCTGGCGCAGGTCGGTAGCCCAACCGCTCGTTGAGGCGGCGGATGGGCTCGTTCCGAACCTCATTCTGGGTCTGCAGGCGCTCGTAGCCGCCGGCCTTGGCCCACGCGATCTGGGCGTGCTTGAGTGCGCCCGCGACTCCACGGCCCCGCCATGCGCGCTTCACGCCTGTCATGTCGTGTGCGGCGACTCGGGGCTGGGCGGCGGTGAGGCTGAACTTGGCGTAGCCTACGACCTCGTCGCCCGTGAGGGCGACGAACGTCGCGTCCGGCCGGTCGCCCGCGCCCTGCATATCGTGCGCGAGCCAGTCCTCGAAGGGCTCCAGCTCGTCTTCTGCCTGGCCAGGCACATCGGAGTAAGCCTGGCAAGCGACGTCGTAGATCTGCCGCGCGAGCTCCGGCCGCTCGGCCCACGTGACGATCCGGACTCCTTCGGGTACGGCGACCGGTGGTGCGCCGGCGGACGTCAGGTCCAGGACGAGGCGCGAGTTGCGCTCGATCTCGACGAAGCCGTGGCGGTCCGCGAACGCGATTCCGTCGGCATCGTCTTCGGGCGCGGCGACCTCGAACACCTCGAGGCCGCGCTCGGCGGCCCAGCCAGACGCTGCGCGGTAGAGCGCGCCGCCTGCGCCGCGCCGCCGATGCGGCGGCGGGACCGTGAGCATCAGGGTGGCCACGTTCGGCCGATGCGGCGTGACCGCGACCGCCGCCGATCCGATCGGTTTACCGTCTGCGAGGGCGAGCATGTCGACGTAGTCGCGCACCGATGCCTTGAACGAGCGGACCTCAACCATCGAGACCGCATCCCACGGCCAGACAGCGTTGTAGAGATCGAGCGAGGCCTGCTCCTCCGCTTCGCGCGCGCACGACCGAACTTCGAGCACGCGGCTACACTACGGGAGACATACGGGGGCGACCTGGTTTCGACGTGGTCGGTTCTCCGGCTGAGCTGCAAGCCGAGGTCCCCGGTCGGCCTCGTTAATCAACCGGGAACACGTGTAAGTGCGGATAACGAACTCGCACTCGCTGCCTAACTAAGAGTTAGCTCCAGCGCGTCGCCCCGAACTGGGCCCGTGGTTCGGTAGGCGGCGTCAACAAACGGGCTTGGCGCCAAGGGAGAGCCAATCGCCCGCGGCGCGACACCGAAGGATGGCTAGCCCGGCGGTTGGTCGGCTGTTCACCGGCCGGCGGGCGAATTTCAAGGACAGCCTAAGCTTGTAGACGCTCTGTCCGGTGCGTCCGCGGACGCGGGTTCGATTCCCGCCGCCTCCA